>CAYFFU010000001.1:0-1483 GCA_964342665.1 uncultured Desulfurococcales archaeon
TCCTACAGGCGTGGAAAACATCCGGAGAGCGGCGCCACAAGATATTATTGGTACCTGGATCCTCGTGACGCTGACATGGCCCTTCTCAGACGCAAAAAGCAGGTTCTCGAGAAGCTAAAGATGAGACTTGAGTACGAGAAGTCTAACGAATTCTACATATGCCCTAAGGACGGTACTAGGTATACGTTCGACTACGCATATGAGTACCAGTTCACCTGTCAGAAGTGTGGCTCTATGTTGGTCCCTGATAATAATGAGAAGTACGTCAAGGCGCTGGAGAGAAGGGTCAAGATGCTCGAGGAGGAGATAGCAGAGGATGAGAGGCAACTATTTAGTCGTTGACCTCTTCTCAGGGGCAGGCGGCTTCTCAAGGGGGTTTGAGCTCGCAGGCTTCAACATAGTTGCGGCGGTGGAGAACGACCCACCTGTAGCTAAGACGTACAAGGCGAACTTCCCAAAGACCTACCTTATAGCTGACGACATAAAGGGCGTGAGCGAGCGCACCATAAGGGACGTCTCAGGCCTTGGAAGGGGGGACGTTGACGTAGTTATAGCGAGCCCTCCTTGCGAGCCCTTCACGCCTACCAACAGGCTACGCATGAAGGATCCAATAAACAGGATATTGAGCGACCCGATTGGACAGCTTTACCTGCACGCTATCAGGGTCATAGGTGAGCTGAAGCCTAAGTACTTTGTAATAGAGAACGTTAGCGGCGTGGCCGAGGGCCCCATAAGAAGCGTAATAGAGGGCGAACTGAGGAGGAACGGTTATGACAGGGTGTACTTCAACGTCATGAGGTCTGAGAAGTACGGGGCTGCTAACGAGAGGGTCAGGGTTTTCGTGTCCAACGTTCCCCTGAACCCGAGGACCTCTAGGCCCGTGACCGTCGAAGAGGCTCTGAGCGGCCTGCCTGAGCCCGGCTCAGCGTGGCCCCCTAACCATGACCAGCCCCAGCCCCTCAGCAGGAGGCTTGAGAGGAAGGCTTCGAGGGTTGGGTGGGGGCGCGCTATGATAACCTTTGAAGGAGCTGACTCAAGGAGGTTTCGCAACTTCATAAGGCTGAACCCAAGGCTGCCGGCGCCCACGGTGATGGGCTCCTCGAGGTTCCTGCACCCCTACGAGGACAGGCTGCTCACAGTTAGAGAGCAGGCCAGGCTTATGGGGTTCCCTGACTACCACGTGTTCCTAGGGGGCAGAGACTCTCAGTATAACATGGTAGGGGAGGCCGTGCCCGTGCCTGTAGCTAAAGCTATAGCCGAGTACATAATGGAGCTCTTGGAAAATGGCAATGGGAAAGGCCTTTAAGGCTTCCGCGCCTTAACTTGAAGTCGGCGTTAGGCCCTTGCGGGCCCGCACGTCATATGTGGGTTCCCAGGAGCTGTCTGCGCTTCTCCATCCTGTTCTTAACCTTGTCCACGGCCTTTATGAAGTGCTCCTGAGTCACATAGGCCTTGTTGTCCCTTATTGCAAAGAAGCCCGCCT
>CAYFFU010000001.1:1493-30504 GCA_964342665.1 uncultured Desulfurococcales archaeon
GTCATGGCGGCTATCTCCTCCAGGTCCACGTCCTTTAGCTTCATGTTCCTTGTGTGTATCTTCAATATCTCAAGCCTTCCCTTCTTTTCGGGCAGCGGTATCTCTATTATTCTGTCAAACCTGCCAGGCCTCAGGAGCGCGGGGTCCAGGAGGTCTATCCTGTTAGTGGCAGCTATCACTTTGACGCCCTCGAGCGGGTCAAAGCCGTCCATCTCTGCCAGGAGCTGTAGCATGGTGCGCTGAACCTCCCTGTCGCCGCTAGTTCCCATGTCAACCCTCCTGGAGCCTATGGCGTCCAGCTCATCTATGAAAACTATTGATGGGCTCCTCTCCCTGGCTAGCCTGAAGACCTCCCTGACAATTCTTGCGCCCTCGCCTATGAACTTGTTGACGAACTGGCTCGCCACGACCCTTATGAACGTTGCCTTGACCTCGCCGGCTAGGGCCCTCGCCAACAGGGTCTTACCCGTGCCCGGAGGGCCGTAGAGGAGCACCCCCTTGGGGGGCTCAACGCCAACCTCCCTGAACAGGTCTGGTTTCGTGAGGGGGAGGCCAACTACTTCATAGACCTCCTGGATCTGGGCCTCAAGTCCCCCCACGTCCTTAAATGTGACCTGGGGCCTCTCCTCTATCTCCATGGCCTCTACCAGCGGGTCGTGTATAGAGGGCAACACGTCTACTATGGCAGAGCCCTTATTGTTAAGCGCCACCGACGTGCCAGGCCTCAGCTTACTGATGTCTACATTGGAGCTAACCTTGACCACTAGGTTAGGCCCTGTCGAGCTCTTGACTACGACCCTCCCGTCTGAGAGCACCTCAAGCACCATCGCCTCTATGTAAGGCGTATCTAGGAGCTTGTTCAGCTCCTGCTTATAGAACTCCAGCTCCTTCTCCAGGTTCATGTTAAGTTGGGTCAGGTACCTAACCCGCTCCTTAAGCAGCGAGATCTCCTCCTCATCATTGCCCTTAATGTTCTTACCTGGCTCGCTCAGTGACAACCTGTTCCCCTAATGAAGTTCTAATGATGAGTTTTTAAGGAGGATACCTCAATAAATATCATTCAACTTGCAGAGGGCCGTGCACACCTTCCTAGACCTTCAGGCCACTACAGAAATGGTGACCTTGTAGTTAGTAGGGCCTGTTGACAGTTGTTAACTCCCCAGTATACAAACCTTTCCGTTGAGGCTGCGGGTCTGACAGTTCTTACTACTACGCTACAAGAGAGCTGGTCGCGGCTCTGTCTAGTTTCTTGTGACCAGTAATACAGTATCCATTATACAAACAGTAATATTAAAGGCTGTTCTAGGAGCGCGGGGCCTGCAGGCCTGCGATCAATAATAACTAGCGCGAGAAGTAGTAGCGCTACTGCTGGCAGGACCTTATGACCTCCTTCACTTTCTTGGAAAAGCCTACGCGTATTCCAAGCCTTGGGTCTGTGTAGATGTAGACTATGCCCTTGCTCTGCAGGTCTCTGGCCCGCCTCAGGAGCCACTCGTAGTCAGCCTTCAGCCTCTCCGCGAGCTGGTCAAGGTACATGTAGGTCGTGCCGTACTTCGTGAAGTGCGACAACAAGGTCATTACAACCTCGCTCTCCTCGTCACTCAACACGTCCTTTAGCGACTGGAGGGCGCAGGCCGCGATGGAGGCCCTGCTCTCTTGTGATCTCTTGTTTGCAGAACTAGTTAAGTTGGCAATTAATGACTGGGATCCACTGGCCTTATCTTCCTGGGGGACCCTACGCTTGTCATTTCTTGTCTGGCTTATAGATGAGGAGAGCAGCCTCTGGGCCAGTGCTACGAACTCGTTAAAGTTTTGGTCGCTCTGCGACTCTGCCACGTGCCTAGCGTAGTCCTCGCCCTTAGGGGTAAGGTACCATAGCCCCATGTCATAGTCGACGTACCCTCTGGACCTCCAGTACGAGAGGTAGCTTGACACGTACTTCGGCTCCTTGTTAAGCACCCCCGCCAGCTCTGAGGCCTTCATAGGTCTTGCCAGCAGGAGCACGAACATGGCGTCCACGAGCCTGCTTCGCGGACCCCCTCTCTCCCTTAGCAGCTCGTCGATGTCAGCAGCCGGGCTGTCCCTTTTCAAGGGCCCCACCTCATACTATGGTCTTGCCGGAGTTTCCAAGGATTAGGGCAGGTAATACGGGCCCTGAGCGGCGTTTACAAGTGACGGCCTCTGTATACTGGGGAGTTAACACGTCGTGGCCGGCGCAAAGGCTAAGGCGCACACGAGGTGTATAGCAGCTCGAGGATGCCGCTAACCAGCGCCTTTAAGCACCTTGAGGGAACTATTATTATGGCGCCCCTGCCGCCTGGGGGCAGACATGGGGACTGAGCCACCGCAGACCTTATGGCGCCCTCTATATCTTCGGGAAGGCCGGGGAACCCAACGCTGTCATTAACCTTAAAGCCGACAACTGCGACGTTGCACCCTCCAGCTACTATTAGGTCCCTAAGCCTGTACACGTCAACTATGCTGGTGGGCGGCTCGGTCGGCGCAAGGCCTACATAGCACATGTCCAGGTCCCTCTGCCCTGGTATGGAGCACTCGCAGACCCTTAGAACGCTGTCAATGAGACCTATGACCGCTCTGCCCCTGTCAGTGGTGACGTGCCCAAGCCTAGTCCTCTCTACTAGGCCCTCCCTGGCCAACCTCTTAAGCAGCGTCTTAGAGGAGGCCTCGCCTATTCCTAGCTCTGAGCTAAGGGCTATCCTGCCGAGCTCGTTCCTGGACAGCCTTCGAAGCGCCTCAAGCACATGCCACGAGCTAAACCCAGGGGTGCCCCCTCTGTCACTTGTTGTTATCCTCTTTACCAGCCTTAGCGCCTCGCAGACCTCTTGGGACAGGGACTGCATCCCAGGCACCCTCGTCAGGCATTATGCCCTCGTCTATCATGAAAACAGCCACGTCCTGGGGTAGGACCTCCTTGTTGGTGACTATCAGTCGCTCAACGCTGTCCCAGCTGTCAGGCGACGCCCTGATGCCGAAGTCATCCCAAAGCCACTCAATGACGTCATCTAGCGGCACCTTGCCCCTCATCTGGCTCAGCAGGGCCTCCTTTATGGCTCTGTCCTTCTCAGACCTCAGCCTGCCTGACACTCAGGGTCCTCCTGACCGAGGATGACGTCCGCAGCAAAAGAGCGTTAATGAAACAAGGCCCTTAAGTACTACCAGCTCAGGAGGAGCTTCAATGATAGCAGGCGCCCCTATTTTAAAATGCTTAAAAGTCTCTAATATAAATTAACAAAGATAGATGCAGATGTCCACCGTGGGGTCTCAGGAAGAGCAGCACGGGGAAGATAAGGGCAGAGGACCTGCAGAGACGCTGACGGCTGCCAAGCAACTGGAGTCCTATACGGTTATAGGCAACCCTGTAGTCACTGTAACTATTTACGAGGATACTGAGGGCAAGAGGTACTATGAAGTCACTGAGCCCCAGCTGAGCACGGAGGTCAGGGTGAAGGCATATGAGGACCTGATGCTAAGGGTCTCCCATGACTTAAAGCTCCTAGACCAGCTGCGGTCTGCTGACAGCCTTGAGAAGGCCTTTGAGATACTCAAGCCTTACGCGCTCGACTACGTTAAGCGGTATGTTAGGTTAGGCCCCCCTATAATATCATCCATAATGTCAAGGATACTGCCTAAGAGCAGCAGGGTGCAGCCGCAGGGCCTAGAGGATGCGGTGGTCGCCGTTGCCTACCACGTTGCGAGAGACGTCGTAGGTTATGGACCTCTGACCCCTCTGATTAGGGACCCATACATAGAGGACATATCATGTAATGGAGCGGGAATACCGATATTTGTGTTCCACACAAAGTACGAGTGGTTGACCACTAACATTGTAGTAAGGGACCCAAACGAGCTAAACTCGCTTGTAATTAAGTTAGGCGTGAGGAGCGGGAGGGAGCCTTCCATAGCGACCCCCATAGTTGAGGGGGTCCTTAAGAAGGAGGGCTACAGGGTTAACATGGTTTTAGACGTGGTGTCCAGGCATGGCTCTCAGTTCACCATAAGGAAGTTCAGGGCTGAGCCCTTCACCCTGATAGAGCTGCTAAGGTCTAAGACGTTGGATCCGCTGATCGGGGCCCTGCTGTGGATAGCCGTTGCTAACAAGCAGGGCATAATATTCTATGGGCCTACGGGCAGTGGCAAGACTACGTTGCTCAACGCTACAACGATGTTGATACCAACGGAGTACAAGATAGTCACAGCCGAGGACACGCCAGAGATATTCCTTCCATTTCATGAGAACTGGGGGGCCATGGTGACAAGGCCCTCGAACGACCCAAGGGTAGATAATGTAACTCTTCAAGCGCAGGTTGAGGCAGCCCTGAGGCAGAGACCTGATGTAATAATAGTAGGCGAGATAAGGTCTAGAGAGGCCTACACATTCTTCCAGGCGCTCTCGACCGGTCATGGCGGCCTGACGACAGTGCACGCGGAGTCCGCGGACGTCCTGGTTAAGAGGTTGACGTCACCACCGATGAACGTGCCAGCTAGCCTCGTCTCGACGGCGAAGCTTTTCGTGAACATACTAAGGGTGGAGCGCAACGGCTTAGTTACAAGGAAGGTGACCAGGGTACACGAGTCCTTGGGGTATGACCCAGAGCTCGACACCGTGAAGTTACAAGAGATAGCTGTGTGGGTGCCTGACAGCGACCGTTGGGCGCTCAGAACTAAGGACATAGGCCTGCTCAGGAGCGTCGCAGAGCTGAGGCTCATATCATATAACGAGGCCTTCGAGGACCTAATAAGGCGTGCCACGGTACTTAACTGGCTGGCGTCGATCAACGCTGACATAACGACGCTGCACACGGTCGCCCGCCTCTACGAGAGGGACCCCGCGTCCGTGTACGGCAGGGCCCTCGAGAGGGTGGGACGGTATGAGCCTCTATTCATATAACAAAGCTAAGGCGAGGGCCGAGAACTTCATATGCAGCGTCCTCAGGAGGATGAACAAGAATATAGACTATCTGATCATAGGCTCTGGGACGTCGAGCAGCCTGGTGGACTACTGCTACAGCTACGCAATACCGCTCACGGTAGGTCTCACTATAGCATTCCCACTTCTTATATATATGGTGGTCAGGAGACTTGATGTGGCGGGTCCCCTTTACTTCTACCTCTTTGATGGTGCCGTGAGCGGCCTTGCCCTTGGACTTGCCTTAAGCGTTGGACTGCCCGCGTTCAGGTACTCGTCCCGCGGCGACTCCCTCGAGGCCAAGTTTCACGTATTTACGTCAACTTTAGCAGCGCTGCTGGCGGGGGGCTCAAACATTACGGATGCCCTGAGAGGGCTCAGCACCTACAAGGATGAGCTGAGGGAGTTCAACGTTGAGATAAGGTATATAGAGCTTAAGACGTCACTGGGAGAGGACCCCTCAAGCATACTAAGCGAGCTATCCAGGATAACGCCGTCCCAGGGCCTGAGGGCGCTGTTCGAGTCGTTGGCCAAGGGGGTCAGCACTGGGTCTGACCCGGTCTCAATAGTTAGGTATCACCTAGAGGTCTACACGAACTATTACTATTCCTTAGTGGACAAGGTCTCGGCATCCATAGGGTCCCTGCTGGAGATGTACCTTTCAATAGGCATGATAGTTCCCATATTAGTGACCATCATGGGCCTCCTGTTCTCCGTTTACCCAGTCAAGGGTCTCTCGTTCGGCTCCCTAATTATACTCGTAGTCTTCATACTCATACCGGTCCTCTCATTCATGACTATCATACTAGTGGACGACCAGATCTCTAAGATAAGGCTGTAGGGTGAGATCATGGAGCTTAAGGCCGCGCTGTTTTATGCAACGCTGATAGCGGCCCTGGTCCTGGACGAGTACGTAATAGTGTTCATAATCCTGAGGGGAGTTGGCTTTAGGCCGATCTATGGCATAGTTGTGCCCCTCGGAGTTAAGTCAATGGCAGCAATGGATGTCCTCGTACTAGGAAGCCTGACCCCTGTAGCCATCTACCTGAACAGGATGCAGAGCTTTAACAAGGAGATAGTGCGGCAGTCCAGAACCTTCCTACAGGTCTTCCCCAGCATAGCGGCGTCCAGCCAGTCCCTCGGCGACGCCCTGGACGCCGCGGCGTCACTAATGAGCGACCCGCTCAAGAGCTACCTCATCTCGTTCTCGACGCTGTACAAGTCAACCGGAGACGCCGTAGGCTCGTTTAACAAGGTCTTCTACAACGCGCCTAGGGAGGCAAGGCTTCTGATGTCCTCCATCGTAGTGGCCGAGAGGAGCGGCGGGAGGGCTAGGGACGTGCTAGAGATAGTGAGCAGGTACGCCACAGAGCTAGAGAGGATGGAGTTTGCACTCTTCAACAGGCTCAGGTCCTACTCAATGATAATATACCTGGGAATAGCGGTCTACGGCATAGCCAGCGGCATAGGCGTGTCAATAGCCAGGTCCCTGATAGGGTCTATGTTTATACCTGGAGGCTCGTCGCTCACGGCTGCGCAGCTGGAGGGTATGGTTGGTCTCCTCTACTACGCCTTGATGGTCTTGGCAGCGGCCGGCGCCTACATAATGGCTAGGATCATTGACGACCAGCCCAGCAAGACTGTTCAGCACTTTATAGTTCTACAGCTGCTTGGATCCGTCTCGCTGTCGCTGTCACTCATAATAATGCATGGGCCAGGCGCCTAGCATTAAATGGGTCTTGATTCCTCGACCTGCGCGGCATCTGATGGTCTCTCGACGCTTTGCAGGCGCTGCACCCTCAGATCGGTATTACCTATTTTATTATAATATCATGATAATAAACTTGAGTCCCATCTTACGTAGCATGGTTAAAAGGAGAGCGCCGCTAACATAAGATTTATTAACACAATTAAGTAATTTATTAATATGGCGCAAGCCAGAATGTCGAATTATCATAGGGGGAGCAGGAGGTCCGTCAGCAACATAGTCGCCGAGCTTATGTTGATATTGGTAACGCTCGCGGCAGGATTCCTCTTCCTAGGCTACTACTACTCTGCGCTCTCGCAGTACACCAGCCAGACGAGCGTGAGCGCCTTTAAGTACCTTCAGTACCTAGAGCCATCGATGGCATGGTACAGCGACGGCCACATATACGTGACCTTCTACACAAGCCCCTACGGGGTCGAAGTTTACTACGTCACCATCAATGAGTCGCAGGCCTCCTGCCTCATTAAGGTCGGGTCAAACACCTACAGGTTGCCCGCGTTGCTTCCTGCTAGCTCGATGGGTTACGTTCTCTGCAACTCCAGCGGCCCTGGCACAGTAACAATAGGCACGGGCGGGGGCGAGGTGAGTGTGTATGCGGGGCCCTAGGAGGTCACAGTCCGCCATAGTAGGGGGTCTCATAGTAACTATAGCGATACTGGCAGCCATAGGCGCCATGATATATGAGCTACAGCAATATAAGTTGGCATCCGACTACGCGGCGGAGAAGCAAGAGATAGTTGGGCTGTCCCAGGAGCTGGAGCGCAACGCAATGGTAAGCGCGTACGTCAGCGGAAACTCGATTTATGTCTCCCTAAATGAGTCGGGGTTCCCATATGAGTACTCAGTTGTCGGCATATCAGTGCTCCTCAGCAACGGCTCCCCGCTCCTGCTCCAGGGGAACAACACTTACGGCGTGACCGTGATGTCAACTGTCTATGCGCCTCAGGGCAGCTACCAGGTCAAGGGCTTGCCCATACCTGTAGACCCCCTCAGCGTCGTCTCAATAAACCTCACGTTCCCAAGCGGTTTGAGCTTCTCGAGACCTCCATACATGTCGCTGCTGCTTCAGAGCGGCTACTCCATAGCCTCAATAATGATAAGGCCTTACCTTACAGTGAGCTCTATAAGCGCCTTGGTAGCACAGCACAGGGAGGTCGTAACTAAGCTCGTTAGGGCCATCCCTGTCGTCAGTCCTCATCAGTTTAAGATAGCAGTTCCTGTGCCATACTTGGTCGTGAACGCAACGCCAATAATACTCTACAACCCGTCCTCAGAGGTCATACCGGCGGGGACCACTGTGAACCTTACAATAAATCTAACAAATAGCTTTGTAAGCAAATACTCACAGAACTTAATAGTGGGTAGTCGCACTATACCCCTTGCTAATGTGCTCTTCGCAAGTCTGAACTCGTCCGGCTGGGCACCCCTTAACGCATGGCTTGAGTACTTTAACTCCACGGAGGCAACCGTCTGGGTAAAGCTCGACCAGCCAATCCAGCCTTATGAGAACCTAACGATCTACCTGCTGTTCCTCAACGCGACAGACCTGGGCACCACTACCTGGGGGGTGAACTCATACTACACTCACAACGTCAGCTTAGACAACATAGGGTACGTGATGCAGAACGGCATTGACTACCAAATCTACGTTAGTACAAACGGCACGCTCTACGAATCGGGCGGAGGTGTCGGTGCCCAAGCTTCTTACTACTGTGCTAACGAATACTCAGGCTCTATGATCGGGTTCAGCTATGTAGGCTTAGGCAAGTTCATATATCAGCTGCCCCTTTACAACGCTGACAGCTACTATAAGGACAACGAAATCTACTGCGTTATATACAATGGTCCGCTATCAGGCATACCTACTTATAGCTCAAGGGAGCCGTCCATAAGCTTTAAAGTAGTAAACGACTCAACTCTGGGGGTTGGCCCCGAGAGCGACACCTTTATATCATATTCTACACCGCTTCTCTACCCGCCTGCTAACGAGCCTGTATACGTTGCTAATTGGTCCTCCTGGTGGTGGTTTACTCAAAGCTTTGGTCAGTTGGAGGAGGGCTATAACGTGCTTTTCAACTACCAGGACGAGTTCATCGGAGGCCAGCCATGGCCTTACGGGCTCTACGAGGCGCAGCAGGAGGTTTCATGGCTGGTTAAGGGCATTGGATGGGTTCAGGTCTTAAATCCAAACGAGCCTATAGCAACTACTACTGACGATGGGACTGCCATGTTCATAAATAGCATCCCCGGAGGGGGTAGCTTTACAAACTGGCTCGGCAGGTGGCCCGGCATGCCAAAGGCTGTGCTGCCTATATGGGCTACAGACTATGGCTTTGATACCTGGAACAGCCCTGTTACCTTCGTGGGCAGCATAAACAGCTCCGTTAGCTCCGTAGGGGACTACAGAGTTGTTATAGAGTATTATCAGGACATCGGAACCGATACCTACTTTGCCGTGTTCTCTCTAGAGCCCGTGACCTATTCGTGGTATGCGCCTGCCCTGCCTCCTGGTGGCATGTTTCCGCTCGCCACGGACCCCCTAGATCACTCGCTGCTGGTCGGCCCCCAGCCGATTCAGGGGTGGATAGTTGGCTGAAGGTCCGGGTTGCATATGGCTATTGCCAGGTCCTTGAGGTAGGTCAGCAGAGGCCTCAGCTCGACGAATATGGGGTCGTCAGGGCTTGAGCCCATTAGGACGAAGCTGACGGAGTCCGCTAGGGCGCAGCCGTCTATTGATGCTGCCAGCCTGTTGCCCCTGCTGGCCTCGTCGTAGGTCTCCTTGGCTTTGGCAACTATCTTAATCAGGGAGGCCTTCCACGACTTATAGAGCATCACGCTCCTCATGGCGGAGAGGCTCTCCGTGTCCTTCAGCATCTTCTCGCTCCTGTCAAGGTTGTTTATGTGGCTCACTAGCATGTCAATAATGGCCTTCAGCTCCTCGTAGCTCATCGGCTGCACCCTGGCTATCTCTTAGCTTGACCGGTGGTTAAAGGGCGAGAGACCTTACTAAAAGACCTCTAAAACTTATGACCCCCTTAAGGTATGAGGGCTGCCAAGACGGCCTTCTCCGTGTGGAGCCTGTTCTCGGCCTCGTCCCACACGACGGACCACGGGCCGTCTATTACGTCATCTGTTACCTCCTCGCCCCTGTGGGCCGGGAGGCAGTGCATGAATATGGCCCTGCTCGAGGCCCTCTCCATGAGCTTTGCGTTGACCTGGTAGGGCCTAAGGAGGGACCTCTTGACCTCAGCCATGTCCTCCTGGCCCATGCTGACCCACACGTCGGTATAAACTACGTCAGCGCCGTCAACTGCTTCCTCTGGTCTCTCCGTGAACTTTATCTGGGAGCCGCTGACCTCGGCGTCGGCTAGCGCCGACTTAAGTATCTCCTCGTTCGGCTTAAGGGAGGACGGCGAGGCTACATATATGTCTACGCCCAGCTTGGCGCCGACCACCATAAGGCTGTGCAGCATGTTATCGCTGCCGTCGCCCACGAAAGCTAACTTGACCCCCCTGAACTTCCCCTTCTTCTCGTATATGGTTAGGTAGTCTGCGAGGGCCTGAAGCGGGTGCGACAGGTCGCTGAGCCCGTTTATCACGGGCACGCTGGCGTACTGGGCCAGGACCTCCAGGTCGCTGTGCCTCCTCACCCTTGCGACGATGCCGTCAACGAACCTCGAGAGGGTCCTTGCAGTGTCGGGCACGCTCTCCCCGCGGCCAAGCTGTAGCTCGCTTGAGCTCAACATTATTGGCAGCGCGCCGAGCTGGTAGGCTGCTACCTCCAGGCTAACCCTGGTCCTGGTCGACGGCTTCTCAAATATCAAAGCTATGCTGCGGCCCCTGAGGGTGTCTATTACCCTTTCGCCGGCGTAGAACCTCTCCTTGAGCTGCATGGATAGGTTAAGCAGGTAATTTATCTGCTCCACGCTATAGTCCTTAAGGCAGAGCATGTCCTTGCCCTTAAGCTCGTGCAGGGACGTCATAGAGCTCGCCTAGGCGTAACCAGCTATAGTTAGTTTAAAAGCTTGTTAAGAGGCCTCTTCATGGCCGGGAGCAGCCATGCCTACCAGGAGGGCCGCAAGCAAGCAGGAGCTCGAGTCGCTGCGCGCCCTGCTGTCACTGCAGTTCGACGAAGACGTGGCGGCAGCTATAGTGTCGCTGCCATTGGAGGTAGAGCTTAGGAGGGGCAAGATTAGGTATGTTTACTATAACGGTGACAGGTTGATGACGCTGAGGCCCAGGGACTTCTCGTTCACCATCAGCCTGACGGCAGGTGAGATTATAAGGCGCGCGGCGCCGCAGCCCAAGTATAGGGTGATTGTTAAGGGTCCCATCAGGGGCGACGTGCACGGTTACGAGGTCCTGAGCTCCGACGCCCAGATAAGGCCGGGGGACGAGGTGTTGGTGGTGGACGCCGCCGCAGATAAGCTTTTAGCCGTTGGTAAGGCTAGGGTGCCAGGCTTCATGATGAGGTCTCTGGGCTCCCAGAGCGTGGTCAGGGTGCGAGAGGTGGCTAAGCAGTGAGGGCCAAGGACGTAAGCATAGTGGTCAGGGTGCCTGAGGAGGAGCTTAAGGGCACTGTGCTTGTAACTGGCTTCCCTGGCTTTGGGAGGGTAGGGTATGTAGTGCCAAGGTACTTGGCCTCTGCGCTGTCACTAAGCAAGGTAGGCTACATAATAACCCCAAGGCTACCCTCCATGATAGTAGTCGAGGATGACGGCGTTGGATTCCCATTCGAGATATATGGGGGTAAGGGCCTAGTTGTGGTAGTTAACAGGGCGGCGCCGGACTCCGTGGAGCAGAACGCCTATGCAAGGGAGCTGGCCTCCTGGGCCGCCAGGGTTGGGGTCAAGTTTGCCATACTTGTAGGGGGCCTGAGCAGGGACTACGAGCCTCAGGACGACAAGTATGGGTACAGGTGGCTCAGCAACAGGCTCTACGAGGGTCCAAGGCTTCAGGCGCCCACAATGGAGGAGGGACTAGGTGTTGTAGGTCCCTTGGCCCTGATGCACATATACCTTGAGCACTTCGGCGTGCCGGCAGTCATGGTTCTCCCATATTCGGCTGTTGACACGGTAGACTACGACGCCGCTGTAGTTGGAGTGAAGGTCATCATTAACGATATCCTTAAGATAGAGGCCTCGGTCTCAGAGCTAGAAAAGATGGCCGAAAGGCAGAAGGAGGAGATGGAGAAGATCGTGGAGACCCTAACGCAGGAGAGGGGCCAGGGTCAGGGAGGAACAAGCATATTCATGTAGGGCCTGCGCCTTCCGCTTCACAACCAGATCGAGAATTGAACGTCGTGTCTCCTGGCCTCAGCCTCTGACGCGTCCTAGGTCTTCCAGCTCTATACAATGATTACAGCCAGGTCACGCTGATGCCCATGCCCTCCAGCGCTCT
The DNA here is from genome assembly GCA_964342665.1 of uncultured Desulfurococcales archaeon. Classification (GTDB taxonomy): domain Archaea; phylum Thermoproteota; class Thermoprotei_A; order Sulfolobales; family Acidilobaceae; genus Acidilobus. The sequence continues at coordinate 13,589 of CAYFFU010000001.1, forward strand.
GCCGACCTCAAGGCTCCAGGCGAGCTTCCTGGAGGCCTCCGCGCTAATTGTCGCGCCCTTAAATCTTAGCCTAACAACAAGCGCCTTAATGTAGTTAATTAGGTCTCTGATGACGTCCTGAGGCACGCTGGCAGGGTAGCTAAACTGAGCCGAGGGGTAGGCGCCACAAGCCTCATAAGGTATAGCGCCTAGGTAAGGCAGATAGTATATTATGTGGGCGTCGCCCGAAGGCCTTGGGCACATGCCGCTCCTGCTGACTAGTGGCCTAAGGAGCACACTCGAGCTAGGCGGGATGTACCTGGTCAGGACCCACGTCCTAAATCTCATGACCCTAGGGTTCCAGGTGCTCTCCAGCGACGTAAACCTAACTCCTCTCAGACCCCCTTTGCTGGTCGGCGTGAATGACACCATGTAGGTGTAGTACTTGCTAATGGCCCTTAGCGTCTCCTTCATCTCAGGGCGGTAGCTAGATATTTCAACGAGGAGCTCCCAGAGCCTCCCCTCCCTTATGCTCTGCTTGACCCTCTCTATTGCCCTCTTAATTGCGTAGAGGTTATGTATGGCCAGGAGCCTTCTCCTCTGCTGCGGCGGCATCTCTAGCAGGTCTTTAGGCGTATACTTGCTGCACACAGGGCAGGAGCATGGGAAGTACTCCAGGTCCTGGAGCCTAACCGTGCCGTAGTCCGTTATGTACCTGTCGTCCCTTGCGTAAAGCATGTACGATGCAGAGTCAAAGGTGTCGACTCCAAGGGCTACGGCAAAGGGGAAAATCAGGGGGTGGCCAGCCCCAAAGAGGTGTACGGGCCTCTCAGGTCTCAGGAACCTCTTAGCGGTGCCTATCATGTCAACGACTACCTTGTAGTCGTACTTTTCCATGAAAACCGTGGGGCTTCCGATGCCGTACATGGGGTACGGCAGGTCCGCTGAGCTCATGGCGCTCCTGCTGACTAGGTCAAGGTACTTGCCGCCCTGCACTGGGAGCACCCATATAGTGCTGTCGTTCTCCACGTCTACCAGCTTCAGGGCCTCCTTAGCGTTCCTTAGCGTGTTCTCTACGCTCTCCTCAGCCTTTCGCCTGCCTATGTTTCCTGTTGGGTGGTCTAGTATGACCGCTATGTCGCTCCCTATGGCCTTCTCAAACTTAATTATAGTCTCCTGGGGGACCTCTATAGTGCCATACTCTAGCATCTGATAGGCTCCCGAGTCGGTCATTATGACGCCCTCGAAGCCCAGGAGCCTATGGACATCTGTGGGCGAGCCGCCGGCCCTCTTGTAGAACAGGTAAGCGTTGGTTATTATTTGACTGAAGCCTATCTCCTTTATTTCCTGTGGGGAGACGTCCTGTCTTATGGGGTCTACAACTGGAAAAAACGCCGGCGTCTCTATGCTGCCGGACTTTGTAACTAGGGTGCCTATTCGTCCAGCTAGCTCCAGGTCCCTGATCCTGAACGCGTCCGTCGGCATCAGCTCACTACAGCCCCCTTCGTTCTCAGGTACTCCCTGTAAAACGTGTAGACCTTCTGAGCCAAGGGGCCGGAGCCCTTCACGCCATCTCTTGAAACCACGACGTTCCTAGCAACTTCTACTATGTTCGCGTCCTCTACAACCCTTATCTGGGATCTATCTATGTTGCCGTACTTGGCTAAGAAGTCGGCGAACTCCCTGGCATCAAAGACTTCAGACTCGCCTACCCTTATCTCAGCCACTCTGCTTCCCCCGATTATTATTAATGGCCACGAGGAGCCTGAGGAGTCCTTGACTCCTTCAATTGCCAGGGCCAGTGTAGCAGGGTCAAAGCCTGTGAGCTTCCCTGTGTATGTCTTGCCGTCAGTGGTTACCACAGTTACTATGTGATCTAATAGGCCATTCAACTTAGCCGTCAGCCTTCTGGCGGGCTCAGATGCTATAGACACCCTTGTCACCGATATTGTAGGGCTGTGGCAAAGAATATAAAAGCAGTTTTAACCTCTTAAGGGTCCCATTTTATGAGCTCGGCATGGCGAAAGGCTCTTAACGCAGGCAATGACTAGCGTTGGAGGTGTTAGCGTTGGCTGACAGGCCTCTCTTTACAGCCAGGTACAGGGTTTACTGGAGCGAAACCGACGCCGCGCTCATGATGCACTTCTCCAACTTCTTCAGGGTGTGCGAGAGAACTGAGGAGGAGTTCCTTGCAAGCCTCGGTCTATCCCAGGTAGGGGAGCCCGGCAAAAGGATAATTATGCCCAGGGTTAGGGCCGAGTGCAACTACAAGAGCCCGCTGAGGCCTGGGGACCTGTACAGGGTTGACATAGTCGACATAGTTATAGGCAGAAGCAGCCTGACGTACTCATATAGGATATATAACGAAACCAGGGGCGCGATCTCAGCGGAGTGTAACATAGTGGCTGTAACTTATGATGAGAGCAAGGGGTCGTCCGTGGCAGTTCCCGCCTACCTGAAGGAGAAGCTCCTCTCGATGGGCGCAAGGTTAAGGTCGGACGTGGCCGAGAGCGCTACGGCATAACTACAGTTCCGGCCTCGCCCCTTATCAGGAGGGGCAGGTCCTCGAGGCTTCCGATTACAGCTTGCCTTGACGTAGCCTTGACGAACCTTATGGCTGCGTCTACTTTAGGCCCCATGGATCCAGGAGGGAACATGCCGGCCCTGTAGAGGTTCTCCAGCTCATCCACTTTGACACTTTCAAGCCACCTCTGGGTAGGCTTGCCAAAATCTATGGCAACGCCCTTGACGTCAGTAGCTATGACGAGCCTGTCAGCCCTTATCTTGACAGCTAGCAAAGAGCTTGCCAGATCCTTGTCAACCACGGCCTCAACAGGTCTCAGCCCGCCCTCTGTCTTTACTACAGGAATACCGCCACCTCCTACGGCAACTACGATGTAGCCTTCGCCAATGAGCTTCTCTATTATTGGAGCTTCGAGCACATCGATTGGGTCAGGGCTTGGAACCACCCTCCTGAGGCCTCCCCGCGGGTCTCTCCTGAAGGTCCACCCATACTTAGAGCTGAGCTTGGAGGCCTCGTCCTCATTAAAGTAGCTGCCAACAAACTTGGTCGGGTTGCTGAACGATGGGTCATGCTCGTCCACAAGAGTTCTAGTAATTACAGCTATGACCCTGCGGCTTCCCTTAAGGGCGTTGTCTATTGCGTTTTGAAGCATGAACCCTAGCCACCCCTGCGTCATGGCGTCGGCGAGATCCATTGACTGGACAGGGTGAGTGGAGCTAGACATTTGCATGACTTCGAGCAAGTAGCCCACCTGCGGCCCATTTCCATGAGTTATCACTACTTCGTCATGAGGTCCTATCGAGCTGGCTATAAGCTGGGCCGTCTTTATTATGTTCCTCCACTCCTCTTCAGGAAAGCCACTCTCCCCCTTCCTTAATATTGCGTTGCCACCTAGGGCTATCACAAGTCTCAAGGTTTGACACCGCTGAGGACTGCGGACTATTGTATATTTTAGCTGTTGGAGGCGCCAACGGCCTTCTTAAACTCTGAGGTTTCCCACGGAAATATTATCCACTTATCAACTTGCTCCGCATAATAATCAGGCACAAACCTGGTCCAGGGCTTTATGTATAGCACCGCTGTCTTTATGTCGCTGGGCATGTAAAGCGAGAGGGCCTGCATAGTAAACTGGAGAGTCAGGCCCGAGTCGCTGACATCGTCAACTACCAATACCTTGCGGTCCTTTATGGGGAGCGTGAGCGGCTGCCTTAGGAACGGCCTCTCAGACCTCTGGCCTGGGGCTATGTAAAGCTTAACTTCAAGGGTCCCTATGTCCTCGACGCCAAGCCTGTCAGCTAAGAGCCTCCCAGGTATTAGCCCGCCCCTCATTATGCACACTATTACGTCGGGGTCATATGAGGTGTTCTCTATCTTGTTAGCGATCTTATTCACGGCCTCATCTATCTGCGACCAGGATATCCATTGGAAGTTGCTGCCGCCGTGGTTAACAGGGAGTATAGCTATAGTCGTGGCCTCCTTGGACGGGTTTAGGAGCCTGCTGTCCACGCCGTCGACGAACGCTAGGAACCCAGGCCTTGGAACGCCGTTTTCATCTATGGCCGTCTGAAGCCTAGGATATAGCCTAACCAGGGCCTTCAGGGCCTCGGACCAGCTGCTGGCCTCTATAACGACCTCACTGTTGCCATCCGCGAGGTCCCTTAGGGCCGCTAACAGCTTTACCCTTACCGCCGGCAAGGGGTGTAAGCCCCTTTTAAGCAGCCTTAGCCTCCTCCGCAGCCCTCTTCTGTCTCTCCTTGTTTATCTTCACAAGGCTTGTTATGTAGCCTGCCACCTGGTTCCTCAACTTCTTTGACTTCCACACGGTCAGCTGAGAGACCACCTTCTTGTTGTTTTCAAAGCTCTCGTTAAACAGGTTAGGGTACTTGGACAGCAGCTCCCTCGCAGTCCTCTTGACTAGGCTAGTCCTAACCTTGCCCATCCTATATACCCCGCGCTCACTTGAAGAGGAGGAAAATATAAGCATTAGATGGGGCTTGAGGCAAGACCAAATGGCTGGCGAAAAATTTTTATAGAAGCAGACACACATAGCTTCAAGGAGCTACAAGCAGGGTGGTTAAGCTATGGCACAGCTTGAGAGCATGGGCGTTCCAGTAATTATACTCAAGGAAGGGACCCAGAGGACAGCTGGTAGGGAGGCCCTCCGCAACAATATGATGGCTGCAATAGCGGTTGCAGAGATACTGAAGACAACATATGGTCCCAAGGGCATGGATAAGATGCTTGTGGACAGCCTGGGCGACGTGACTATAACTAACGACGGCGCGACGATACTTGATAAGATGGACATACAGCACCCAGCTGGCAAGATGCTGGTGCAGGCTGCCAAGGGACAGGACGAGGAGGCTGGCGACGGAACTAAGACCTCCGTGATATTCGCGGGGGAGCTCCTGAGGCAGGCGGAGGACCTCATAGACAGGAACATACATCCAACCATAATAATACAGGGCTTTAAGATGGCTGTAGACAAGGCCGTTGAAGTGCTTAACAACATAGCCGAGCCTGTGTCAATAGACGACACTGATAAGCTCATCAAGGTTGCGATGACGAGCCTCAACAGCAAGGCCGTCGGCGAGGCCAAGGAGTACTTCGCCAAGCTAGTGGTTGAGGCGGCCAGGGCCGTAGCTGAGAAGAGGGGCGACAAGTGGTACGTTGACATAAACAACGTCCAGATAGTTAAGAAGCACGGTGGCGCCCTCACTGACACCCAGCTAGTTAACGGCATAGTTATAGACAAGGAGGTAGTCCACCCAGACATGCCAAAGAGGGTAGAGCACGCCAAGATCGCAGTGCTTGACGCGCCGCTCGAGATCCAGAAGCCAGAGATAGACATGGAGATAAGCATATCATCTCCAGACGCCATAAAGAGGCTCCTTGACAAGCAGGAGAAGATACTGCAGGACAAGGTTGAAAAGATAGCCGCGACAGGCGCTAACGTTGTGATAACCCAGAAGGGCATAGACGACGTGGCCCAGCACTTCCTGGCAAAGAAGGGCATACTGGCCGTCAGGAGGGTCAAGAGGAGCGACATAGAGAAGATAGCAAGGGCCACAGGCGCCAGGATAGTGACTAACCTGGACGACCTCAAGCCAGAGGACCTGGGCTACGCTGACCTAGTCGAGGAGAGGAAGGTTGGAGAGGACAAGATGGTCTTCATAGAGGGCGCCAAGAACCCGAAGAGCGTGACCATACTAATAAGGGCAGGCTTCGAGAGGATGGTTGACGAGGCCGAGAGGGCAATTCACGATGCTCTCAGCGCTGTTGCAGACGCGATAATGGACGGCAAGATAGTTGCAGGCGGAGGCGCCACAGAGGAGGAGGTCGCCAAGGCCCTGCGCGAGTGGTCTAAGAGCGTCCCAGGCAAGACTCAGCTGGCCGTTGAAGCGTTTGTGAAGGCCTTGGAGGCGCTGCCGCAGACCCTTGCGACCAACGCGGGATACGACCCAATAGACATACTAATGAAGCTCAGGAGCGCCCACTCAGACGCCTCCAAGAAGTGGTATGGCATTGACCTCAACACTGGGAACATAATAGACATGTGGGGCGCCGGCATAGTTGAGCCGCTTAGGGTTAAGGTGAACGCCTACAAGGCTGGCACGGAGGCCGCCACCCTGATACTGAGAATAGATGACATGGTGGCCGCCAAGAAGAGCTCCACTGGGCCGAGCAGCCAGAAGAAGGAGGGCGGCGAGGAAGAGGAGTCTTCGACGTCCTCTTCATCAACCAGCTCCTCAAGCGACTGATCGCTCAAATAGGTGTTTGTTATTTTTACGTAGTAACAGATTCGTCCCAGGATTGCCAGCTACCTTTTCGTCACAGGCTTTTAATTTAAGGTGCCCTCTGAGGCAGGAGGGAACAGCTTGGAGGATCACATAATTGACTTGCCCAAGAGGATAATTATAGGCGAAGGCGTCCTGGACAGGTTAGACAACTACATGGCCGAAATGTTCAAGGCTGGCTCGAGCGTTTTTGTTGTAACAGGGCCCCACATATTAGGCAGCGTCTACCCTAAGGTCTCTCAGATGCTCGAGGACAAAGGTTTCAGCGTGGCCCCCATAGTGGTTGGCCCAGCGTCTGTTGAGGAGGCCCAGAGGGTGGCTGACGAGGCCAAGAGGGACAGGGCTGACGTTCTTCTGGGGCTTGGCGGGGGGAGGAGCATAGACCTAGCAAAGTACGCCGCGGCCGAGATAAATAAGGAGTTCGTGAGCGTGCCGACAGCTCCAAGCCACGATGGAATAACGAGCCCCTTTGCCACGCTAAGGGGGTTTGAGAGGCCTTACTCTAAGCTAGCAAAGCCCCCTAAGCTGCTCCTCTTGGACATAAAGGTAATGATGTCGGCGCCTAGGAGGCTGGCGTCCGCAGGGTTTGGTGACCTGATAGGAAAGTTTACAGCAGTGCTTGACTGGAGGCTCTCCCACAGGCTGCGCGGCGAGTACTATGGCGCCTACGCAGCAAGCCTAGCACTCATGAGCGCTAAGCACGTGAGCGCATACGCTAAGAGCATAGGCCTGGGGCAGGCTGAGGGCCTAAGGGCGCTGGTGGAAGCCCTGGTCAGCAGCGGGGTTGCTATGTGTATCGCCGGCAGCAGCCGGCCTGCCAGCGGCTCCGAGCACCTCTTCGCTCATGCGTTAGAGGTCGTCAGCAAGAACCCGCCGCTACATGGCGAGGCAGTAGGGGTAGGGACTATAATGATGTCATACCTTCACGGCAGGAACTGGAGGGCAATAAGGAGGCTCCTCAGCGAGGCTAAGGCGCCCACCAACGCTAAGGAGTTGGGAGTCTCGGACGAGGACATAATAGAGGCGCTGGTCAAGGCCGCTCAGATAAGGCCGGAAAGGTATACTATACTGGGCGAGAAGGGGCTCACCAGGGACGCCGCCGAGGAGCTGGCAACGCGGACTGGGGTCATAGCCTAAGATCCTAGCGCGAGACAACACAAACGCGGCGCCGCCGACACGCTGATTTTAGAGTTTAAAGTAGCTAGGCTTTAAAAGTGAGGTGGCCACAGGGTTAGTGGTGCTAAGGCCTTGAACATAGATGAGAGAGTCCTAGGGGCTTACAGCAAGGCGTGGCACGGAACTACAACTGTTGGGCTTATCGCTGGCGACTACGTAATACTAGCGGCCGACAAGAGGGCCACAGCCGGCACACTCATAGCCAGCAGGAGCGTTAAGAAAATAGTGAAGCTGACCGACTACGCGGCGATGACAATTTCAGGGCTTGTAGCGGATGCGCAAGCCCTGGCTGACGCTGTCAGGGAGGAGGCCAGGTACTTCGAGCTTGAAACTGGCCGGAGGCTCACCATCTACGGCATGGCCACCGTGTTAGCAAACATACTGTCCGCAAGCAAGTACTTCCCTTACTTGGTTCAGCTCATAGTTGGAGGGTATGACTCAGCGCCAAGGCTATATGCAATAGACCCCTACGGCGGCGTTACCGAGGAGAAGATGACATCCACAGGCTCCGGCTCCCCGGTCGCCTTAGGCGTGCTTGAGAGAGGCTACAAGGATGGCATGAGCCTAGACGACGCCGTAGAGCTTGCTGCTGCGGCCGTAAAGACGGCAATAATGAGGGACTCGGCCACCGGCGACGGCGTGGATGTTACGATAATAGGCAAATCTACGTATCAGGAAAAGCTTATACCTCTTAGGTAGCCCAGCTTTTCAGTAGGCGCACAGCGTTCCTAACAGGGAACTCCTGCGAAGGTGACTAGACGATGGAAAGCCAGTCCCAGCCAGGCGAGGAGAGGAGGCTGATATCAGGGCTCGAGTTAAGGAGACTCATAGTAGAGCAGATATATAAAAGCCTAGGCGACGCGGAGATCTCTAAGATAGAGTTTGAAGGGCCCGAGATAGCGATTTACGTAAAGAACCCTAAGTGGATGCTGGAGGGAGAGGAGAAGGTAAAGGAGCTTGCGAAGGCCTTAAGGAAAAGAATAGTTGTAAGGAGCGACCCAAAGGCGCGGGCTAACAGGGAGGCCACCATAAAGTACATAAAGGAGAACGCGCCGGAGGACGTGACAATAGACCCTAACGACATACAGTTTGACGACGTCCTTGGGGAGGTCAGGATACTGACGGACAAGCCGGGCAAGCTGATAGGCAAGGGTAAGGCCTTCAGGAACCAGGTACTTGCAGCGACGGGCTGGAGGCTCGAGGTTCAGCGGAAGCCGCCCCTGGAGAGCAAGATATTGTCATCGCTGAACAACCTATACTTAATGGACTCGGCTGAGCGTCGCAGAGTTCTGAGGGAAATAGGTGAGAGGATCTATCGTGACATGGTGGTCGGGCCCAGGTACATTAGGATAACGGGCCTAGGAAGCTTTGGGGAGGTCGGCAGGTCCTGCATACTAGTAGACACTGCTGAGAGCAAGATACTGCTTGACGTGGGGTTTGCCCAGAGCGGCTTCGGGCCGGACTCATACCCGATGTTTGACGCCTCGGAGCTAAGACTTGACGAGCTGGACGCTGTGGTGATATCCCATGCCCACATGGATCACGTGGGGCTAGCTCCAATGCTTTATAAGTACGGCTACCGCGGCCCAATATACATGACGCCACCTACGCGCGACATAGCTGCACTCATGTTGCAGGACTTCATAAACCTCTATGCCAAGGAAGGCAAGGAACCGCCGTACACCATGAAGGACCTGATCACGATGCTTAATCACACAATAACAGTTAACTACGACGTGGTCACGGACCTTTCACCTGACGCCAAGCTCACCTTTAGCGACGCAGGTCACATATTGGGCTCGGCGCTCGTCCACATACACATAGGCCAGGGTCTCTACAACATACTTTACACAGGGGACCTGAAGTACTATAGCATAAAGGAGAACAAGGCGCTCAGGCTCCAGCCTCCAGCTAACACCGAGTTCCACAGGATTGAGACCTTAATTATGGAGACCACTTATGGCGCTACGGAAACTCCAACTCGCGAGGAGGCAGAGCAGCAGCTCATAGACATAATAAACAAGACCTACCAGAGAGGAGGCAAGATAATGCTGCCAGTGATGGCAGTGGGACGCGCCCAGGACATGATGGTGCTCCTCAACAAGGCCATGCAGGAGAAGAAGATACCTGAGATGCCTATCTACATTGATGGCCTTATATACGAGGTCACAGCTATATATACAGCCTACCCAGAGCTGCTATCAAAGGACATAAGGGACCAGATACTGAACGAAGGCGCCAACCCCTTCATAGGCCCACAGATGGTCTTTGTCAACGATCAGAGCAAGAGGGACGAGGCCATATATAGCCAGGGGCCAGCGATCATAATCTCCACAAGCGGAATGATGGTAGGTGGTCCCATACTGGAGTACTTCAAGGCGCTCTCATCGGACCCGAAGAACTCCCTAGTGTTCGTCAGCTACCAGGCGTCAGGAACCCTTGGCAGGAGGATAGTTGAGGGCGAGCGTGAGGTGCAGCTCGAGGACGAGGGCAAGCTAAGGACCTATAAGATTAACTTAGAGGTTAACAGGGTTGAGGGCTTCTCAGGCCACGCCAGCAGGAGCGAGCTGCAGGCCTTCCTGCGCAGGCTGACCCCTAAGCCCAGGACTATAATACTTAACCATGGCGAGCTTGCAGGCCTGTCAGCCATGGCGTCCACCATAAAGACCAGGTGGGATAAGCTCGGCTTCGAGTTCGCGCCAGAGGTCATAGTCCCCGAGAACCTGGAGACCATAAGGGTGTACCCCAGATACTCAAAGCTGCACAGCTCCCTACTATACTCCTGAGGGTTAGGAGGTGCCCAGCATACCGCCTGAGCTGTGCGCCAGGTGCAAGGGCTACAAGCTGCTCTGCGGCCTGCCGAGGTGCCCAATACTTGACAAGTTCAGGGCGCAGGTGACTGCAGTACAGGGCCTTACAGGAAAATATGTTCAGGGGTCAACGCCTCCCAGCGTGTTAGTTGGGGAGTACGGGTACCCCAAGGTCTCGCTTTACTTCATGGTGCCCCCAAACAAGTTAGGGGAGGAGGCCGCATACTACGACGCGCCAAAGCTTTGGGCCGAGCGCAGGGAGAGCCTTGGGATCATAGTAAGGCTGCGAAGCGAGATGATATCAGGCTACCAGAGGCTCAGCGTAGGAGAGCCTTGGAGGCTATACGAGACCGAGGTAGGCCTCGCAGCTGTGGCCGAGAGGCCTGTCGACACGGAGCTTATACTCAAGGCGCAGCCAATTCCAAGGCTGGCCTTTGACGGCATAACAAAGCCTGTAGGGCCCAGAGCCCCCTCCGAGAAGGTCGTGGTAAGCGGCGAGCCCAAGCTTAGCAAGAAGGTTGATGAGGCTATATGGGATGATGCCAACGCGTCAGACATTATATGGGAGCTGTACAGGTCTGGGGTGGATGTATATAAGATACAGGACATGATGAGCCTCGGGTTCCTAGGGAGGCTGAGGAGAAGGAGGCTGGTGCCGACGCGGTGGGCTATTACCGCAGTGGACGATATAATTTCGAGGCAGCTGAGGCAGGAGCTCAGGGACCTCCCGGCCGTGAACTCCATAGAAGTTCACGAGGCTGAGTACTTGGGCAACAGGTTCTTGATATTCTTAATGCCAGGCGAGGGGTACTTTGAGTGGATAGAGGTCTGGCACCCGCGTGGGATCTGGACTCAGGCCGCATCATCACCTATAGTTGAGAGGGTTGAGGAGGACCCCCTTGGGAGGGCGTCCACTGAGGATGGGGGGTTCTCCGCGGCCAGGCTCTCAGTCCTGGAGAGCCTGGTAAATATGAGAAGGAAGGCCGACGTGGTCATAGTTAGGGAGGTCCTGCCATCGTACTACGCTCCCGTGGGCAACTGGCATATAAGGGAGACCGTCCGCAGGGCCATGGAGCAGAGGCCCGAGGCGCTCGCCTCAGCAGAAGAGGCAGTAGCTAGGCTGGCCAGGTGGATCACCGTCAACCCTAGTTACGTGCTCTCTCAGAGCGTTCTGCTTGGGACCAGGTACAAGAAGCGCAGCCTCATAGACTACATGAAGGGCTAGCTCTGCTGCCACAAGCAGGAGACCTAATAAGGCTGTCTGCCGGTAAACGTGTTCTTATTACTATTATAGAGTTAAGTATAAAAGGATTTAAAAAGCGCTGACAGTAAAGGGGCTAAGTATGGCTGAGAGCAGCGAGGACGCTTGGATAAAGGAGAAGCTTCAGGAGGTCATAGATAAAATCAGCAGCGAGGAGAAGAGGATAACCCCTCAGAGGGTCTTGTTAACAAAAATCATATTGTCCAGAGTAAAGGAGCACGCGTCGCTCAAGGACCTCTTTGACGCAGCCCAGGAGGAGCTGCCGAGGGTTGGCATTTCCACGGTTTACAACACGATAAAGATGCTCGAGTCGATGGGCATAATAGACACATTTATAATAGATGACAAGCTGAGGATAGACCAGCCTAAGCCTCACATAAACGTCTACTGCCTCAGCAGCAAGAAGATATTTGACGTGGATAGCGAGGCCGTGGAGAACCTAATGGAGACCCTTAGGGGCAAGGGGCTTGCTGTCAAAAAAGTAATCGTGGAGGCCGACTGTTAAGGCATATGGTCCAAGAGTTGGGTTCTGGGCCTCTGAAGCCTCCGTCTAGTATCTTTAATTAGTCCTACCTTTCAGGAGCTTACGAACTATGGTATTTGGAGCTGGAAGCCCTTGAACACACCTCGAGCTGCCAAAGTATTTAGGGCCAGCGGGGCTGTTCAGCTTTGAGCTATTGAAGTCCTTCAGGGCCGCGCGTTGGCAACGTATGCCTACAGATTTCTAACCCCTTTATGTTGAGAATGATATATTAGCCCATTCGGCTTAGCTAGCTTGGGGGCCTCGTTGAGCGCACGGAACTGCGAGAGAGCTTTGTCGCCGCTTCAGACCGTTATGACTTCCGTATTCCAGGCCCTGCCAATGCATGCTAACCCGCTAGGCATGCTATTTGGAGGGGTCATGGAGGACTGGATGGTTCAGGTCTCCAGTATGGAGGCCACTAGGGTCGCCAGGAGACCTACCCTGCTGGCAAGCCTTGAAAGCATATACTTCATATCGCCAGTCCTGGTTGGTGAGAACGCAATAATAACTACATGGGTCGACTACATAGGCAACAGCAGCCTGGAGATCAGCGTGCTAGTAGAGGCAGAGAACCCAATACTTAACGAGCGCAGGCTGACGACTCTGGCCAACATGACGTACGTCGCAGTTGGCAGGGATCTAAGGCCAGTTCCCATAGGTGCATGCATAGAGCCCAAGACTCCTGAGGAGGAGTCACTTTATGAGGATGCGCTGAAGCGCAGGAAGGAGAGGGAGGAGAGGATAAGGGATCGTCGCAACAAAGTTTATGATACGTCGCCCCCTAGGGGGCTCCTCGATAAGTATACCGTGGTTTCAAACAAGGTCGTAATGCCAGAGGACGTGATGCAGATAAACACGCTGTTCGCGGGAAGGCTCATGAGGCTGCTTGACGAGCTGACGGCGCTGGTAGCTACTAGGTACGCCCATGGGCCTGTGGTTACGGCATCCGTTGACAGCACAGACTTCTACACGCCCATACTGCTTGGGGAAACCATAATGGCGTACAGCGCGCTCACTTATGTTGGCAAGTCCAGCATGGAGGTCGTAGCCAAGGTTATAAAGCGTGATGAGATAACGGGAGAGGAAAGGCACACCACTACGAGCTACTTCACGCTGGTCCACATAGGTCCTACTGGCAGGAGCGAGCCGGTGGAGCCCTTCAACCCAACAGAGGACTGGCAGAAGAAGATGATGCAGGAGGCCGAGAAGAGGAGGCAGCAGAGGCTGGCAGGCCTTCAAACCTTTAGGGCTAACGCTGAGAGGATAAAGGAGCTGATCGAGCAGAGGGGCCTGCTAGTATAACGAAGCCAAGTACTTGCGTTGATGCTGAGCCTAAGCGTCCTTCAAGTCAGTAGAAAGCCTTTAGCTTAAGTCGCGGCCACGCCGAGGACAGCGCAACAGGCGTCCGCGCTGCTAATGCAAGTACTCAGCAGTCCTCCTAATGTGAGTTATGTACAATTGCTCGGCAACCTTGCGACAAGGAACAAAAACAGCCCCATTTGAGACGTAGCATAGCTAGCGCGGCAGTTAGACTAGCTCCAGCGCTATGGCAGCGGCGCCTCCCAGTCCATGGCATATAGAGGCTACCCCTCTTCTGCCTCCGTGCTTCTTGAGCACGTTTATGAGCTCAAGTGTTATTCTAGCGCCGCTCATGCCTAGCGGATGGCCTATTGCTATAGCTCCTCCGTGTACGTTCATTCTGTCATAGGGTATATTGAGCTCATGGTGCATTATGTAACTGTTGATCGCGAATGCCTCGTTGTTCTCCCAGTAGTCCACGCTGTCGACGCTCCATCCAACATCTTCAAGGAGCTTCTTAACCGCACCTACTGGGGCTGCAGGGAACCTCCAGGTCTCAACGCCATGGTATGCAAAGCCAACGATTCTTGCTATGGGTTTAAGGCCAAGCTCTTTGACGGCGTCTTCGCTAGCTATTAGCAGCGTGGCTGCGCCGTCACTAAGCTGGCTGCTTGATCCAGCCGTGTGGGGCCCTGATGCCGTGAAGGCATAGGGGAGCTTCTTGAGCTTCTCTATGCTGGTGTCTGTCCTAATGCCTTCATCATGGTCAAGGAGAACCTTGCCGTTCCTCTCATATGGGACCACGAAGTCCTTCATGTAGTTGCTATTCCAAGCCTTAGCTGCACGCATGTGGCTCTCATATGATATGCGATCCAGCTCGTCCCTGGGGGCCTTATACTCGGCGGCCGTCATGTCGGCTTCCTCACCCATAACTTTGTTAAGTAGGACGTCCCACAGGCCATCGTATACCATAGCGTCTAGGATCTCCCACTCCCTGCCTATTAGGTGCTTAACTCCCCACCTGGCGTTAGACTGAATTATAAAGGGCGCCATGCTCATCGACTCCATGCCGCCTGCCGCTATTAGCCTATAGGTGCCTGACGCTATGTAATTGGCGCCAGTTATTATGGCCGCCATGCCGCTGGCGCAGACCATGTCTACTGTCATCGAATCTATGTTGTAGGGCACCCCGGCCTTTATAGCGACCTGCCGAGCCGAGTCCATCCCGGTGCCAGCCCTAATTACATGGCCATATATCAGCATATCCAGGTTGTCTGGCCTGAGGCCGTTCCTGTCAAGGACCTCCTTAAGTGTGAACGACGCCAGGTCCACCGCTGGCACGTCCTTCAAGGACCCGCCAAACTTGCCAATAGGTGTCCTGACGCCATCCACTATGTAGATGTTCTGTTTAAACTTGGGCAACCCTAGTCCCTTTTCACCTGGAGCTAAAGAAGGTTTATAATCAATTTAAGAACAGCCGTTAATGACTAACTTGAGTGCTTATGTTATGCTAAGCCCCCTTCAAAAAGTCTAGCTAATGTTTAAAATATAATCTAGGGCTAAACTCAGGGGATCAGCAAAGTGAATGTGTGGTCAATGGTACTTGGCGGGTTTCCGAGGACTAGGGAGGCTCGTCACGCTTTGAGAGACCTCGAGAGAGGCTCCTTGCCTGCGCACGACATAGACTGGCAGCTTCGCGCGGAGTCAGCGGCGGTGGTAGGGCTTCAGGAGGCCCTGGGCTTTAGGTTCGTCACGGATGGCATGGTTGACTGGCACGACATATTTAGGCCCTTCGTCAGCGCGTGGCGTAACGTTACGGTCGGCGGCCTGCTGAGGTACTTTGACAACAACTTCTTCTACCGCATGCCAATATTTGTAGACAGGCCAGACCCCTCCCAGTTTGTATGGGCCCCAAGGATCAGAAGCCTGAGTGGAATACTGGAGCCCAACCCGATGAAGATAGTCATCCCAGGACCCCTGACGTTTACCTTAATGTCAAAGAACGAGTCCGGCCTAGGCAAGGAGGAGCTGGCTGAGAGCGTGGCTTCGGCGCTTGCAATGGAGGCAAGGGCGGCCGTGGAGGCCGGGGCAGGCGCTGTCCAAATAGACGAGCCCTTCCTTACTGATCAGGACGTTAACGAGGACGATGCTAGGCTTGCAGCTGAGCTGATATCTTCGATAACATCCCAGCTCAGCGTGCCTACGATACTTTCATTGTACTTTGACGTGCCCAAGGAGAGCGTCTATGAGCAGCTGCTTAACTCTAAGGTGTCATATATATCTATAGACGTCGCGGACGCGCCTGCGAGGGCCATACAGCTGATCTCAAGGAAGGGCTTCGGAGGCCACGGCGCTGTCCTAGGAGTAGTGGACGCCAGAAGGATAGAGGACGACAGGTACGACGCTGTGGCTGGCTGGGTTAAGTCGCTCAGGCCCGAGGTAGGTGACGAGGTAGGCCTCACCACCACGACCTGGTTCGACGTAATACCTTACACATATAGTCTGAGAAAGGCCTACATACTCTCTGAGATCTTCAACAGGCTCAGCGCGGAGGTGTGAGCGCGATGAGCTACCAGGTACCCAGGAAGTTCCCAACCACGGTGATAGGGAGCTACCCCAAGGTAAATTCGGCGTCTGAGATTATAAGGAGGAGAGACAGGGGCGAGATCTCTGAGGAGGAGTTCCACAGGCTAATAAGGGGTCCTATATCTGAGGTCGTGAAGGACTACCTTGAAGCCGGGGTCGACATAATAAGCGATGGGGAGCAGTCCCGCGAAGACATGGTGGTCTACTTCGCTCAGAGGGTAAGCGGCTACGCCGAGGGTGAGTGGGTGAGAATCTATGACAACATGTACTTTAGAAAGCCCATTATAAGGGGCGAGCTAAGGAGGACCTCAAGGCTTGCAATAGACGACTGGCTCTTCACGAGCTCGATAAGTGGCGGCAGGCCTGTGAAGTTTATAATAACAGGCCCCTACACTATGATGGAGTGGAGCTTTAACACTTATTACAAGGACAGGTCAGAGCTTATCATGGCACTAGCCAAGGTTATTAGGGAGGAGGTTGAGGACGCAGTTAAGGCCGGCGCCAAGTTCGTACAGGTTGACGAGCCTGCGCTGTCAACAAGGCCTTGGAGGGAGGAGGCCGAGCTGGCCGGTGAGGCGCTTAAATACGTGTTCAATGGGCTCGACGCTAAGAGGATAGTTCACATCTGCTACGGAAGGCTGGAGAGGATACTGCCCTACATAATGGAGTACCCAGTGGACCAGTTTGCGCTCGAGTTCAAGAACAGCAACTTCAGGCTCTTGCCGTACCTGAAGGAGTACGGCTACAATAAGGAGCTCGGCTTTGGAGTCGTAGACGTTCACAGCATGCAGGTGGAGAGCGTGAAGGAAATAAAGACAGCTATTGATAACTTAATGAAGCTAGGAATACTTCCGCCTGAGAAGGTTTATATCAACCCAGACTGCGGCCTGAAGCCGCTGCCTCGCGAGGTTGCTAAGGCAAAGCTGGTTAACATGGTTAAGGCGGCCTCAGAGGCAAGGGA
>CAYFFU010000002.1:0-28994 GCA_964342665.1 uncultured Desulfurococcales archaeon
GGTGACACAGGTGAGCGGGCGCAAAGGGTTGAGCATAAGGACCGTGCTGTTGGGCGCCGGCGCCGGCGCGTCGTACTTCATGGCTGGTCTTGAGAAGCTGAAGGCTAAGGAGATAGAGCCCGTTGGCATACCTTTGCATGGCATAATTAAGAGCTACGGCCCAGAGGACATAGAAGTCGTTGGTGTTTTTGATGTGGACAACTCCAAGGTTGGCAAGGACATGTACTCCATAGCTTCCAAGCTGGTCCCCATGAGCAGCATCCCAAGGAGCCTCAAGGACGTATATGTGTCGAGGGGGCTTCACTGCAGTAGCACCAATGGGCTTCCTATAGACGCGTTAGGGCTCGAACAAGCTATGGGAGATGTGCAGCAGGCCATAGATGAGTTCGTGTCAGAGCTCACCAAGCTAAGGCCTGACGTTGTGGTTAACGTAATAACTACGGAGCCCATGAAGTTCGCCGAGAGCGAGGGCGAGTTCATAAAGATGGCCACGTCGTGTACAGGAGGAGCGACGCTGACCTACGCCTACGCTGTGTCAGAGTACGTCAGGAGGACTGGGCACGCCGCAGCCTTCGTAAACCTTACGCCTCCTCCTGCCGCAAACAGCCCTGGGGTCGTCACCAGGTATGAGAAGGTTGGCGCGCTTGTGCTCGGCGATGATGCAGCCACAGGCGCGACGCCGCTGACGGCGGACCTGCTCGAGCACATGGCCGAGAGGGGAAGGAAGGTACTCTCTATAGCTCAGTTCAACATAGGCGGCAACTCTGACTTCCTCAGCTTGACGGAGCCCGAGAGGAACCACTCTAAGGAGGTGACGAAGGGAAGCATGGTATCCGACATACTTGGGTATGACGCGCCCCACTATATAAAGCCAACAGGCTACCTGGAGCCGCTGGGAGACAGGAAGTTCGTTTCGATGCACATAGAGTACGAGTCCTTTGGAGGCTTTCATGACGAGGTAATAGTCAACGCCAGGATTAATGACAAGTCTAACCTTGCGGGCCTCATGGCTTCAGTTATACCTGTTGCCAAGTCTCTCGTCGAGCGTGGCGTTCACGGCAGCTACGCTACAGCTAATAGGTTCTACATGAAGATGCCAGGTCCAAGGGGGACCAGGAACACTAGCAAGATAGAGGCCTACTATGACTTGCTTGCAGAGCTGAAGAAGCTGGACATAATATGAAGTTCTCCTGCCATCTCACCCACCCTGTTTGTGCTTGGCTAAAGTTACAGGACATCCTAGGCACTATATGGTTAAAAGGAGCGTTAACAATATTACTGAAGGGGGTGGATCTAACGAGCATTTTAGCTCTTAACAAATTGTGTAAGTCAAATATATTTAATTATGAGCTAAATATGTATAAAGTCAGTGCTTTACAAACTAAGCTATTAGAATAAAAGGTAAAGGAAGAAGTAGGAGGTGCAATAGGGTATGGTAGCGGTCGCGCTGACCCCCCTTCAGTACGCCCTTTCAGTTGTATCAGGAATAGTTGTCGGGTTCTCGTTAGGCCTCATAGGCGGTGGAGGATCAATACTGGCTGTGCCTCTGCTGCTCTACTTCGTAGGGCTTGACACGGTGCCTAACGCCGCGCACATAGCTATAGGAACGACGGCGCTGGCGGTCGGCGTCAACGCCTACATAAACTCATACATGCACCTTAGGAAGAAGAACGTTTCCCCTAAGGTTGGCGGCCTCTTCGCTGGCGTAGGAGTTGTGGGGACCCTGCTGGGTGCCTACCTGGGCCACATAACGCCCGGCAACAGGCTCCTGCTGTACTTTGCAATAGCCATGATAGTGCTGGGTCTGTATGTGGGGTTCTTCAGGAGCTCAGTTAAGGCTGGGACCCACGAGGAGGTCTCAAGGGTTGTCGAGGCCTACGCCAAGTGCCCCAGGCTGACCAGCAAGGTAGTCATGGCCGTAGCTGGGGCTGGGTTCGTGGTAGGCCTCATAAGCGGCTACTTCGGCATAGGCGGCGGCTTCCTGATAGTCCCTGCGCTGATGTTCTCTTCAGGGCTATGCATAGCTAGGGCTATAGGTACGTCGCTAATAAGCGTTGGAACCTTCGGCGTCGCTGGCGGGCTGGAGTACGCGTTCTACGGCGACACGCTGTTCCTTATAGCGGTTCTCTACGTGCTCGGAGGCATAGGCGGCGGCTACCTGGGCACATCACTAGCCGTGAAGGCGCCTAAGAACACGCTTCAAAAGGCTTATGGAATCATAATCGTGCTGGTAGGCATCTACATGATATTTAAGGTCCTTAACCTGCACATCTGAACATGATATTTTAACGTGGCAGACAAGGTAGCAGGGTGTTGTAAATGTCGTCAGGGAGCGCAAGCAAGGTCGTGGTCGTCACAGGCGGCGACAGGGGGATAGGGAGGGCAACTGTGCTGCGCTTCTCTAGGGAGGGCTATGACGTGGTGCTAACCTACAGGGCCAGGAAGGACGCGGCCGAGGCGACGGTGAAGGACGCGTTAAGCTTAGGCGCCCGCTCGGCGTCAGCATATCAGGTTGACGTGAGTGACTGGAGCTCCATCAAGGAGTTCGTAGGCCAGCTGGAGAAGAGGTTCAGCTACGTTAACGTACTAGTAAATAACGCAGGGATTATAGACTACACAGACTTTGAGGCTATGACTCCTGAGACGTGGAGGAGGGTGATAGACGTAGATCTCACGGGGCCATTCATGGTGAGCTCTGCTATGCTCCCGCTCCTTAAGAGGGCGCCGTGGGCATCGATAGTAAACCTTGCCAGCATAGCAGGCCAGACTGGCAACGTACTCGCGAGCGTCGCCTACTGCTCCGCTAAGGCGGGCGTGATAGAGCTGACCAAGAGGTTGGCGGTGGAGCTGGCCAAGTACGGCATAAGAGTGAACGCCGTGGCCCCCAGCTTTGTTGAGACGGACATGGTTGCAGACATACTCTCAGACCCAGCCCGCAGGAGGTCTGTCGAGGAGATGCACCCTCTGAAGAGAATTATTAAGCCGGAGGAGGTGGCCGAGGCCATATACTTCCTTGCGTCCCCTGAGCTCTCGCTAAACATCACGGGACAAATTTTAGGAATTAACGGCGGCAGGTACACGTGACATCCGTTAGCGGCGCCTAAGCCGCTGAGCCTGCTGGGAGTACGCTTTTATTGCGCTACTTGCCTAGGCCAAGCGAAGGCAACTAGCGTTGCTAGCACATTATCTGGATCCGCTGCTAAGCGAGGTCCAGCGAGCCGGCGTGGCGATAGCTATAGGCTCAGCCATAAACCTCGTTTTAACTTTGCTGTGGGCCGCCAGGTGGAAGTTAGGCCTATCAGCCCTAGGCATAAGGGCCCCCTACTCTAAGGTCCTAGTGGCTATAGTGTCCAGCTTTCCCATAGGCAACTTCCTGCCGGCGGGAAAGGCGGCCCAGGAGGCGTTCAGGATGGCTTACCTAGACATAGATTACAGCAGGAGGTCCGCCGTAATGGCTGCCACGATGATGGAGTGGGGCATGGAGTCGTTAGTTATATTCGCCCTCATAATGGTAGTTGTTATTAGGCACTTTTTCGCGGCTGGTGCATTAGCTGCAGCTGTAATGTATGGCGTGCAGCCACCCGCATTAAGTGACAGGCTAAGGGGGTTTGTCGCCGACCTAGCCGACAGCCTAAGGCAGCTCGCCAGGAGGCCGAAGGTCATGCTATCCTACGCGGCGATCAGCGCCTCAATAATAGTACTGGACATGTTCAAGGTCTGGGTCCTGGCCCTTTACTCTGAAGTAGCCCTTGCGCTCCTAGATCTCATCACAGTGTATGTGGTTATGAGGGTTGCCTCCATCAGCCCGATGCCCGCCGGGCTGGGGTTCCTAGACCTAGGCCTGCTGGCCACCCTGAAGATCATGGGTTACGGCGTCACCTCAATACTTGTGTTCATAGCGCTGCTCAGGGTCGTCGACACAGTGATCCCATCCCTCGTTGGACTTGGAGTGCTCGTGAGCAGCGGCACCTTCAGGGTGCTGAGGCAGGCCAGGCACGGGGTGGCAGGCAGGTGGAGACTCTGAGGATCGTGATGCTCAGCGACTGGTTTCTGCCAAGGGTTGGCGGCGTCGAGGTAAGCATAGATGAGCTCTCAAGGGGTCTCTCGCGGGAGGGGCATGAGGTCTTTGTCGTATCACACTCCTACAGGGTCAATAACGTGATGCCAGAGCTTGAGCTAAGGGAGGGCTTTTACGTATATCGGGTGCGGACCGGGCTCCTGGCAAGAGACGACGTAACCTACGACCCGCTGGCCGTGGCCAAGGCAGCGCTGTTCATAAAGAGGAACGCTGTCGACGTTGTCCACGCCCACGGGCTGAGCTCCACGCTGAGCCTGCTGGGCTCCATGATAGCGTCTGGGGGCACTGGAGTTCCTGTGGTTCTGACAAACCACTCCTTGATAGGCAGCTCGCTTAACCCACTTGCAAGGACGCTGCTGAGGTACGCGCTGAAGTGGCCCGCCGAGCTGACCGGCGTCTCAAGGGCTGCTGCCCTAGACATATCAAGGGTTAGCGGGAGGCCTGCCGAGGTGGTGCCTAACTGTATTGATATAAAGAGGTGGCGCTCCCTGGCCAAGTCTAACGATGAGGTCCCCGTGGACGGTGACCCGTCAATAATAATAACGTCAAGGCTTTCTCCCCGCAAGAACCCGCTGGAGATAGCCGCGGTCGCCAGGCTGGTGGTAAAGGAGCTTCCTAGGGCGGTGTTTTATGTAATAGGCGACGGCTCGCTCGCCAGGGACCTGAGGGAGACCCTGGGCAGGGAGGGACTTGACGGCCGCGTGAGGATGCTCGGCATTATGCCGAGGGAGAGGCTGCCGGGCATCCTGGCCTCGGCAGACATGTTCGTCCTGACAAGCTACAGGGAGTCCTTTGGCATCTCGGTGCTTGAGGCCATGGCCCTCGGGGTTCCAGTAGTAGTTTACAGCAGCCCAGGCGTGCTGGACCTTGTGGACCACATGGTTAATGGAGCCATAGTTAACGGGCCAGAGGAGATGGCTAGAATGATAGTTAGGCTTAGCAGCGACGAGGCCCTGAGGAGGCGGCTGTCCCAGGAGGCCGCGCTCAAGGCCGTTCAGTTCGACTGTAGGGCGGTGGTTCCAAGGTACCTGGACGTGTACCGTAGGTCCATGCAGGATAAGTGCTGCGTCAGCGACAGGAGGTTCCTAGCCTATAGGTTATTTAGGCTGTTGGTCGGTGACCCTGTTAAGAAGGGGGAATGGTGCTTTGACAGAAAGCTCAGGTACAACGAGAGGGCCTCCAGGTCCAAGAAAGGTGCTGTTCCTGTCTTCAGACGTGGAGCAGGACGCGCCGCCCTACTTTGCAACTGAGAGGGGCATTCGTGAAGGCCTTCCTGCTATACTAGATATGTTGGACGAGCTTAACGTTAAGGTCACTTTCTTCGTAGTCGGAAGAATAGCCGAGAGGTACCCAGGCCTGATATCATTGATGGCTGAGAGGGGCCACGAGATAGGCTCACACGGGTATACCCACAGGAGGCTTGACAGGATCCCGCGCAGCGAGGCTGTTGAGGAGGTGCTGAGGTCCCTTAAGGTCCTCAGGGACATATATGAAGTCAAGTCGTTCAGGGCCCCCAACCTTAAGTTGCCAAGGGACCTGCTGGGGCTCCTCAGGCAGGAGGGCGTGAGGGTTGACTCAAGCCTGGCGTCGTACAAGCCGCCCTTTGCCCAGAGGCCCTTCATAGAGGAGGGCCTGGTGAGGGTTCCGGCAAGCTTCACCAGCAGCGTAATAAGGCTGCCCTGGTGGGCGCTGAGGGCCTACCTCGAGGCCCTGAGCCCCCTGCCAGCCATAACAGTATTTGTTCACCCATGGGAGGTGAGCGGCATGAGGCACCCAAGGCCAGACATATCGTGGGGGACAGGGCCTGGCGTGCTAGCTAAGCTTAAGAGGCTGGTTAGGTTCGCTATGGCAAGGGGCTATGAGGTGCACCCCGTAGGCGACGCCGAGGGACTGGTGAACAGGCTTGCTAGGTAAGCTGAGGAAGCTCGTCAACTCCATAGCCCCTGCTACGGTTGGCAAGGCGCTCAGCAGGGCAGGGGTGAAGGCTGACTACATAACGTACACGGGGCTCGCGCTGGCAGTTGTATCGCCCCTGGCAGTTGAGCTGAGGAGGCTCTGGGCGCTGCCGCTGCTGGTGGCGCTGTCAGCACTGATGGACGTGCTGGACGGCGCCGTAGCCAGGGCCTCGGGGACCACCTCAAGGTTCGGCTCCTACCTTGACTCGATGACAGACAGGGTCAGCGACGCCTTCATATTCCTGGCGCTAGCCATGGCTGGCATAAACGCCTACCTTACAATGATGACGCTGGCTTTCTCGCTTATGATAAGCTACTCAAGGGCTAAGGGCGAGCTGTTGGGCATAAAGATGGAGGGGGTTGGCATCATAGAGAGGAGCGAGAGGCTTATAATAGCGTTCGTTATGGCCCTCCTCCTGCCCCTTGGGCTGGTGAGGGTTGACGACATAATAATGGCAGCCCTCCTCCTGCTGTCGGTTGCCACGGTGGTCCAGAGGTCAGTGCGAGTAAGCTCGCAGATCAGGGCCAGCTAGGCCTGAGCTTTAAGCATGTTTATGAGCTCCCTGGCGTTGTCCTTCATGTAGACGTTGTTAAACATCACGTAGACCTCGGCTGCGGCCGCGTACTTGCTGACCTCGTTAATGAGCCTGCGGAGGTCGTCCTCTGTGTACCTGTACCTGTAGTTGACCTCGCCCCTGCCAAGACCGTGAAGCCTAAAGTACGCCACAGGCGTAAACTTAACGCTCCTGAGAACTAGCGGGTCCACCACGTGGACCACGTTATCCGACCTTTCCAGGACCCTGGCCACGGCGTCCAGGTGGTTCCTCCAGCTCCCCCTGGGCTCCCAGCCTATTACAAAGTCCTTAGTGCTGACGGTAGCGAAGAACTCGGCAGCCTGCCTCTCGTTATCCTCGCTGAACCCAAACGAGGGGGGCGTCTGGACTACAACTAGCGAGGCGCCCAGGGCCCTGGCGGCCCTTGCCGTGACGTCCCATGCCTCCAGGTTCTCCTTGGTGGTCCTCAGCAGCCCCATCTTATCTGCGACCTCAGGGCCTGGCCTCTCCTTGGCCCTCCTCCACGTTGGGCTATCGGGCGGGTGAGTCACGGCCTGCCAGGCCTTCATCGTGAACCTGAAGCCCTCGGGCGCCTCGCTCCTTAGCCTGGAAAGCCTGTCAGGGTCTGGCCTGTCGTAGAACGTGTCCTGGAGCTCAATTGCCGTAAGCTCTGAGTAGTACTTGCTTCTCCCCATGCACCAGCCGCAGCAGCCGACCCTTATCTGCTGCAAGGCTGCCACCGCTTGCTAATGTAGCGCTGGGCTCGCCTAAGGGAAGTTAAGCAATGTAGGCAAAGGTTTTTGATTATTTTTAAATGTTAAGTTATTCATATAAAAGTAAATGTTTATAAACTCAGGTTAAAGAGATCCAATAGGTAGGATGCCGATAGATAGGTATGCTAGTGGTGAGGACTCATGGAGTACAAGTGGACCGTGTTGACAAACACCACCCTTGGAATACTGATGGCCATGATCAACAGTACTGTGCTGCTGATCTCATTGCCAGCCATATTTAGGGGAATCCAGCTAAACCCGCTGGCCCCCAGCTCCTTTGACTACCTGCTCTGGCTGCTGATGGGCTACGGCGTGGTGTCCTCGTCATTAGTTGTGTCCTTCGGCAGGCTGTCAGACATGTATGGGAGGGTCAGGCTGTACAGGCTTGGCTTCATGATATTTACCGTAGGCTCCGTGCTCCTCTCAATAACACCTGGGAAAGGCGCCATAGCAGCGTCGGAGCTGATAGCTTTTAGAATGGTACAGGCCGTCGGCGCGGCCTTCATGATGGCCAATAGCTCCGCGCTGATAACGGACGCGTTCCCAATAAGCGAGAGGGGAAGGGCCCTTGGCATAAACCAGGTCGCCGGCATGCTTGGGAGCCTCATAGGCCTAGTAATCGGAGGCGTCCTGGCCACGGTCAACTGGAGGCTTGTGTTCATAATAAGCGTGCCCTTCGGGGTGGCCGGCACTGTGTGGTCCTACCTTAGGCTGAAGGAGCTGTCGACTCCCAGGACCTGGGAGAAAGTTGACGTAGCTGGCAACCTGTCCCTGGTCGGAGGCCTTGTGCTCCTGCTGGCAGGGATAACTTATGCCCTGGAGCCGTACAACGGGCAGCCCATGGGGTGGGAGAGCCCAAGGGTCCTTGCTCTCATGGTATCAGGCGCGGCAGTCCTTGCGGTGTTCCCGCTAATAGAGATGAGGGTTCAGTACCCGATGTTCAGGCTTGAGCTCTTCAGGTCGAGGCAGTTCTCCGCGGGCGTGCTGGCAGCCCTGCTCTCGTCCCTGGCGCTGGGAGGGCTTATGATAACGCTTACAATAATGCTGCAGGGCATATGGCTGCCGCTTCACGGCTACAGCTACAGCTCAACGCCATTCTGGGCCGGGATTTACATGCTGCCGATGATGTTGGGCGTCGTAGCGCTGGGCCCCGTCAGCGGGGCCCTGTCAGACAAGTACGGCGCCAGGGAGCTCGCGACCGCCGGCATGCTTGTGGCCTTTGCTGCGATGCTCTCAATGCTCACGCTTAAGTACGACTTCTCTTACCTGCCCTTCGCTGTAATGCTATTTGCGGTGGGCGTCGGCAACGGAATGTTCGTGGCGCCCAACACGGCATCAATAATGAACTCGGTGCCCCCAGAACACAGGGGGGTCGCCTCAGGCATGAGGTCTGTAATGACAAGCCTGGCAAACACTGTCAGCATAGCTATGTACTTCTCCCTACTGCTCAGTGCCTTTGAGGCGAGGCTTCCATCAGCGATATACAGCTCGCTGGTCAGCGCCGGGTTCCCTGTGACCATAGCCGAGGAGGTCTCCAAGATACCTCCAACCGCTGCGCTGTTCGCGGCGTTCCTAGGCTATAACCCAATGAAGGTAGTTCTCTCCAGCCTCCCGCAGGGCGTTGTGTCAAGCATAACGAGCTCGGACCCCTCAGGCGTCAGCGTGGTCCTGAGCAACACCTGGTTCCCCAAGGTGATAGCGCCTCCGTTCATGTACGCGCTGAGGTTCACGCTGGTCATATCGTCAATAATAGTCCTCGTGGCAGCGGTGGCGTCAGCCATGAGGGGCCGCAGAGTCGTCCACGAGAGGGCGGGGCTCACGCTGGGGTCAGCTAAAAGTGCACAAGGTACCTAACTAACAGTATGGCCAGGAAGGAGGCTATGGGAACAGTTATGTTGTCATCTACGCCTTCAACCCTCTCAGCTATGGACGCGATCGCTCCCCCGACGGCGCCTGAGAGGCCTAAGTAGTAGAAGCCTATCAGGACGCACGTTGCCAGCATTGCTAAGGTCCCTGACCAGGCCTTCCCTCTGACCCCCCTCAGCCCCCTCACTATTCCCGTGATCCCGTCGCCTACTGACATGAACATGGCCGAAACCACGCCAAGGGTGAGGTTCCTTACGACTAGCCATGAGAGGAGTATGACGAGCCCCCACATCAGGGCAAAGTGCTCCTCATAGGCGTTGTTTTCCTCCTGAAACCACGACATAATGTTCTTAGCCCTCCTATAGTGAAGGTAGCCAGTAATCGCAATAGCGGACGCGAGCGGGAACCAGGGCTGAGCGTAGACCACCGGCACCACGGCCGCCGTGACCCCTCCGCCCAATATGTGAATAGTCTTCCTTGAAATGTACTTAGATATGGTATCGTTCAGGCCCCTGCTCATCGCGTATGTGTAGACCAACCTAGATATCCACAGAACCACCGCTGCGACCCAGAGAGCTAGGGCAGCGGTAACCCCTGCCTGAGCCGCTATAGAGAGCATAAGGCTTCACGTGTAAGTTTGCCGCGGTACATAAAAATGTGTTGGGCGCCGTTACGCCAACAAGGAAAGGGCCGCCGCCGCAGTGGCAACGGCTGGGGTCGCGATGAAGACTACGGGCCCCTCGCTCAGGGCCACGCCACCAGCTATGGACCCTATGAGTGACCCCATCTCCCTTAGAACCATGTACTGGTGGACGCCGTACCCGCCGCTGGCCTTTATGTACATCTTGTAAAGGGAGACGTCAAGGAGGCTGAAGAGCAGCACGAGCACAGATATGTACATTACTATCCCTGCGATTGAGGAGATGAACCTTATGGCAAGTATTGCCCAGGCCCCCCTGGCTATTATTCCGACCGAAGTAACCGCTTTGTTTTCGCCCATCGAGCCCAGTATAGCAAGGCCTGCGGCGGCCGAAAGACCTGCGACGCCAAACGCTATGGCGTACTCCCTGAGCCCTATGTTTATGTCCCTTAAGACAAGGGGGAGTGCAGTTACATAATAGTCCCCCACGAATGTCGTGAACAGCGCCGAGAGAGGCAGGCTGAGCGTCGCATGCCCGCGCCTCAGGCTTGTTGGAACCTCCGACAGCAGGCCATACTTGCCATAGGCGAAGTACTCAACAGCCCTCCTGTACGCTGAGACATAGGTAAGCGACGTGAGGATCCCGTGAAGCCTCCTCTCGAACAGGGGCCACTCCCTGGGGAGGGCTATCACGAAGGCGAGACCCACGAGGCCCCCTGCAATGACAACAGCCTCCACTAGACCAAAGGCTGATATGAAGGGCAGCGCCAACGATATGATCAGGAGTCCGAGGCCCCTTAGTCCGAACAGCCCAAGCCTCTGGCCATAGCTCTTGGACTCCCACTCGCTGTCAGGGCTCATCTCAAAGAGGCCTGCGGAGAACCCAAGGTTAGCTGTTGACACGGCCACGGCGTGGAACATGTAGGCCGCGGCCAGGACAGCTACGTTATTCCTGGACAGCGCAAAGGCGGCGGCCGCCATCGCCAAGAATATTAGCGAGACCTCTGAGAGGCCTCTGTAGCTGCCCCTGTCCGCCAGCCTGCCCAGCAGCTCGCTGGTAGCTATGAATACAGCGCTCCACAGGCCTCCTATTATGCCGTAGTCTACGTCGCTCACGTTCGTCTTGAAGCCTATATAATTATATATCATGAAGTCGACTACCGACAGCCCTGCTATGTAGGCGACGCCTAGCTCGTACCACATGTTGCTCCTAAGCCACCATTGGCGACCCTAAAATAAGGGGTGTTCAACTTGGCGCTCAGGTGGGTAGGTGTTAATCATCTGGGCTCATAGTTAGGTAGACTCATCACCGCGCCGAAAGGGCTTTCACACGGGTGGCCTTAAAAGCGGTTCCAGCCGCAGGGCGGCGAGCCTTTTTATATTTCTAAAACCTGTATATATACAGGCGAGATAAATGTCCCAGGTAGTGCCTGGGCTCTACAGGATACCAGTACAGGAGACTAACGGCAACATATACGTGGTCGTGCAGGAGGGTGGCGCAATAATAGTTGACACTGGGATACCTGGGAAGGAGCAGGCCGTGATCAGCTTCCTGGGTTTGGTTGGCCTAAAGCCCTCGGACGTAAAGGCTATAGTGCTCACCCACTATCACCTGGACCACTCAGGCAGCGCTGAGGCGCTAAGGCGTCTGACCGGTGCTAAGATACTGATTCACAGGGACGACGCGCCATACCTTGAGGGCCTCCTAAGGCCCCAGCTCCCAAGCACTGCCCCCAGGGAGGCCGTCGAGGCGTACAGGTGGTTTAAGCCGGTGAGGCCAGACGGCGTGCTGAACGACGGGGATGAAGTTGAGGGACTTAAGGTCATTCACGTCCCAGGCCACACGCCAGGCTCCATAGCGTTATATGACGGCTCAAGGCTCTTCGCGGGAGACACCCTTAACTTCAGGGACGGGAGGGTTCAGGGGCCGCCTCCCCAGTTCACAGCAGACATGGACAGGGCCGTACAGTCTGTCAGGAGGCTCCTGTCGCTTGAGTTTGACGTGCTCCTGCCGGGCCACGGCGACCCCCTCGTGGGCAACGCCTCTGCGAGGGCTAGGTCTGACCTGGGCTCCCTGCTACAGCCATAGCGACTGCCATCGTTGACCTCCTGCTGTAGCAGTGAGGGCCCTCACGGAGTTAGCCTGTGTACAGCCCATGGACCGTGGCACTCCAAGGCTGCAGCGAATCGTTGGCCTTGGCCTCTGAGGCCTATGTAGGTCTCGACTACCCTTGGTTTCTTAGCAGGCTCGCATAGATCTAGGACCATAGGTGGCTTCAAGGCTGAAAGGCATTGGAAGGCCTATAAGATACCTTAGTAAGCCTCTGCTAGGCAGCCGCGGCCAGCCCTTAAGGGTCTTGGTCAGTCGCTATTTGGGCTCGGGTATTATAATGTTATTCAGGTTTACTACTCATATCACTAAGCACGGCGGCCATCAGTAGGCCTTAGAGCGGCCGTGCGCAGCCCATCGTTAACCTTAGTTTACCCGTGGGACCCCTCTAGTAGGGGGTCAGGCGCAATATTACCTGGAGAAGGGGCTGACTTTGCCTTGAGCGACAGCTTCTCCGTTAAGCTGGGCAGGGTCGTTAGCACGCCCAAGGGCTTCGCAGTTGTCAGGCTTGAGGCGGAGCCGAAGCTCTTCAGGCAGGGGGCCACCGTAGTTACTGGCACAGGCGACAGGGTAGGCCTCGCGTCAGACATAATAGGCAACGTTACGTCGCCCTACGCCGTCGTCAAGCTCTACAGGAACCTTAGCGTCAAAGAAGGCGAGGAGCTATACATGATCGTGCCAGCGAGGAGAGGGCGGAGGCACCATCACGGTAGGAGGTGGTAGGCCATGGTGAGGTGCCCGAGGGACGGGACCGAGATGATATATGATAATGGGGTGCTCGTATGCCCTAGGTGTGGCTTCATACTTGACGAGCCGGTGCTGAGCGAGTCGCCTGACTACAGGCAGGTGAGCCAGTCGAGCTCTAAGGGGACGGCAGACCGCTCGATGGTGTCAAACGACAACCTGAGGCACGACCAAGGCATAGGCGTCTCATATCTAAACGCGCCCAGGAGCAGGTCCCCCCTCAAGAGGGTCATGAAGCTGAGGTCGAAGATAAGCAAGGCCCACCCGCTGCTGAGGGGCGAGGCGCCTAAGGTCAGCGTGTTCGAGATCGCCAAGAGGGCGGCCTCCCACTTCGAGCTGAGCGAGAGCGCAAAGCAGGCCCTCGGGACTATACTCCAGGCATACGTTAACAGCGCAAAGGGCCCTATTGGCAGGGACGCAAACAAGGTGGTTGCCGCCGCGCTGAGGAAGGTAGTACAGATGTACAACATAGCCATATCGCAGAGCGAGATAGAGGAGTTCTTTGATATAAACGACAACGACCTGTGGGAAGGCCTGAGAAAGCTGTACGACTCAGGCGCCCTGTCACCGGCTGAGGGCCTAGTCGACACCTCGGGCGGCGCCAAGAGGCTGCTCGAGAGGTCGTCAACCTATATTAATAGGATAACGTCCACCCTTAACCTACCGCCCATCATAGGGCAACAGGCGCTGGAGTTCATAAGGAAGTCACTAGAGGTGACGTGGAAGACGCCTTATGGGAAGAGACCTGAGGCCATAGCCGCCGCCTCAGTGTACCTGGTCGCCAGGCTCCACGGGTATGAGGTAAGCCAGAGCGACGTGGCAAAGGTAGTTGGCATAAAGGAGTCCACCGTGAGGAAGCTCTACAGGTTCCTCATGGATGGCATGGTAGTCCTAGTCGACGTCTGACGCTATAAGCCTTTGAGCTTTCTCTCCAATTAAGCCAGCCAACTAATACCCTTTTCAGAGCGTGCGAGGCTTGGAGCCAGCGATAGCGTTAGCAGCTGGCGCAGCGGTCGCAGGGGTAGCGGGATACGCAGCCTACAGGAAGAGGTACTTAGCTAGGCTGATAGCGTCAATTAGGCTCAGGCTAAACCCAGACTTCTTGGTCAGCGTAGCTGACAGCCCTGAGTCAGTTGGGCTTGAGAGGCAGCAGGTCTCGGCCATAGTTAGGTCCCTCAGCAGGTGCCCCAGGAGGTCCGAGGAGCTCGCGGAGAAGCTGATATCGTTGGGCCTTTACGAGGACGTAATCTACCTAGCTTCAAGGGGCTGCTCGGTAAGCTCCGCGTCAGTGGCAAGGGCAAGGGCCTACCTGCTGGGGCTGGGCCTCGCCAAGTGGGAGGCCGAGGCCTCCAGGCTCCTGGGGGAGAGCCCAAAGCTGCTCGGCGGCTCTAAGCTGATGGTTGCTGTGTGCGAGGACCCATACTATGAAGTCATGGTGGACGGCGTCGTGTCCAGGGTCCCGCCGCCCGGCAGCGAGTGGAGGTCGCCGCCAGCCGAAGAGGTGATAAGCAGCATAGCGTCGGCCTCAGGGGCTGGCTTAATAATATCGTGGGGAAGCTGCGGCCTGGGCAACTCAATAGATGCAAGGCTCCTGGTGAGCACAGCTTACCCCGACGTGAGACCGCAGCTGAGCTCGCTTGCCTACGACCTCGACCTCAACCCCCTCATGCCGCCTACCTACATAGTGCTGGCCGCTGCCGCGAGATCTGTTGACGTGCTTGATAGTGTTGGCGTCGACTGGTCAAGGCTTCCCGAGGGGGTCAGCAGGGCCAAGGAGCTCAGGGAGCTAAGGGACCTAGTCTCAGACATCGTAAGGCAGCCCCAGAGCATCGATGACAATGTAATAGTTACTGACAGAGTTAAGGCCGGCAGGAGGGTCTGGAGGCCGTTCTCAGTAGACGTGAGCAGGCTTGAAGGGGTGAGGGACTACGTGGTCCTCGTTTCAGCTAAGTCCCTCAGCTACAGGGGAGGCGACCCGCTGAGGGCTATGAGGAACTCGAGGGCCGGGCTCACGGCAAGGTCGTTGGCAGACGTCTTAATGGCGTCGTTAGTCAAGAGCTCAGAGCCGCCGGGGCCAGGGTCCCAGGTCGAGCCATGGGACCTGGGGTGCCTGAGGGGGGTCAGGGCAAAGCTGCTGTGCGCGAGGGGCTACGCCGAGTGCGCAGGCGGCCTTAGGCCACCCGATGACGAGGCTGACGTCCTGAAGGGGCTAGGGGTGAGCTGCGACGCGGACCCAGAGGTCTCGCTGGAGGCAGCCTCGTACGTGCCGCCAGGTCTTGCAGCAGCGGTAGGACTGAAGGCCCCTAGCAAGGGCAAGGTGATCGCCTACGGCGAGGCCCTTCCAGGAGGCCTAAGGGGGGTCTCGGAGGCCTTGGCGGCAGCAGTTGCAATGGTCTCTGGGGGCCAGAGGCCGCTCATAGTAGTGCCATCGAGGGCCCTGGCCAAGGCAGCGTCGGCTACATATGGTGCCCTGCTCATCTCTGACTACGACAGCGAGGAGAGGTGGTTCCTCTTCGGCGGCGTCGGGGTGACCTGGTGGGACAAGTACCTTGAGATGTACGAGCTCGGAGGAGTTGCGGACAAGGTAGTCCTGGTGTTTCCCGAGAGAATGATATCGCGTGGTGACGGGCGGGAGCCCCGCGGGGACCCAGTGGACCAAGTGGTCGAGCTTGTAGCTAAGAACGGCGGCCTCGCTGTGTCAAGGGCTTTAGGCCTTGATAGAAGGGATGACGTGGAGCTGGTTGCGCCTCACCTCGACGAGGTGAAGGAAGTAAGGCTTAACGTAAGCGACCTGCTTGAGGACGCTGACGAGGAGTTCCAGCGGCTTTGGGGAAAGGGCTTCAGGCTGAGGTCGTACCAGAGGCTTGCCCTGGAAGTGCTGTTTAAGATGGTTGCGAGCGGCAGCCCAACGGCGGTCTTCGTTATACTGCCCACCGGGGCCGGGAAGAGCGCGATATTCCAGGTCGGAGCTAAGGTGCTTGAGGACGTGGGCATCGGCTCAACGGCCGTTGTCCTAAGCCCCCTCAGGGCGCTCATGCATGACCAGGTAAAGAACGCTAGGAAGAGGGGGCTCAGGGCCCTCTACATAGACTCCAGCGTCCCCACGTCTATGAGGAGGCCCATACTTAGGGCATCAAGGGCTGGGGTCCTGGACTTGCTCTACATAACTCCGGAGGGCTTCAACCTGACCTATGCCATTGAGGCGCTGAGCAGCTCCCCGAGCCTTGTAGTGCTCGACGAGGCCCACACGCTGTCGAGGTGGGGGCTGAGCTTCAGGCCCAGCTACCTGTACGCCGCCAGGCAGCTCAAGGAGCTGAGGACCTCGGGCTGGCCCCCGATCCTGGCCCTCTCGGCCACGGCGCCGCCTGACATAGTGAGGGACGTGATGAGCGAGCTTGGAATGGGCAGCTATGACGAGTACAGGATATCCCTTGGGGCCAGGGAGACACTCTCCATAGAGTACAGCTCAAGGCCCGTGGTGCTCAGGGCTCCCCCCATAAGGCCTGAGATAAGCGTTGACGTGGTTCCAGCTAGGGCGGGCAGGGAGAGGCTGGACGACGCAGTTGAAATTGTCAGGAGGCTTGTCGAGTGGGCCGACTCGGTGCAGAGCAGGTGGATAGGGGTCGTGTTCGTCCCGTTCGTTCAGAGCAGGTCGAACCCATGGCTCAACGCCGAGAGCGTCGCAGACTACATATCCAAGAGCCTGGGCGAGCAGGTGCTGGTCTATCACGGCCAGATGGGCGACAGGAAGAGGAGGGAGGTTGAAGAGCTCATACTCAGGTCCTCAGCCACGGGCTCTGGGCCTAGGATAGTAGTTGCGACTAAGGCCTTTGGGATGGGGGTCGACATACCCAA
Organism: uncultured Desulfurococcales archaeon; assembly: GCA_964342665.1. Taxonomy (GTDB): domain Archaea; phylum Thermoproteota; class Thermoprotei_A; order Sulfolobales; family Acidilobaceae; genus Acidilobus. The sequence goes on from CAYFFU010000002.1 coordinate 16,576, forward strand.
CATAAGGTGGACCCTGCACGTCGCCCCAAGCGAGAGCGTGGAGGACCTATATCAGGAAATTGGCAGGGCTGGCAGGGATGGCCTTCAGGCAAGGGGCGTGATACTCTACAACCCGTCAGACGCCGCAGCCCAGTCAGCCATGGCCAAGGGGGAGGCGGTGAAGCCCCTGGCCGTGTTCAGGGTCCTGAGCCTGGTCCAGGAGGTTCACAGGAACCTGAAGGTCAAGGAGGGGCCCGTGCCGCTGCCTCTCAACCTGGTCGGCGGCGAGTGGGGTCTCGTGAGGTACCTTGAGGTGCTGCGGATCGCCGGCGTGCTGGACTACGAGGTCGTCAAGGGCCCGCTGCTGGCGTACGACAAACCAAGGGAGGCCGTCGAGGAGGCGGCAGGCTGGTGCATAGAGCTCAGCGACGGGACCTGCATCGCAAGGCGCGTCAGCGGCGCCGCGGGAAGGCAGGTCTACCTGAGGTACTGCGAAGGCGCGGCCTCCCTGAGCGTTAGCGCCGCTAACGACGGGTGCAGGTACGTGCCCTACTCGTCCCTCGTGGCGCTGGTCTACCTCTCGCCCGAGTGGAGGAGACAGAGGAAGTACCTCGACCCTGACGTCTACGCGGTGACCCTCTGGCACTCGATCAGGGAGGGCAGTAAGGCCTCCGAGGTCGCCAGGATCTTAGAGACGGCGCTCGCGGCCAGGGCCAGGGGAGGGGAGCAGCTGGCGGACTCCCAGTTCAAGAGCATGCTTGAGGAGGCCTTAAACAGGGACGTGAGGCCGCCGGTCGAGGGCGTGAGGCTTGGCAAGGTGTTCAGGTGCGACAGGCTGGCGGACTGCGTTGAGCAGGCCGTCAGGGACGCGGCAGAGATAGAGAGGACCGTGGGGCCTGGCTCCGCGCTGATGGGAGGCTCCAGCAAGGCAGTGCCTGTCTACGTCTCCGCCTACCTTAAGCTTAACGGCAGGCAGCCCAACGCCTCTGAGTCCTATTACAGGAGGTTCGCGTCGCTGTCGAGGAAGGGAAGACTCGAGGAAGCTATGAACATGGGGTACCTGCTGCTGGTGCTTAAGGACACGAGCCGCGCAGAGGAGCTCGTCAGGGCGTCAAGGGGGTACCCCTACGTGAACTTTTACCTCTACAGCTCATCCTAGGCAGGGGGCAGCCCTGTCAAGGCTCGCGTTCCTAGGCGTTGCAGCCGCTGTACTTGCGTGGATAGTGATAATGGCCTCGGTTATGGTGAATCCATGGTTTGTGTTCACAAGAAACGCCCTGAGCGACCTTGGCGGCCCTCATGCGAGGCTCCCTTGGATCTACAACTGCGGCCTGGTGGCGACGGCCGTCCTCGTAATAGCTTATGCGGCCTACGTAATTGACAGGGCTGACAACAAGTTAATAGTTACGTCGGCAGCCTTTATGGCTGTAGGCGGCATATTTCTGGCTATGATAGGCGTGTTCCACGAGGGCACGTACCCCCACGTCTTTGTTTCGACCTGGTTCTTCGTCCAGATGGACTTGTCGTTGATATTATGGGGCGCCGGCTCCCTGGCAGAGGGCCTGAGGCTCAAGGGCTCTGCGGAGGTGGCCTTAGGCGTTGCAGCGCCTGCCGTGGCAATAATGGTGAGGTGGCCCTCTACCGCGGTAGAGGAGGTCTATGGCATAGTTATAATAGACGTCTTTGTCCTGCTGTCAACTTATGACGTGCTCACCCCGGGCAGGTTCACTCGGAGGCGGACAAGGTGACCAGGTACCTCTCGGTTATGTCCACCACGTCACGAGCTGTTATTATGCCGACTAGCTTGCCGTCCTTGTCAACTACTGGAAGGTGCCTTATCTTGTGCAGCGACATGATCTCAACAGCCTTGCTCAGCGTCTCGTCCTCAGATATGGTGACTGGGTTCTTAGTCATGACGTCCCCTATCCTGGTGGCGTAGCTGAGGCCCTGCGATACCACCCTGGCAAGGTCGCGCTCAGTAAAGATGCCTATCACGTTGCCCTCAGGGCTGGTTACTACAACGCTGCCGACGCCGTTACTATACATCTGCTTCGCCGCGTCCATTACAGAGGCGTCAGGGGACAAAGAAATAGCCTCACGCTTAGCAACGTCCCTAACCTTAGAGCTCCACACAGACGGGGCACTCATATTCTCACAACATAATATTAGTTTCTGTGGGAATAAAAGGGTTCCCATATGGCCCGCCAGTTACGCTAGGACCTACAGATTTTACTGATCTCTGCCTCGGCAGTGGCAAAGCTCTTGTGGGATGCCCTCTCAAAGTTCCACTCCTTAGAAGTGTACTTGTAGTTATATAGCACGTTAGCTATCTCCAGCTCCTCGGACGAGGGCATCTCATACCTGACCCCATCATATCCTAGCAGCTTGGCAAAAGAGTTAGCGAGCGAGTCCGCCACCTCCTGGACGCTTACGTTCTTTATCGATGAAAGGTTAGTGACCCTGTACTTGACGCTTGAGATCCCCTTGTCTATCAGCTTCTTTACCGAAACCCTGAGGACGCTCGCGAGCCTTGAGAGGTCAGAGTTGACCAGCATAGCCCCGTGGAAGAATATGGAGCCCCAGGCTACGGTCGCGGCTGTACCGCTGACCTTCCTGCCATCAACGACTATATCATTGACATTCTCAAGGGACGCGTTAAACCCAAGCCCCCTGAGGGCCTCGACCGGCGCCTTTATCAGCTCGCTAAATATATACTCAAGCGGGTTGGCAACCCTCCTCTCGCTAAGCGACAGGGATAGCGCGTAGTTTATGTTGCCCAGGTCATGGTACGCGGCGCCGCCGCCGGTGAACCTCCTGACGACCTTAATCCCCAGCCTATCGGCTTGCTCTAGGTTGACCTCCTCCTCGGCCCTCTGGAAGTAACCTATTATAACTGCGCCTTGGTTTCTCCAGAGCCTCAGCGTGTCAGGGGAGATGCCGCAGCCCCTAGCCCTTGGGATGGCCTCCTCAAAGGCAAGGTTCATGTAGGGGTCCTCCGGCGTCTCGAACAGGAGAACCCTCAGCTTCAAGCGGCCTCACCCGCGGCGCAGAGGATTGCGTCGACAAAGTCCTGCTCGCTGCAGCCGATCAGGCTGGCTCCCCTGATGGCCTCGTTCACCACCTTGCTTACATCATCCCTGCTCGCCCTTACGTTTACTAGCCTCTCCTCCATGTCGAGCACGGCGTCCTCAGGGACCACTATGAAGTCACCTGTTATCCTGGCTGACGTTATGATGCCCTGGCTCACCGTAACGCTGACCCTTATAAGGCCCTTCCTTGCCTTAACCTCACAGGTTCCCATCGCGAGCCCAGCAGAAGCTAAGGCTGAGGGAAGAAAAAGAAACATGCGTTAAGACCTTATGGCCTTGATCAGCTCCTCCTTGATGCCCATCCTCCTGGGCTCAAAGATCCTCTTGTCCATAATCTCTGGCTCCCTCCTTATTATTGGCTTGAACTCCATCTTGGACAGTATGTCCTTATCTATGTCGACCCCCGGCGCGACCTCGATCAACTCAAGGCCGTCAGGGGTCAGCCTGAAGACGGCCCTCTCGGTTACGTAAAGCACGCTCTTGCCGGAGTCAAGCATTACCTTCGACGAGCAGCCCACCTTGTAGACTTTCTTCACGAACTTCACTATGTTGCCGTCATTGACTATGTGGAGCCTGCCGTTCTCCACCTCTATCTTCACGTCCTTGCCGGCCGTGAAGAGCCCCGCGTAGTATATGTGTGGCGACCCTGAGGCTATCGCTGGGAACCCGCCTGGGCCGGGTATCTTGGCCTCAGTGAAGAATGAGTTCACGTTGCCCTTCTCGTCAACCTGCATAAAGCCCAGCGAGGCTGCGTCTATGACTCCGCCTTCATACATGGTGAACTGGTCAGGCACTGAGAGCACGGCAAAGGCGCCTATGGACACGCCGAAGTCTGGGCCGTAGAGGGGCCTGCCTCCCCAGGTTCCGGACTCGACGGTTAGCACTATCAGGTCCTGCGCCTCCTCCTCGGCCATAACCTCGCCCACCATGGCAGGAATTCCAACACCTAGGTTAACTACTATGGGCCTGCCGTACTTCATAACTAGCTTTGAGAGCTCAAGCGCGACCCTCCTCGCTATTACCTTCCTCTCGTTGAGCTGGAGCTCCCCTGTGTCAGAGGGCGGCGTCTCGGGCGGTATGACCCTGCCTGCCACTATGGGGTCGTAGTCGAACGAGTGGGACTGCCTGTGGTACTCGCGAGGCGCCACTACAACGTAGTCGACCAGGGGCCCTGGCACAGTAATCGACTTGGGGTTGAGGGTGCCATACCTGGCCACCCTGAGCACCTGCGCTATCACAGTTCCCTTCTCCGGCATAGCCTTTGTGGCCTGAGCTATGTTGAGTACGGTGCCGAAGGCCACCTCATCCTCGAGCGAGAGGTTCCCCACCTCGTCGGCCGTGCTCCCCCTTATCATCGCAAACTTAGGCTTAGGCGCGGTGTAGAGCAGGTACTCCTTGCCATCTATGTTGAGCAGCTGCACCTTCACGGTCCTCCTCTCCTTGGCTGTCTCGTTGAGCGCCGTGCCGTCATACCTGGGGTCGGCCGTGGTGTTAAGCCCCACGCGGGTCAGCACCCCTGGCCTCCCGCTGCCCACCTCCCTGAACCAGTACGCCAGTATCCCGATGCTCCAGGCGTAGGCCTCAAACCACTCCTCCTTAATCATTTTCTGGAGCGTCTCGCTCCAGCCGTAGAAGGCCACAAGCATGCCCCTAATGAAGTCCCTGTCCCCCCTCTGGTACATCATCTGCGCTATCCTGTCAAGGCCCCTCCCTGGGGTGCCAGGGAACGTGTCGCTTATTATGAAGAGGTCCTTCGGGTGTCCAGTCTTCACATAGAGCTTGTAGAGCCTCTCTATCAGGTAGTCTGGCGACGTTATCTCGTTGAACCCAGATATTGCTACTACGTCGCCGTCCTTTATCTGTGAGAGCACGAAGTCTGGATCATTGATTATCTTTCTCCTAGCGATCAGTCCAATAACGTCACTCAACGTTAGGGACCTCCCTTACCTATACCTCAGTTGTTTTAAAAATACGTAGAGACTTTAATACTTTTAGGAGCTAACATAATGGTGCTCAGCATGGGCATAAGGGCAGTGGCCACTGACGTAGACGGCACGCTGACCCTGAGGAGGGGGGACCTGAGGATCAGCTACAGCGCGATCAGGGGAATAAGGGCCCTCGAGGCCAGCGGCGTGAAGGTTATACTGGTGTCGGGCAACAGCCTCCCGGTGACTGCGGGTCTAGCTGTTTACATAGGCTCAAGCGGGCCGGTGGTGGCCGAGAACGGCTGCGTAGTTATGTACAGAGGCGAAGTTTACCACGCCTGCGAGGGCAGGCCCTCAGAGCTATTGGTGAGACAGCTAGTTAACATGGGCCTGAGGCCGAGCTGGCAGAACGCCTACAGACACCACGACATAGCTTTCTACGTCCCTCGCGGCCTAAGCAGGGAGGATGTCAGCAGGCTCCTGGAGGAGGCGTCTAGGCTGGCCTCGAGGGAGAACATGAAGGTGCTTTGGAGCGGGTATGCGGTCCACATAAACCCTGGCAGGGGCAAGTCCCAGGGCCTGATGAAGGCGCTCGAGCTGATAGGGGTTACCCCGGACGAGGCAGCTGCCATAGGCGACGGCGAGAACGACTTAGATATGCTCAGCGCCGTCAAGGTCTCGGGCTGTCCAGGGGACGCCTCGGAGGCCGTTAAGAAGGTAGTTAAGTTTGTGGCCAGCAGGAGAGGGGGCAGCGGCTTCCTGGAGTTCGCCAACTGGCTGCTAAGCCTTCAGAAAGCGTGAGAAGCCCTTCAGGCGAGGTTCCCTCTCCTCATCGCTCTCGCTCAGCACTCGGCAAATTCCACATCAGGGAAAGGCTGAGTTGGCCGAGGTATTAAGTGTTCCTCACTCCAGCGGTATCTCGTCGCCGTTCTGCGGGATTACTACATCTACGTTAAGTTCATCTTTTATCTTGTTCGCCAGCGCCTGCTGCCCCTGGGGCTCCCCGTGAACTAGGACAACCTTCCTCACGCCGCTCAGCCCCCTTAGCGTTGATATCACGCCGCGCCAGTCAGTGTGGCTTGAGAAGTCGAACAGCTGGAGCCTGGCCTTCACTGGCAGCTTCTTCTCGCCATCAAAGAAGACCCCTTCCTCTATTGCCTGCCTTCCAGGGGTGCCGGGCGCCTGGTAGCTAACTAGGAACACAGCGTCCTTGTCGCTTGTGGCTATCTTGCTGTAGTAGTAGAGGCTCGGCCCTCCCTTCAGCATGCCCGCGCTGGCTATTATGACGCCTGGCTTCCGCAGCGCCTTCTTTCTGTCGCTCCATCCCTTGACCAGGTTCTGCTCGCTGGCCGCCCTGGCCAGCAGCCTTGGGTCCCTTATGAAGCTGCTGTGCGACATGTACAGGTCGGTCACGGTCCTTATCATGCCGTCTATCCACACGGGCCAGCCGAACCCCCTCTCCTCTAGGAGGCACATTATCTCCTGCCCCCTGGCGACGCCGAAGGCGGGCACCAGCACCGTTCCGCCCCTCTTTACCACGTCCTCAGCGGCCTCGTAGAACTCCTTCTCGGTGTTCTGCCTGTCCGGGTGCGTTACAGTAGAGTACGTGGACTCTATTATTACTACGTCAGCCCTTATGCCGGTCAGCCTGTGGGGGCTCATGAGCTTCGTCTCTATAGTGTTCATGTCGCTTGTGTAGAGAACCTTTGTGCCGTCAACGTCGACCAGGACCGAAGCCGAGCCCGGTATGTGGCCGCTAGACATGAGCGTGACCGTGAAGTCGCCTATGTCAATAGGTCTCTCGTAGTCGACGCTCTCGGCAACCGAGAGCATATCATCTACCGTGTCGTTGTCAAATATTAGGTTAGGGCCGTTGAGCTTTATCATGTCGTAGAGCAGGAGCCTTGTGACGTCGAGCGTCAGCGGGGTTGCCAACAGCCTCGGCTTAACCGATATGAACAGTATGGGCGCGGCCCCCACGTGGTCCAGGTGGCTGTGCGTCAGTATCAGGGCGTCGACGTCCTTAGGCCTTATGTGCAAAGGGTATATGGGCTGCTCGTTCTCGTCAAAGTTAACGCCGTAGTCCATGAGGATGACTCTGCCCTTGTGCTCAACTCCTATGGCTGCCCTCCCGACCTCCCTTCCGCTGCCCAGGATCCTTATCTTGGGCTGTTCAGCGCTTTCTGACATACCTCATCTAACCTGTTCGGTCCACTCCTAAGAGCGCGTGTCTCAGAAGGCTATATTAAGTGATATTTACCATTGAGAGCTTGGGCAGAGAGCTTGATGGGAGTTAACCCAAGGGACCTGAAGAGGATGCTTAAGAGGATGGGAATTGAGGCCCAGGAGCTCGAGGCCTCAAGGGTGACCATAGAGACCAGCGATGGGAAGTCCCTCGTGGTGGACTCGCCGCAGGTAATTGTCGTGAGGGCCAAGGGGCAGCCAACAATGATATATGTAGTGGGTGAGCCGAAGGAGGTGAGCCAGCCGCAGGCTAAGGAGGTCCAGGTGAGCGAGGATGACGTGAAGCTTGTGGCGGAGCAGGCCGGCGTCGACGAGGAGACGGCAAGGCGTGCCCTCATAGAGTCCAACGGCGACATCGCTGAGGCCATACTAAGGCTTAAGGGATCTTGACCGCGGGGGCCTGTTAGCCCTTGCCCTGAGCCTGTTCACAAGCTCCTCTACCGAGGTCAGAGTGCTGAGGATCAGCGGTACCTTGTCAAGCCTGGCCAGCTCTATAGAGAGGTAGTCCACGTGCTCCCGGGGGCCGTGTATCACCACGAGGCTCGGCTTCACAAGCGAGACCCTCACCGCGACCATGGGGCTCCTGCCAGCCGTCACCCTGGTAAATATTATCACCCTCTCGGGCACTGAGCCGAGCAGGGCGTAGAACTGCATGCTCGACAGGTCCGTTATGGCCTTTATGCTGTCTATTATTGTGTACCCATACGAAAGGACCCCCTTAGGGTAGTCAGGGTACAGGAGTATGCCGTCCACAGTCATTATAAGGTCCTCAAGGGTCATGGGCTCGCTGAACTCCTGCATGTCTATTATTCCAGACGTGGGGATCCCCAGGGCCTTGATCAGGCTCTCAATCCTAGTTGCGCCCCTCTCGGAGTCTATCTTGATAAGGGACGTGACGAACCTCTTTATGAAGCCAGCCCCGGGGGACCTCCTGCCCTTCTCGTAGTCGCTCAGCACGCTCGGGGACACGCCCATGTACTTCGCGACCTCCTGTTGGCTCAGCTTGAAGTACTCCCTCCACTTCCTCAGGGCCGCGCCTGGGAAGTCACTGAGAACTATATCCCCTGCTATCCTAGCTGCCACGGACCTGTACGAAAAGTTTTCCAGCTCGCTCAAGGCAGCCCAGGGTACACCCGCTTCTCATATTAAAAAGAGCCTACGAGCTGTAAGTTGGGTTGGGGCTGTATTAATAATTACGCTAAAACATAAGCAACACATGAATCCTTTTTAATTATTAATAGCAAGTGCACAGGCGGGTAGGTGAGAATGCTCCATGTGCCTATTGACGTGTTCTTCGGCCTAGTGGGGCTAGTAAGCGTGATATCAGGCTTCCTATGCGCGCTGGTAGGCCTTGGAGGGGGCACGTTCCTGGTGCCGCTCTACACACTGTTCCTCGGCATTCCCATAGCTTACGCCACGGGCGCCAGCCTCATATCAACAATTGCGACCTCTAGCGGCTCGGCCAGCGCCTACGTTAAGGATAGGATTACCAACGTGAGGATAGGCATGGGGCTTGAGATAGCTACTACCACGGGCTCAATAGTGGGGTCGCTCACCGCGGCCTGGGTGTACACGCACCACCTGACCTACATCATATACATAGTGTTCGGCGTCGTCCTCCTGAGCCAGATATACTTCCAGCTCGAGAAGTCCAAGTTTGAGCTGCCGGAGCCCAAGAAGCCTGACTGGACCACGAGGGTGTTTCAGCTTTACGGCGAGTACTACGACGAGGCGTTGGGCCAGCAGGTCAAGTACTATGGTATCAGGTGGTGGCTTGGCGAGATAATAATGTTCTTCGCCGGGTTCATATCAGGGCTGCTAGGCATAGGCAGCGGGGCCCTCAAGGTGCTAGGCATGGACTGGGCCATGAACTTGCCCATGAAGGTCAGCACTACTACGAGCAACTTCATGATTGGCGTGACGGCCGCAACTGGCAGCGCAATCTACTGGGCATATGGGCTTATACAGCCTGTGCTCGCAGGGTTCACAGCGCTAGGGGTGCTGCTGGGATCCATGTCAGCAGCCAAGATACTGCCGAAGATAACCAATAAGAGCATAAGGTACCTGTTCATGGCAATACTGGCCTTCCTGGGAGTTGAGATGGTGCTGAGGGGCGTGGGCATATTTCACTGAGGGGTGAGGGCCGTGCCCAGGAACATAAGCTTTGAGGACATAATTGGGTGGACGCTGAGGGTAGGCGTCCTCATATCGGCGGCATTCATAATATTTGGCATTGCACTGATATACGTGCACCGCGGGGCCGGCGACTTCAGCTTCACGGAGCTGGTGAAGTCTAACTCCCCGGTTAACACATCAATTCTACCGGTAAGTTACATAAACTCCAGCACGGTGAGGTCGCTGAACGGCCTGACTTTTGTGCTGATAGGGCTCATAATACTCATGGCCACGCCAGTGATAAGGGTAGCCATAGGGATAGCCCAGTTCGCCCACGAGAGGAACTGGCTTTACACGGCAATAACTGCGGTCGTATTCATGAACCTGATGCTAGCCATATTCGTGATACCTGCGATAGTAGTTCACTAGAGGTCCAAAGTCCTGTACTTCAATTTACGCATGGCATATTTATGGTGGGACTGAGGTTCCTCCCTCAGGCCGCTATAGCCTCCTTCGCTTCTGCCTTCAGCTTGACTTAGACAGTCAAGCTCTTCGTTACTTTAGCTTATTCTAAAATTTTTAATGAAAATAGTTATTAATTTATTTAAAAAAATTTAAACATATCAAGCTTTTTAAAGGCATATTTCGATTCTTTTTTAAATAATTTATAGCTAGCCATAATTATTTATAAAAGATTTAATCTTTCTTGTCAAACTATACGTTTTTTGGATACAGCAAGAGGCGAGTTGCACATGATTTTCATAACGGCGCCCCTGTTTTGGGGCGTCCTGGTGGGCTTCGGTATTGGGGCGCTGGCTGAGGCGTGGGGAATAGCTAACCCAGAGATACTGATAAGGCTTGCCAAGTGGGAGGACAGGCTGTTCGTGTCCTGCATAGCGCTCGGCGTGGGGATAGGCTCCATTATACTGTTCGGCCTCTACGCGGCTGGCATTGGGATGCACTGGGGGCCTAAGGGCCTGACGCCAGTCACAGACATAGTGGGAGGCGCGCTGTTCGGCATAGGTCTTGCGATAAGCGGTTACTTCCCAGGCAGCATATGGATGGCCCTGGGCGAGGGCAGGAGGGACGCCGTCTTCGCGGTAGCAGGGGCCCTGCTGGGAGCGGCCACGTGGACGGCGCTCTACCAGAGCGGAGTGGGCATATGGATGCACAACGTGATAGACCTAGGGCCCAGGATACTCCTGTGGGACGCCAAGCCGCCAGTGATAGTTGGCATATCACCCCTAGCAATCTTTGGAATAGCAGTAGTGTACGGCATAATAATGCTGGTAATAGCGTACCGCCTGCCTAGGTTCAGGGGAGGCAAGGCCTCGTGCCTTATGAACGCCATAGGCAGGGCCGCCGGCAGGGTCGGGGGAAGGGCTAGGGTCACACCGAGCCCCGCCGAGGCCGAGGAGATGGAGGACACCAAGAACGCCCTGACCGAGGGAGGCCTCCCGTACAGGAAGGGCTCCCTGGCTTGGAAGATAAACAACTACTACGCAGTTGAGGGCAACGTGTACGCCTGGTTCATGGTGCTCATAGGCACGCTCATAGGCCTCATAGTAATCATAGGGATAACGTTCCACCAGATATTTGGAGAGTCAACTACCGACAGCTGGCTGGCCGGGCTGCTCTGGATGCCTAACTTCAAGTACAGCCAGATAGTGTTTAAGACCATAGGGTGGGAGCCCCTGAGCGACATAGGCACCTTCCTGGGCGCCTTCTTCACGGCTACTGTGGTGACCAAGAGGTTCACGGCCTTCAAGCCAATAATGCCGCCGAGCTGGAGGAACAGGTTCGGCGACAGCTGGATCAAGAGGGCCTTCGGGTCGTTCATAGGCGCCTACCTCATGCTCTTTGGCGCCAGGATGGCCGACGGCTGCGCAAGCGGCCACATACTGAGCGGATTCCTGCAGATGGCTGACAGCGGCATAATATTCGGCATCACGGTAATAGTGTTCGCCGTCATAACTGCCAGGCTAGTCTACGGCCACGCGCCCAGCAGGGTCAGCTTCAGGGGCACCATAAACGAGAAGGAGACTGAGGAGTGGGTTGCCAGGCTTGAGAAGGGCAACAAGGTCGTCACGGCCGCGATAGTAATAGGAGTAATAGCTACCGTGCTCGTTGCGGCCTTCGCTACCGGCTTCAGCACCACTTACGCCATACCGCCTACTGCCGTCGCGCTGACAGCGATAATACCAATACTGCTGTTGCTTGGCGTGACAGCGTACTACTCCCGCACTCCGATAACTATTGACGGCCAGGTAGTAGATAACTACGAGCCTGGACCAGCCACTGAGAAGAAGCAGTAAATGCCAGACACTGCCCCTATTGTCTTTTTGCGGGGCTTCTAAAACAAGTTTTCTGATGGGCCCAGTATTGTCAAGATGTTAGCTGACCTGCATTAGCCTCTTAAACTCGTCCCTGACCTGCTCTATTATCTTCCTTGTCTCCTCAAAGGCGGCCGGGTCATCAAGGGTTGAGGTATCGCCAAGGGGCTCCTCAGCCAAGGCCGCCCTCAGGAGCCTCCTGAGTATCTTGCCGCTCTTGGTCTTGGGGAGCTTCCTGACGAAGACTACCCTGTCTACTATGAACCCGGCGTTCCTCGCGTAGGCCTTTATGTCCTCTGCGAGCTGGTCGGACTGCTGGTAGCCAGGCCTCAACACAACGAAGGCCAGGAGGGCTGACCCCTTACCTCCTGGCAGGGGCATGCTGGCGGCGGCAACCTCCGCCACCGCCGGGTGAGTCCCTATGACGCTCTCGACCTCCATGGTCCCGACCCTCTGGCCCGTCGTCGATATGACGTCGTCGGCCCTGCCGAGCACGTAAAGGTAGCCGTCGCCGTCCATGAGGCCGTAGTCGCCAGTGTAGAAGTAGCCGGGGAACCTCGACCAGTAGGTCTTGACGTACCTGTCTCTGTCGGGGTCGTTCCACATCTTCCCCAGCGCGGGCGAGTACGGCTTCAGGGCTATGTAGCCCTTGCTGCCGGGGGGCAAGGGGTTGCCCTCGTCGTCAAGTATGAAGACCCTTGTCGGCGTGAACGCTATTCCTGCCGACCCTGGCC
>CAYFFU010000003.1:0-23722 GCA_964342665.1 uncultured Desulfurococcales archaeon
AGTGGGCCATAAGGAACGGCTACAAGCACGTGACCATAATGCACAAGGGCAACATTATGAAGTACACAGAGGGCGCCTTCAGGCAGTGGGCCTATGACCTAATACTCTCTGAGTTCAGGGACTACGTAGTAACTGAGGACGAGGTGAACACGAAGTACGGCGGCAAGGCTCCTGAGGGCAAGATAATAGTCAACGACAGGATAGCCGACAACATGTTACAGCAGATAATTACTAGGCCTGGCGATTACAACGTGATAGTTACCCCTAACCTTAACGGCGACTACATAAGCGATGAGGCCAACGCCCTCGTCGGAGGCATAGGCATGGCGGCAGGGCTAGACATGGGCGACGGCATAGCGGTCGCGGAGCCCGTGCACGGCAGCGCGCCTAAGTACGCCGGCAAGAACGTCATCAACCCCACGGCGGAGATACTAAGTGGAATGTACCTGCTAAGTGACTTCGTTGGCTGGAGCGAGGTGAGGCTCTTGATAGAGTACGCCGTGAGGCAGGCGATAGCCCACAAGCAGGTCACATACGACCTTGCGAGGGAGATGGGAGGCGTAACCCCGATATCAACCAGCGAGTACACAGACGTGCTGGTAGGGTACATAAAGGAGGCAGACCTCAAGGCCCTCAAGGGCCAGTCTTAAGTGTAGCCGTGCCGCAGCTAGGGCACCTTAACCTAGGGTTTTTTGATGCCTTCAATGTCACTGAGGACGTCGCAGACCTCCCTAAGCTCCTTTATCCTGTACCTCGCGACGCTTGCAACCTCAGTGTCGTCTCCTATTGCCACGGGATAGCCAACTAACCTCATGGCGCCTACGTCCCACTTAGAGTCGCCTACGTACATTACCTCGCTCAGCTCAACCCCCAGCTCCCCGACCAATGACTTTAACGCTCTCGCCTTGTCAACCCCGACCGCGGCCACCCCACCGGGCACGAGCCTCCACCTGGAGTCAAAGCTGAGCTGGTTGGACATCCATAGGTCGGCGCCTACTACGCTTGCAACCCTGGCAACGAAGAGGTCAACTCCCCCGCTCAGGAGCGCTATCCTCTTGCCCATCATGTGTATGCACACTGACACCTGCGTCACGCAGGGCCTGAGCGGTATCTCCGAGACTATCCTTTCGAGGTCCCACCTGGTCAGCCTCCCGCCTGTGCTCTCAACCCACAGCGACGTGTCCAGCCTTAGCCAGTCAGCGTAAGTTATCTCGCCACGCTCAAACATGGCAGCGTACTCCTTAGCCTTGTCGGCAACGCCCAGCCTCTGGTGTATGAAGGACCAGCTGCTCTTAACCTCTGTCAGAACCCCGTCTACATCAAATACCACAAGCTTGACCTTCAAGTGAGCACCACGCCCCCAAGGCTTCTCAGCGCCTTGACTACAGGGGTCACGCAGCTACATATGAACGTGTGCGGCTCCCTGGAGTCCGTGTTGCCAATTCCGTACAGCGGCCTAAGCTGCGGAAGCGACAGCAAAGACTCGGAGAGCGCGTCCTCGCTGGCAGTGCCGTGTTGGCCTACCTTGTAGTACACGAAGACTACTTCGTCCGCAGCCCTAGATATGCAGTCCACGTGCCACCAGCAGCCATCGTGCTCCCCAGCAAGGTGCCTTGAGAGCCTAGCCCTCAGCCCTCCTGGGCCTCCCGCGCTTCCCACGTACAGGACGAGGCCTGGGCCCACCGAGGCCAGCCTCCTGCCAGTCCTTGACGTTATGCGGGCCTCCTCCTTTAAGTAAAAGCAGACCGCGTAAACCCCCTTATCGCTGGGGATTGCCAGCACTACCTCCCTGAGGCGGCGTCTGATACCCCGGAGAGCGTCATCGCCGTGCCTGGCTCCCTCCGGGCACAACTTACTTCACCCGCCGCCGCAGTACAGCTGCCATGTAGGCCTTAAATGAGTTTCCTTAGCCTGACCCGCGTCCCTTCACATTACTATCACTTCATAGCCTTGCTCTAGCAGGAAAGAGAGGTCCTCGTGGTGCGACAGGTCTCCTATCAGCCTAAGCCCTCTCCTGATAAGTTCATCCTTAACGCCTACGTGGCCGGGAGAGGCGCAGTAGCCGCAAGCCCCCAGGATTACGCCCTCGGCCAAGGCCTCCCTCAGGGCATCCTTAAGGCCAGGGTAAGGGCTCTGCTCGGCAGCCACCGGGATTGCAGTGGAGGGGCCCTCGAGGTAGACCACGGCCTCAATTCCCTTCCTCTTCATGCTCACCGCGTAGTGAAGCGCGTGCGCGGCCCTTATGGAGTCCGTCAAGCTCCTCGGGTCATCAAATAGAACGAAGGCCACCTTCCTCATGTAGTTGCCCAGCCCAACGCTTAGGCCCACGGTTAAAGGCTCTAGCCTATACATGCAATTACCGTGGCCTGGCGCGCCGTTCAGTGCGCCGGGCCAGTTCCAGCAGCCCGTCCGCCACGCCCCCTTGCAGCCCTCTTACACGGCTGCATATGAAGGTTAGCCAAGATGTACTTCTTGAGCTCTGACAGGGAGAGGGCCCCCACGACCCTCAGCTCCCTCACCGGGGCCCCGTCCTTCACCTCAACAAATATTAGCGTCGGGGAGTCCTTAACCTTGAACGCCATGAAGGCCCTCCTGGCGGCCGTGTCGAGGCACATGCTTGTGAACCAGGTACAGCTAATTATAAACATAGACGCCCTACACGAGTAAAGCTCCACGATGTCTGGGACCTTAAGGTCGAAGACTGCGCATGAGGCGCACCAGTTGTTCCTGAAGTACAATATGTTGAGGCCCTCCCTCAGGGTGCCGTAGCTGAGGCTCGTCAGCCTCGTCCACCGACCCTGCCCATCGTAGGCGAAGACCCCCTCACCTCGAGGAGGCACCTGGGCTAAGCCTCTTCACCACGTTGAGGTTAGCTATGGCCCTTATTAACGTCTCCACAGGGTGACATTAACAGACTCCGTCCAATGAGAAACTGCTTATATAAAAATAAATTTAGCAAATTTAGGAGTTAGTGAGCCCTGTTCTAACCGTAGAAGGGGACCCACTTAACCAGCCGGCCGTGTGCTCGAACGTGGCCGCGAACCCTATGTACGCCGCGAGCAGGGCGCCGAGCACGAGCACTATAGTTATGATGTAGGCCATGTACTTGCTCCCGCGCCTAAGGGTCAGAGTAGGTCCAAGGAGGCCGGACAGGCCTACCAGTATGTAGAGGGCGGCGGCCGCCGCAGGCGAGTTAGTGAGACCGTACTTTAATATGTCCGCCGCATAGTTGAACACAGAGAGCGACATGAATGCCACCGCTATCAGCGGCCCCCTAAGGTCGACGCTGTTGATAAGGGAGAGGCCAAGTATCAACATCGCTACGCCGTACAGAGCGTAGGGGTCCATGAGCACAATGTTATATGAGCTCGGCAGGGGCCAGGTGAAGGAGCCCCAGAGGCCTGAGACCAAAGCGTATATCCCTATGCCGAGGAAGGCGTAGCCAAAGCCCTTGTCCACAGCCTGGTTCCCAAGGATGAACCTGAGGATTACCCAGGCCCCCGCCGTTAACATGCCCCACGAAAGCATGGCGAGCCAGACGTCAAGCACGTCTATGAATAGGGCCATTCGCTCACCAATTCTATAAATAGAGAACGTGTTATAAAAGCCTTTCTCTATTTAGAGTACATGTTTCCTGGTTAGAAAAGTTAAATATAAGTTATTTCTTTGACGTTACAATAATATTGCCTTACCAGTCACTTTCTAACCTTATCCTTTACGATATTGATAATTGGCTGGAGGACCTCTGGCCCGTAGCCCTCCTCGGGGTCCTCCAGCAGCGGGAGCTCAACCGACGCCAGCGACCCCGTGAGGTCGAACAGCTCCGACGCCTTTGCTATCCACGGCTTCCCGCTCATTGCAAGTATCTCCATGGCGTTACGGTACCTCAGGCCATCAACGATATAGGCCTCCCCAGGCGACGCCAGGACCACCACGTCTGACGCTGAAGAGAGCGGGGTCGGGGAGGCGACGTCGCTGTTAGACTCTATGACAACAACGTCGCTGCTCCTCTCCTCAAGGCTAATGCAGCTGTCCGCCTGGGAGACTGCTGAGCCCATGAAAATGCCCTCTATCACGTCCTCGGATACCTTAGCCGGAGGAGGGGACAGCGACGCGACTATGTCCTGGATCTCCCACTCCACGTACCTGGTCACCCTATTCATGGCGCCTGCGTTGGCTAGGTGAACGCTCGCGCTTCCGCCCTCGCCGCAGCCAGTGACCCTTACCAGCGCCGCCCTCCTGTAGGGCTCGGCTGTCGCCGCGTCGTAGGCTGTCCTGCTCTGGTACTTTGACCTTGGAGTTGGAACCAGGAGGGCGCCCACGGGGTTTATGATCTCCAGCGGCAGCCTCTCGCCGTCAGCCTTGTAGAGCCTGTACCCATCCACTGTGACCAGGACGTGCATGGACTTAGTGTACGTAATTGCCTCCGGCGACCCCCATAGGTCAGTGGCGCCCAGCGGCTTTGATGGGGCCACGCTGAAGCCTTCCCTGATCAGCTGCGCGACGAGGCTGGCAGCCAGCGTGGTCTTCCCTGCGTCCCTAGACGTAAGCCCGGCCACCAGCAGCCTCAAAGGCTTATCCCGGCAGAGCTATCGTCCTGACAACTATAAACGCTCCTAGCGTCCTGCATTAAGGCTACGGCTGAGACCTAGCCATTCACCCTAGAGCCCACAGCCCTGAGGCAGTTTAATCAGCCAGCTAACGCGCAGTTGAACCCTATTAAAAGGTAGGTAGCTGTAGCCCTGTAGAAGCGCGCAGTAAAGGTGGAGGGCTGTAAAATGATAAGCGTCGACGGGAGCGTCGGGGAGGGGGGCGGGCAGGTCCTAAGGACAGCCCTTGCAATAGCCGCGGTCAAGGGCATACCTGTAAGGGTGTATAACATAAGGGCCAGGAGGTCGAGGCCAGGGCTTCAGCACCAGCACCTGGCGTCCGTGAAGGCCCTGGCAGACATAACCAACGCCAAGGTCGAGGGCGCGTTCCTCGGGTCAACTGAGGTCGTGTTCCGCCCCGGGAAGCCTGCTGGAGGCGAGTACTTCTTTGACATAGGTACGGCGGGGAGCGTGACGCTCCTGCTGCAGGCTATAATGCCTGTAATGGCTGCATCCCACCAGACCACGGTGGTCAGGGTCAGGGGAGGGACCGACGTGCCTAAGTCCCCGCCGATAGACTACTTCAGGTACGTCCTGGTCCCCCTGTTGGCTAAGCTTGGCATCGACTTCAAGGTCGAGCTTGTAAGGAGGGGGCACTACCCCAGAGGGGGCGGCGAGGTAGTAGTTACCTACAGGCCCAGCAGGGCCAAGGCGGCGAACTTAGTAGACGCCGGCAAGGTGCTGTCAATAGGGGGCCTCAGCCACTGCGTGAGACTGCCCTCGCACGTGGCCATGAGACAGGCCAGGGCAGCTGAGGGCGCGCTGAGACACCTTGGCGTGCCAGTTTCCATAAGCGTAGAGCACTACGAGGGCAGGGACGACCCCCACCTAGGGCCGGGGAGCGGCATTGTTGTATGGGCCGTTACCGAGAACTCTGTGCTCGGCGGCGACTCGCTGGGCGAGAGGGGGAAGCCTGCAGAGGTGGTGGGCAGGGAGGCTGCAGAGTCCCTGCTGCAGGACCTCTCGACAGGTATGGCGTTGGACAGGCACGCCTCTGACATGATGTTTATATATGCATCCATGATAGGGGGCGTCACCAGGCTGGGAGGCGCGTCGCTGACCTCCCACGCCAAGACGGTCGTGGACCTGCTCAGGATAATTATGCCTGAGGTTACGATAGAGCTGTCAACCTCCGAAGAGGGCAAGCCGTTCATCGCAACAGTCAATGGTGTAGACCTACTTTAAGCCAATGGTAAATGGCTCAAGGAACAAATCACATTATACAACACTTTTGACCACTAGCGCGACGAGGCCCAGGACCCTTGATGAAGGGCAAGGGCGCGCTAGCCTTAAGCGTCATAGTACTTGTTGTGTTTGCAATGGCGGCGCCCCTCCTAGGGCTTGCTGCAGCGATGTGGCAAGGGCTCAGTCTGCCTCACAGGGAAGCGTGTACTCCAATTTCACAGTAACGCCAACCGGCTACCTAACCGTGTACCTCTACGGCGTCTCGCCTGCCTCAAAGGCGCTCCTCTGGTGGGGCCTTACCGCAGATCTACAGATGGGATTTCCATAATATAACACTGTAGGAAAGTCAGGCAACGACGTCACTGTCATGACCTACAACCCTCTGGCGCTCTTTTATTAAGCGATTCTGTTATTTTTTGAAAACTATTAGCTTTTTAGAACGTGTAAGTTAGATAAAATAATATTAATAACCTCTGCCCATGACTGACAGACCTAGGTGTGACGTTGCATAGACGAGGCGAGGCCGCTGTAGTAGGCGGCGGCCTGGCAGGCCTGTGGGTCTCCTATGAGCTCTTGCGAAGGGGCTACAGGGTCACGCTCTACGAAAGCCATGAAATAGGCTATGGTGCCTCGTCAAGGGCTGCCGGTATTATATCGCTGCAGCTGCCAAGGTCCCTGCTCCCATACGCCATTGAAGGCATCAAGAGCTATGCAGAGCTCGGCGTGGAGAGGATGGCTGACACGCTTTGGATACCCAGGGCGTCGGAGTTCCACTGCGCGGCCAGGATAGCTGACGAGCTCAGGAGCCGCGGGCTCTACGCTGAGGCTGCCGAAATAGATGACGTTAAGGTAAAGTTCAGGGTGACGGGCAACGGCGAGCGTGTGATCCTAATGAAGCAAGGCGTCGCTAACCCCAGCGACGCCATAAGCTCTCTGATGAAGCGGCTAGGCGATATGGGAGGGCTGAACGTAGTTAGTGGACCCGTCTACGTCAAGGATGGAAAGCTCTACTATAATGGCAGCCCAGTGGACCACGACCTTAAATTCATAGCCGCTGGGCCCTGGAGCGCCTCCCTGCTGCCGAGCGTCTCAGGTAAGTTAAAGACCTACAGGTGCTCGGCCCACAGCGTCAGGGGCGACGGCTGGGTCCCAAAGTTCATCTTAGAGGACGACAGGGGCGGCTTCTACGTTACCCCTGAGTCGGACTCCCAGGTAATAATTGGCGGCGGCGACGCACCGCTCGTGAGCCCTGACGACGGTTTTGCGGTGTCCAAGTATGAGGCTTATGACGTGCTCGAGGCCGTGGCCTCCAGGATGCCTGAGGCTAACGCCTACTACCCGGTGTCGTCCTGGGCTGCGCCGTGCGTCTCAGCGATGGATGGCATGCCTGTCGTAGGCGAGCTTGACGGCGTGTACGTGATAACAGGGCTTAACGGCGCAGGACTCACGCTGAGCCCTGGACTCTCCGCGCTAGTTGTTGACATAGCTGAGGGCGTGGCTGAGGAGCCAGAGGCCCTGTCACCAAGAAGGCTACTTAGGGAGAACCTTAAGGGACCTGAGGAGCCCTTCGACAGGATCTGCGACCCCTAGAGCCCAGGGGCTAGCTAGTATGACAAAGTCACGTCGTCGCCTACGTTGACCTTGAGTAGCTGGGCCGCGCTCCCCTGGTTCACGGCAAGCTCTATGAAGCCGAAGCTGTTTATGTAAGCTATTGGCTCTCCTGGCTTGACGTCTCCGAAGGTGTGGGCTGAAGTGAAGTACGCCTGGGACGACTTTGAAGTAGCCATCACCCTGCGGCCAACCGGCGGGAGCCTGTACTCCCTTGGGGTCAGGCCTAGGGCCACGTTGCCGAACCTGTCTATGTACACGACGCGCGTCCTGATGCCATTGCTTCCTACCCTGTAGCCCTGTCTGAGCCTTAACACCGAGATTGACTGGGCGTTAACCCTGTAAGCGAAGTCGGCCGCGCTGACGCCCTTGGCAAGGAGCGCTGCTGCAGGGGCAAATATGTCCCTCCCGTGAAAAGTGTAGGACAGGGGCGTTGTAGAGAACTGGCTTACGTACTGCGACGCCAGCTTACGAACCCTCGCGTAGTCTATAGAGTAGACCTCCCTTATGCCGTCCTCGGCCGCGGCCTCGTATATAACTCCGTTGTCAGGCGCGACAAAGAAGTAGTTATTGGTTCTCACCACAAGCGCCCTCCTCCTGGTTCCAACCCCCGGGTCAACAACTACTGTTATCACAGAGCCCTTTGGAAGCCACCTATATGAGGAGTAAACTATGTAGCTCCCGGCTATTACCGAGAACTGGGGCACGCTGTTCTCTACCCTTATGACATCGATGCTGGGGTCTATGGACTTTATCACAGACTCAACTATACCGTCGTAGACGGAGTCCCCAAAGTCTGTTATGAGGCCTACAACTGCCAAGCCTGCTCGCCCTGCAGCAGTACCTGCCGTGCTTGGAAAAATAAAGCTGTTGTAATCAGTACAATAGTCTCTGCCGGCGGTGAGTCCTTGATTACTTCATTAGCTCCCTGGCAAACTCGGCTATTCTCCTGGCGCCCTCCACTATGTTGTCCATTGACGTAGCAAAGCTCAGCCTGACGAACTCCCTTCCCATCCTGTCAGGGAACGTAGTGCCTGGGAGCACGAGCACGCCCTTCTCGTACAGTAGTTTGTTTACGAGTTCCTCAACGCTGTTGACGCCGGCCGCCTTTATGAGTGCTGAGACCCTTGGGAACACGTAAAAGGCGCCCTGCGGCTTATACATTTCAAAGCCGGGCACGTCCTTAAGTAGCTCATATATGGCGTCCCTGCGCCTCCTGAACTCGTCGATCATTGACTTAACCGGGCTCCAGTCACCCCTGAGGGCTGCAACGCCCGCCTTCTGCGCAATGCTCGTTGCACAGCTGTATATAGATACTGCCAGGTCCAGCATCCTCTGTATTACCTCGCGCCTTGCCACCATGTACCCTAGTCTCCAGCCTGTCATAGAGAAGGTCTTAGAGAAGCCGTTTATGTAAATTAAGTTGTCCCTCCAGCCGCTTGAACTTATTGTGCTGGCAAACTTGCCCTCGTAGACGAAGTTATCGTAGATCTCGTCAGCTACGACTATTACATGCTTTCTAGCAGCGGTCTCCATCAGCTCCTCTACCTGTTTAGGCTCCAGGACGAGTCCAGTGGGGTTGTGAGGGTTGTTCAGGAATATGAGCCGTGTCCTCTCATTTACGGCGTTTTCAACCTTGCCTATGTCAAGGCTAAACCCATACCCTGGCCTGAAGTCCATTGAGATAAACCTAGGCTTGGCGCCGAAGAACTTTGTGACCTGCGCGTAGGCGTAGTAGCTTGGCTCTATTATTATGGCTTCGTCGCCTGGCCTGAGGTAGGCGGCCCCTGCCATGAACAGGGCAGTCTTAGTTCCCGTTGTAACTATGACCTCGTCAGCCTTAACGTCAGAGCCGTACCTGCCGTTGAGGTAGTCAGCTATGGCCTCCCTGAGCTCTGGTATGCCAGCGGTCTCCGTGTAACCGGTGAAGCCCTGGTCCAACGCGTCCTTGGCGGCCTCCCTTATGTGCCTTGGTGTGGGGAAGTCAGGCTGGCCTATTCCGAAGCTTATTACCTTCTTACCCTCAGACTCGAGCTTCCTAATAATTGGAAGGTAACTAAACGCGCTCTCCCCCTGTATTATAAACATCTCCTGCTTGAGCCCCAAGGTCGGAGGCTCGTTCGACAATTGCGGGCACCGAAGTTAACAGGTACTTCTAGAAAATTTAAGGTATCACGAATACAGATAGGTGCAACTGAAGTATTTAATAGATATAAAAACTCGCAATTTACTATAAAATGGTTGGAATAGGACAAATAGGGCGGGCAAGGGTTGGCCAAGCTCCAAGTAAGGTGGTTCAAGAGGAGGACGCTGACCATAGGGCCTGTGGAGCTAGAAGTCATGAGCCCAGTGGCTGAGGAGAGCGTTAACGCTGAGGGCTCTGTAGTTGACGCAATACTGTCTAAGGCTGACGAGCTGCTGCGCAAGAGGAAGGGCGACTTTGTAATAGTGAGCGGCGAGGCCGGCGAGACCACATATGTCATAGGCGAAGGCATAAAGGATAGGAGTGGCACAAGGCTCTTGTCAGGCGTGCCGCAGAGGCTCCTCAGGGTAGCAGTAATTAGGATGAGCTCGCTGTCCCAGGTTCAGTCAGAGGGCATGGCAAAGTTTGACCTCAAGTCGTTAGAGTGGTACGACGCGCCTCCTGAAACGTACGTATATGATGGCCCCCTGAAGGCCGAGGACGACGTTGAATATGTGGTGCTGCAGCTGGAGGACGGCATCAGGATCTTGAGGGCTCCGAGGCTCTCGAGGCTGCTGCTATCCTTGAAGCCTCCGACCGAACAAGCTCAAGAATATCAGAGCGATGAGAACGGAGAAGATGAAAGTAATAGCCACGAGGAGTAAACGTGCCTCTCCTCTCGGTGCAGAAGGCGCAGACGAGGAGGCCGTTTTTCATGGTCCTGAGCCTCAGGCCCACGTTCTTAACAGCCTCTAAGTAGTGGCCAGACAGCGTCGGTATGTCCAGCTTCTCCGCCTCCTCAAGGCCGCTCGCTATTCTGGCTACGTGCTCCAGCATTAGGGACTCGATGATCTCCTCTCTCCTCCTCGGCATAAGCACCGTGTTCTCATATGGTACTGCCATTCCTTATAAGCTGTGGCCTTCGTAGCTAATGACTTGAAGGAGGGGACCCCGCCGAAACAGAGCCTTCAACCCAGGAAAGGTACTCGGCCAGGCCAGCCTTAACCTCAAGGGCTAGGACCTCCGGCACCTTATATGGGTGCACCTTCCTCACGACCTCCTCTAGCTTGCCGTAAGCGTCCTGCGTAGTCTTAACTATCAGGAGGTCCTCGTCCGACTCCTCCACCTTTCCCTCCCACCAGTACGTGCTGTGAACGCCGCTGATTACATTAACGCAGGCGGCCGCCTTAGAATTGACTAGCTCCTTGGCTATCCTGTTGCCCTCGCCCCTGGGCGCTGTTATCAGTACCACCAGGACGCTCATCCAGGGCTAGCCCTCCTCGTCAGGAGGGGGCTCCTCGTTAAAGTTCTGTATGTCCGACAGGTCTAAGGTGATGGTCTCACCTGGCTCCTGCTCCCCCTGCTCCTGCTGGCCGCCGCCCCCAACGCCCTCGTCGCTCTTAAACTTCTTTATCACAGCCTTCCACGTGTGCCCGTTTGGGCACCTGAAGGCGCCCATAACCGTTATCGTGACCCTGCCCTCCCTGTCAGGTATGGGGGACACTAGGGTCCATGTCCTCTCCGGGTCTGTCACCCTGACGCCGCAGACTGGGCACGTGAATGGGTCCTCGGACTTGCTTGACTTAGACCTCCTTGGCAAGCTGCCTCCCGCTCATTCTGTAATAACGCGATGTTAAATACCTACTGGCCCACCTAGACCAAACTCCTATTAATAGGCGACAACATCTCACTATGCGGTGAGAGCGTGGCAAACGACGAGGACTTCATAATAACGAGCGTAAAGGGCGTACTGGCCCTTGACTCCAGGGGAAACCCCACAGTAAAGTCCATAGTCAGGACTAAGGGCGGAGTAGGCGTAGGCATAGCCCCCAGCGGCGCCAGCAAGAGCACCAAGGAGGCCATAGAGAAGAGGGACGGGGGCAGGAGCTGGGGAGGAATGGGGGTCAACCAGGCCCTCTCAAACCTCAACACGATACTTGCGCCCAGGCTGATAGGGCTGGACTCAAGGCAGCAGGCGCTGATAGATGGCCTGATCATAGAGATAGATGGCACCCCTAACAAGTCAAGGCTTGGAGGCAACGTAACCACGGCCACGAGCATAGCGATAGCTAAGGCTGCCGCTGCGACCTCTGGGGTAGAGCTCTACGAGTACCTTGGCGGCCCCGGCTCAAAGGTGCTTCCGACGCCACTCATGAACGTCATAAACGGGGGCGTCCACGCCGGCAACGACCTCGCGTTCCAGGAGTTCATAATGATACCTGTCGGCGCCTCAAGCTTCACTGACGCTATGAGGATGGCCGTTGAGGTCTACAAGTCCCTCAAGTCATACCTCAGCGACAAGTATGGTAAGACCTCGACTAACGTTGGTGACGAGGGAGGCTACGCGCCCCCTATGAAGGAGGTCAGGGAGGCGCTCGAGGCGCTGAGGTCTGCGATCAAGTCAGCCGGCTATGAGCTGGGGAGCGACTTCATGCTGGGCATAGACGCAGCGTCGTCTGAGTTCTATGATAAGGACAGGAAGGTCTACCGCGTCGACGGCAAAGAGTACGACCCCGGCTCCCTGCTGGAGCTGTACTCGCAGCTCGTTGACGAGTTCAGCATAGCGTACCTTGAGGACCCGTTCCATGAGGAGGACCTTCAGCACTTCTCAGAGATAACTGCCAAGCTCGGCAACAGGGTTCTAATAGTTGGCGACGACCTTTACGCGACCAACGTGAAGTACCTGCAGCAGGGCATAAGGGCCAGGGCCACCAACGGGGCGCTGGTGAAGGTAAACCAGGTCGGCACGCTGACCGAGACCTTTGACTACATAAGGGTAGCCAAGAACGCAGGCATCAGGCCAGTGATAAGCCACAGGAGCGGCGACACGGAGGACCCCTTCATAGCTGACCTGGCGGTGGCCGTAGGCTCTGGAGTAATAAAGACCGGGGCGCCCGCTAGGAGCGAGAGGCTTGCCAAGTACAACAGGCTGCTCGAGATAGAGGCCAGCCTGGGGCCCATGGCCACCTATGCCGGCAAGGAGCCCTTCGTCACCAGGGCCGAGGCCTGACCCGAGACCTGGAAATTCATCTTAACATAAAATTCAACTATCCATAAGCTCTTTGGGGGAGTTGGATTGCAGTCCAAGGTCAAGGATCCCTCGCTCTCTGAGCAGGGGAGGCTCAAGATAGAGTGGGCTGAGGCGCACATGCCGGTCCTCATGGAGCTTAGGAACAAGTATAAGGTCTCAAAGCCGCTGAGCGGCTACAGGGTCTCCGCGTGCCTTCACGTCACCAAGGAGACTGCAGTCCTGGTTAAGACCCTCAGGGACTGGGGGGCCCAGGTGTTCCTGGTGCCCAGCAACCCGCTCTCTACCCAGGACGACGTGGCTGCCGCGCTGGCTGAGGAGGACAACATAACTGTGGAGGCCTGGCGCGGGATGAACGAGTCCGAGTACTTCGGCGCCATAAGGGACGCGGCAAGGGCAGGGCCTGACGTCGTCCTAGATGACGGCGCAGACCTTCATGTGACCATTCATGAGGAGATGCCAGAGGTGGGAAGGAAGGTAATCGGTGGCAACGAGGAGACGACCACAGGAGTGATAAGACTGAAGGCGCTGGAGGCCAGCGGAAAGCTCATGTACCCAGTTATAGCTGTCAACAACGCCCTGACCAAGTACCTATTTGATAACAGGTATGGGACGGGCCAGAGCGCCCTGGACGGCATACTGAGGGCCACAAACGTGCTGCTGGCCGGCAAGAAGGTCGTCGTTGCAGGCTACGGCTGGGTCGGAAGGGGTATAGCTATGAAGGCCAGGGGGATGGGCGCAAGGGTGATAGTCACCGAGGTGGACCCAATAAAGGCGCTTGAGGCTGTCATGGACGGCTTTGACGTTATGAGCATGTCAGAGGCAGCCGCCGTGGGCGACATATTCATAACTGCCACGGGCGACAAGGACGTGATAAGGAAGGAGCACATACTTGAGATGAAGGATGGCGCTATACTTGCCAACGCAGGTCACTTCAACGTTGAGGTGAGCGTGACCGACCTAGAGGCCATCTCTACCTCAAAGAGGGAGATAAGGCCCAACACTGTCGAGTACACGCTGCAGAACGGGAAGAGGGTCTACCTGCTGGCCGAGGGAAGGCTGGTCAACCTAGTGGCCGCAGAGGGACACCCAAGCGAAGTGATGGATATGAGCTTTGCCAACCAGGCACTTGCAGCGCTATACCACGTCAACAACAAGGGCAAGCTGCAGCCTAAGGTATACGACGTCCCAAGGGAGCAGGACGAGGAGGTCGCCAGGCTTAAGCTTCAGACTATGGGCATAAAAATAGATGAACTCACGCCTGAGCAACAGGAGTACTTGAGGAGCTGGAGATGAGCTATGCCACAGCAGCTGAGTGGGCGCTCGGCTTCATAGCGGCGTGGGTTGTTGCCTACGCCCTGCTTAGGAACAGGTGGAGGTCGCTCACGGTATACCCGTTCTTCCTCATCTACAGGCTTGGGTACTCCAGGACGCCTTTCGGGCTAAGCGACATGAAGGCAAGGTTTTCGAGGATATATGGGGCTATCGGCGTGGCCATAGCTACATTCATGATGGCCTACTTCTACTACGTAAGCCTTCAGCTCTTCATAGAGAAGTACGTGGCTAGGGTCCCTGGGGCCGCGGCCGAGGGCTTCGTGCCCATTATACCGGGCGTCACCGTCGGCCTAAGCGAGTTCATATTCATACTTGTAGCCATAGGCGTCGCCGTACTAGTTCATGAGCTGTCCCACGCGCTGATAGCCAGGTCCGTCGGGGTCCCAGTTAAGGACGCCGGTCTCCTGCTCTTCGCCTTTATACCTGCTGCGTTCGTGGAGCCTGACGAAGAGCAGGTGAGCAGAGCAAGTCTAAGGTCCAAAGCTATGATATACGCTGCTGGCATAGCGTCAAACGCAATTATTGGACTACTCTTCGCCTACGTGCTGACTTCCCTGACGCCGCTCCTCGCCTCAGGGATCACCATAGTTTCCGTTAACGCCAATAGCCCGGCCCAGCTCGCGGGGCTTAAGGCTGGAATGAGGATACTGGCCATAGATGGCAAACCAGTTAAGACCGTTTCCCAGGGGCTGCAGATCCTCGCCAAGCTCGGGGCTGAGAGCAGTCTCTCATCGGTAAACGTCTCGCTGACGGTGGCCTACAGGGACACCATAAGCACCATAGTAGTCTACAAGCCGGTTAACGAGTCTGGGCTCGGAATTTACGTTACCCAGAGCTTCAGGCTCCCGTGGCTAGTTAACATTGTCCTATCTATGTACATAGTTAACCTTGGGCTGGCCCTCGTAAACGCGGCCCCCTTCGCAATACCCTTCCCCGGCCTCGGCGTCGAGACTGACGGCGCCCAGCTGCTAAGGGACGCGCTGGCCAAGGTTGGGGGCAGCGCAGGCAAGTCCATCTCTATGGCAATAGAGCTCCTAACGCTACTTATCATAATAAGCCTGATAACATTGACACCAATCAGGCTACCATGATTAGCGTTAAAGGACCCCCTCTCCCAGAGTAACTTGGTGCTGCGGTTGCTTATCGGCGTTGTCAGCGACTCACATGATGACGTAGAGGCTGCCAGGCTTGCCGCAGCAAGGCTCAAGTCAGCCGGCGTCAACATGATAATACACCTAGGGGACATAGAGGCCCCCTTCACCCTGAAGGAGCTAGCTTCCGCTGGAGTCAGAATAGAGGCCGTGTTCGGCAACAACGACGGCGAGTTTGAGATGCTGTCTGATGTAGCAAGGTCCACGGGCGGCAGAATAGAGGCGTGGCCCAGGGTACTGGAGGTGGACAACAGGAGGCTCCTTATAATGCACGGGAGGGGCCCAAGCTCCCTTACTGTTGAGATAGCACACGCCCTTGCAGAGTCGGGCAGGTTCAGCGGTGTGCTGTACGGCCACACGCATGAGGCCGAGCTGACCTACGTCAGGGGCGTCCTGGTACTTAACCCAGGGCCACTGAACAGGTCGCTAGGAGGGCCGTCGGCAGCAATAGTTGACACGTCAAGCATGGCCGCGAGGCTGATCAGAATTGCATAGCGCCGGCAAGCTAAGGCTTGGAAGGGGCCTGCTGCAGCACCTGCAGCGGCTTGCTATGTCAGAGAAGGAGAAGGTGGGCGTGTGCATAGGCACAGGCTCGACTATATCCGCGCTGGTGCCGGCCGAGAACGTGCTCTCGTCGCCAGTCGAGTTCCTCGCAGACCCGCTGGATATAATAGCCGCTCACGAGCTGGCCGAGAACCTCAGAGTCAGCGTAGTGGCGCTGTACCACACGCACCCCATGGGAGGGCCCGTCCCCAGCGTGAAGGACCAGGAGGGCATGAAGTTCTGGCCCCTCCCATGGATCATAGCGTCCAGGGGCGACGTTAAGGCGTGGGTCCTCGAGGGAGGTCAGGTAAAGGAGGTCACCATAGAAGTAGTCTAGAGGCCAGCGCTGGGCCTCTGTTAGTCTGTGGCAAAGCTTATGAACCGGGCTCTGGCCAAATACTTCGATTAACGCGAGTCAGGGTGACCTAGCTTGGCAGAGCCCGTAGACCTCACGCTGCCGCCCTACGACGGACTCATGGACCTTCACGGGGACGTGGGCGGTGTCCCCATGTCATTTGCGGGGAACCAGTGGTTCCTCGTAGATAACTTAGTCTCGCTGCTGAGCGAGAGGGGCGTCAACGCGTACATAGAGACCATCCCTCCGGGGCTCGTGAGGCTGAGGGCCCTTGGAAGCCCTCTAAGGGTTGGCACCCTGACCATAAGCGTCAGGCCTCGGCTTGTGTCCTTACCTCCCTCCATGTTAGAGGGCCTCAAAATTGAAGATAGATATGACTACGTTGAAGACACTGTAGTGGTTGCTTTCAGGCGGGGCAACGCAGTAAGGCTTGAGAGCTGGTGCGAGCTGGTGGACTTAAGCAGCAGGCTGCCCATAGCAATACCGAACCCAGTGACCGAGGGCATTGGCGCTCAGCTCAAGGGCGTGATCTCGGAGAGCTGCGGCAACTACGAGACCTTGGCGTCAAGATCCATGATAACCAGGGTGCACCACAGGGAGATACCTACGTCACTGCTGGGCGGCTCTATTTACGCTGGAGTAATGTGGGTCTCGGAGGCCAAGTAC
The DNA here is from genome assembly GCA_964342665.1 of uncultured Desulfurococcales archaeon. Classification (GTDB taxonomy): domain Archaea; phylum Thermoproteota; class Thermoprotei_A; order Sulfolobales; family Acidilobaceae; genus Acidilobus. The sequence continues at coordinate 16,703 of CAYFFU010000003.1, forward strand.
TGGGGCCTAGACTACGTAGAGCCGAGGCCGACAATTGTTGGGAGGCTGTCGCTCGCCCTGCTCAGCCCATCTGATAATGCCAGCAGGCAGGCGTTCGGGGCGTTTAAGTCCCTGTCACCCAAGCTTAAGGAGCTGTACGAGTCCTACGGGTTTAGGTGGATAGGAACTTAATAAGGGCGTTCAAATATCCTTTTTAATATAAACCCTTTTTAAAATGCTTACTCATAGTAGGCCTGTGATAGAAAATGGCAAGGATAGTGCTCCACGAGAGGAACCACCCGTATATTATTAAGCTGGACAACGGCAAGGAACTTCACATCTGCGCCTGCGGGCTCTCCCAGAACAAGCCCTACTGCGACGGGCACCATAAGCTCACGCTTAACGAAGAGCCGGGCAAGATATATGTCTACAAGCCTGACGGCACCAGAGTTGAACTGATAAGCTACTACCCAGAGGGCAGCTGATAAACTCATTTACCAGGGCTTTTTTGTCAGCAGTATTATCTTGTCTTTCGCCGTTAATCCTCCCCTAAGTATTGTTTATCGGTGGCAACTTGGAGTCCCTGGAGTTCCATGTGGAGAGGCTCCTGAAGGAGCAGCTATCATATATGCTGGAGGAGCTTGGATACGTGGACGCAAGGCTCCTGGAGCTCAGGTGGCGGAGCGATGATGATTCAAGGATCGAGTCCCTGGTTCTAAGGGCCTACAGGGACCACCTGATCGAGGACCTGGAGGAGCTGCTTGGCTACGCCTCGGCGCATAACATAGATGTAATAGACCGCTATGATGTGTCCCAGGCTAAGGTAGAGGAGGGGGCCGTAAGCTAGTTAACCCTCAGTGCTGCAGTGGCTCTTCACCCTTCAGGGACCAACAACTTTACATCATCGGGTCCCTTTTTGGCCCCACGCTCTTTCTGCTGCGCCAACTCTATTAACGGAGCGGTCGGGCTAGCCTAGCCTACCTAGCATGGTAGGGAACTCTTTTAAATGCCTTGGCTAGACCTAAACCGAGGCGAGCGTTAGTGAAGGTCCTGGTCACGGCGTCGAGCAGGGGTATAGGTTTTGGTGTCGCTAAGGTTTTACTCCAAAGAGGCCATGAGGTAACAATAAACGGTAGCACGGAGGAGCACGTGAGGAGGGCCCTTGAGCAGCTCTCCCAGATAGGCAGAGTTCATGGACTTAAGGCTGACATCACCGTCAGGGACGAAGTGCTAAGGCTTGTGTCATACGCGGAGAGCGAGATGGGGGGACTAGACGGCCTCGTCTTTATAGCTCCACCTCCTAGGCCCGGAAGGTTTGAGGAGCTTGGCCCAGATGACTGGGAGCTGGGCGTGAGGCAGCTGCTGCTCAGCGCTGTGTGGCTAGTCCAGGCGTCGCTGGAGGCCCTGAAGAAAAGCCGCGGGAGCATAGTGATACTTTCAAGCTTTGCAATAAGGGAGCCCGTGGAGGTCCTAGCCTTAAGCAACGTGATCAGGATCTCTTTAGCTGGCCTGACCAGGACCCTCTCACGCGAGCTCGGCAAGTACGGGATAAGGGTCAACATGGTGCTGCCTGGCAACATAGAGACCGACAGGTCAAGAAAGGTCATCGAGAGCAGGGCCAAAGCCAAGGGGATCAGCTACGAGGAGGAGCTAAAGGCCGAGATGGCCGACGTGCCCCTTGGAAGGATAGGCAAGCCGGAGGAGGTTGGCGAGGTCGTTGAGTTCCTGCTCAGCGAGAGAGCCAGCTACGTGAGCGGCGCAGCTGTGCCCGTTGACGGAGGGCTGCTGCACGGGGTCTTTTAGCCTCCCGAGGAGAGCATGGAGTAGGCCTCAGCTATAGCCTCTTGAACCCTGTTAAGTACGTCTAACGCAGTAATGTTCTCTCCCTTGTCCTTTACCGCCAGCTCCCCCGCCCTGCCTGAGGCCCAGGCTGCTGCTGACGCCACGTTCAGCGCGTTTAAGCTCTTGGAGAGAGAAGCCCTCCTAGCCATGAACCCTGCAAGTATGCCTGTGAGCACGTCGCCCGTGCCCCCGACGGCCATTGCCGGGTGGCCAGTCATGTTATACCTGCAGGCGCCGTCAGGGCTGCATATTACGTCGCCCGGCGGCTTCGGCGCCTTAACCAACACTGTGGCGCCGTACTGTTTGGCTATCTCAACAGCGAGCGACTGCGGGTCGCCCTCGTGGCCTGCGAGCATCCTGGCCTCGCCCCTATGCGGCGTGAGCACGGCCTCAGGCCACAGCCTGACCTTGTACTCTGCCACAGCCTTCAGCGCGTCTGCGTCGACAACCACCGGCTTCCCCTTAATTGAGCTCAGAAGCTCAACCACGGCCTCCTTGGTGTCCTGTGAGGTGCCAAGGCCAGGGCCTATGGCGACGGCGTCGACATGCTTTACTTCATCCAATAACACGTTGATATGATCATGGGTCAGGCGATCCTCCTTCAATGGTATTGGTATGATGCCTGGGTTGGCCGTGGCCGCGGACCTTGCAACCTCCTCTGGAGCTGCTAGGAACGACAGGTCGGCCCCAGCGTAGAGCGACGCGGACGCCATGTAGAACGGCGCACCGAAGTAGTGGTATGAGCCCCCTATGCTAAGCACCTTGCCGTTGCCGCCCTTGAAGGCCTCCCTGGGCCTCCTCGGGATCCTGGCCGCCACGTCGCCTGGGCCGGCGAGCAGCTTAGCGTCAGGAGGCATGCCTATGTCAGCGACCAGTACTTGTCCCACGTAGGGCTTTGCCTCCTCTTTGAGCAGGCCGGGCTTGAGGGAGCCCATGGTGACGGTTATGTCTACCCTTGCAGTCCCCTCGGCCGCGGCCCCAGTGTCAGGGTCAAGACCAGTAGGGATGTCGACTGCTACCCTGAGCCCCTTTGACGCGTTGAAGGCTGCGAGAGCTGACGCCACGGGCTCCCTGAGCTTCCCCTTGACCCCAATGCCAAGTATGCCGTCTATTAGCACGTCAGCGTCCTGCGGCTTGTAATCATGTGGGTCGTCGAGGTGTATTACCTTGATGCTCCTAATTCTCTGAAGGCTTTCGAGGTTTAGCTTGGCGTCCCTGTGCTCCACCAGCTTTGGGTCGTAGAGAAGGTAGACTGTCACGTTTGCTCCCCTAAGGGCGAGGTGCCTTGCAGCCACTATGGCATCGCCTCCGTTGCCGCCCTTCCCGGCGTATACTATGATGTCCTTCCTCCTAACGTTGCCCAGCGCGCACTCAACGGCGTCGGCGACCGCCCTCCCCGCGTTCTCCATCAACAGTAGGAGGGGAAGGCCAAGCCACACGGTATTAGTCTCGTAGGCCCTGGTGTCCTCAGTGCTCCAGACCTCGGGCTCCTTTATGAAGCCTGGGCACTCCCTCTCCAAGCCCGCCACCGTAATTGCAGTGCCTAAGGGGACTTTACGGCTTCAGACACTGGCCATGTAAACGCTATGCCCTCGCAAATTAGGCCCTGGCCTAGCCGCGGAGAAGGTGGCTAAGGCCTGCCTTGCAGTAGAAAAGTTAGCTAGGCCTAACGTCAGTGCAGGGCCGTGCTCTGGGCCTCCTGCTCCTCGGGGCCTTCGTACGGCTTGAGCCTCCTGGATCTGAGCTCCTCTATGGCCTCCTTGTACCTATCTACCAACATGGACGCCAGGTAACGGCCGAGCCTGCCTATTATCACCTTTGCAAACGGGTTCTCCATCTTCTCTACTGCCATATCCATATCTAAGGCCGCCTCGCTGAAGGCCTTTGAAAGCGCTGACGTTATGAACTCGCCCCGGAGCGGGTCCAGCAGCATCCTGTCCAGCATAGTGAAGTAGGTCTTACGAAGGGCCCCCATTGGTATGAACGGCAGGGGGAACGTTATGACCCTCAGCTTCTTGATCCTGTCAAGTAGCTCCATATCATAAATTATGTCATCGTCTGTCTCGCCTGGCAGGTTGACTATCATGGTTCCAACGACCACCCACCCGTTGTCGTTGAGTATCCCTATGCCCTGCTCAACAATGTCTGGGTACTGCTCCGGCTTATACGGCAAGGCCTTGCCTGGCATGAGCCTCTTCAGGAGCCTTGGGGACCCAGTCTCTATGCCCATCTCTATGAACGTCCTCCTGCCCCCCTCATTGATGTACTCGGCCACCTCCTTTACCATGCTAGGCTTATAGACGACTACGGCGGCCGTGGTGAAGTCCGTTGAAATAGTGTACTCGTCACCGTATGACTTGACTAACTTATAGGCCTTCTTGGTCAGCGAGATCACCTTCTCAGGGTCGGGCTCTATGCCCTTTGCTCCATACCTGAAGAACTCGTCGCTGTGGAGGTTTATGTCCTTAATGCCGCCTACCTCTATGTTGACCCTTATCTCCTTGTCTATGTGACCTTCAAACGGCAGTGACTTTATAGCTCCGCTCAGGGTGGGGGTGCAGAACGCGCAGCCCCTGCCACAGCCCCTGGTGACCTCAACCAGGCCGCCGTTGGCTGGCGTTATTATTGTAGGTATGTCCTCTAGCTTCGCCGGCGGGGCTGACACAACTGGAGGCAGCGGCTCCCCCCGAAGCAGCCTCGCAAAGACGGAGGGACCTAGGCTTTCAAACTCGCCCTCGTAAACTAGGTCGATCCCGAGCTTCCTGTGGTACCCCGTGTCCGTCAGCTGCCACGTTGCCGGGCCGCCGACCACCACCTTTAGGTGGCCCCTATGACGAAGGAGGGCCTCACTTGAGAATATGTCTATGAATGACTTAGCTATGAATGGAATGCCTGTATAGGGAAGCCCCGCCAGCTTAAGGATCCAGTAAACTATGCCGCTTCCAAAGCTCAGGCCCAGGGGGTCCATTACATATATGCCTAGTACCTTCGTGTTGCTACCTATGACCTTGTCGAGCTCGTAGGGGCTAGCTATGACCACTTCGCTCCTGTCGACTACGCCTTTTTCGATGAGCGAGGCCTCGACCTTTGACAGCCCGTAAGGGGCCCTTAGCGCCCTGCCGTCCTTAGACTTTACCCTGAAGTAGGACCTAGCTATCAGCGGCTTTATGTAGCTGTCAGGTAAGGCGCTGATAAAACCGGCGACGCTCGCGCCCAGCGTGTCACTGGCCGTCGCGCCCTCCGCCGTGAGCACGACCTTATAGCCGTCCCCCAACAAGGCTCACCGTTAGCCTTGGTTCACTTTATATAGATTTTTACTACTTTAAAAATATTCGCTTATGTGAGTTATTGCGATGTTGTACACCTTTTCAGGGTGTCAGTTAGAAGCGTGTCGCCTCTGCGCAGCTATTTAGCCGACCCAGCGCCTGGGAGTACGAACGAGGGGGCTTGAGCTACGGCCTAAGATATGCCAAGGAGCTGCTGAGCGCGGCCGAGAGGCACGCCGAGATGGGGCTTTACGGGGTCGCATGCTTTGAGGCCAGGCAGGCGGCGCTGTCAGCCCTGTCGTACCTTAACGCCTACTCGTCCAGCAGCGTTAGGGAGGCCTATCATGAAGTTATAAGCAGAGGCGGCAAAAGGGACCCCGAAGTCATGTACTGCGCCGCAGTACTTGACAACCTCTATATAATGACTAAGGACGCGTGTGACGACGCGTGCAGCGACGAGCTGCCTGGAGGCGAGGAGGCCTATGACGCCACAGAAGGTGACGCCAGGGACGCAATCAAGTGCGCGACTACGATATTAAATTACGTTATGCGGAGCCTGACACGATAGGCACAGACTATCGTTTATTAACTTTAACGCCCGTTAAAGGTCTGAGTGATAAAAGTTGGCGCTGGAGGTCCAGAACCTGCGCGTCCAGGTTGACAGCAAGGAGCTGCTAAAGGGCGTTACAATAAAGGTTGAGAAGGGTGAGGCGGTTGCCCTCATGGGCCCCAACGGGAGCGGGAAGACAACCCTGGCGTACGCACTAATGGGCCATCCAAGGTATAGGGTGACGGCTGGCAGGATACTGCTCGACGGGAACGACATAACCGGGCTGCCGACCCATGAGAGGGCCCTGCTGGGCCTTACCTTAGCCTTCCAGAACCCAGTGGAGGTGCCTGGAGTTAAGCTGAGCTACCTGCTCAACGTCATAAATGCCAAGAAGGCCAAGGGGTTTGACCTGACCTATGTTGACCCAAAGTTCGTCAGCTGGTTCAGGGCCGAGGCGAAATCCCTTGGAATGGGCCTTGAGCTGCTTGAGAGGGACGTCAACGTAGGCTTCAGCGGGGGTGAGAGGAAGAGGTCAGAGGTGCTACAGGTTATGGCCATGAAGCCCAGGTATGCAATACTGGATGAGCCCGACAGCGGGCTTGACGTTGACGGCATCAAGGTGATAGGTGAGGCCATTGCTTCGCTTAAGTCGCAGGGCGTCGGCGTTTTGATAATAACGCACCACGCTGACATAACTAGGTTCGTCAGCCCGTCAAGGGCTTACGTGCTTGCCCAGGGCCGCGTAGTAGCCGAGGGAGGACCCGAGCTTGTTGAGAAGGTCCTAAGCTCAGGCTACGAGTCCATACTTGCGAGGTGATGCGTCATGACAGAACCTGTCAAGCTTATGAGGGAAAGAGAGCTCAAAGAGGTCATGCACTTTGACGCAGGCGCCCTGCTCGGCAGGTCTATGCCTTACCCCAAGGAGATAGAGGTAAGGGGCAGGATATCGAGGGACCTGGTAGAGGAGATATCCAGGGCTAAGGGGGAGCCGGAGTGGATGAGGCTCCTGAGGCTCAAGGCGCTTGAGACCTTCGAGAGGCTTCCGATGCCGAACTGGCTTGAGGGCGTTGAGAGCATAGACCTTGATGAGATAGCAGCTTACGTTAAGCCTAAAGCGGAGAACTCCGAGGACTGGAGCGACCTGCCTGACTGGATGAAGGACGCTTACTCAAAGCTTGGACTGCCGGAGGCGGAGGCCAGAGTTCTCTCAGGCCTGACGGCTGTCTTCGACAGCGAGAACATGATAACCAGGGTTAAGGAGGAGCTGAGGTCTAAGAACGTGATCTTCATGTCTATGGACGAAGCCGTTAAGAGGTACCCGGACCTTGTCAAGGAGTACTTCGGTAAGGTCTTCCCAATGACTGACCACAAGTTTGCTGCCCT
>CAYFFU010000003.1:23822-27389 GCA_964342665.1 uncultured Desulfurococcales archaeon
TCAAGGAGTACTTCGGTAAGGTCTTCCCAATGACTGACCACAAGTTTGCTGCCCTGTGGAGCGGAGGGGCCTTCGTCTACGTGCCCAAGGGCGTTAGGGTGCTTAACCCCATAGAGGCGTTCTTCCTAATAGGGAGCGAGCTTGAAGGCCAGTTCGAGCACACGCTCCTGGTAGCTGACGAGGACTCGTTCATCCACTTTATAGAGGGCTGCGCGGCCCCGATACTTCCTAAGTTCAGCTTCCACGACGGCATGGTTGAGATATATGCAAAGAAGAGGTCGGAGGTTCACTTCACCACAATACAGAACTGGAGCGGCAGCATCATCAACTTTAACAACAAGAGGGCCATAGCTGAGGACTACGCCAACGTTGAGTGGGTTGAAGGCAGCATAGGCAGCAAGATAACCTTCACGTACCCCAGCACGATCTTAAAGGGCAGAGGGGCCGCGACAAAGAACATATCGATAGGCATAGCCAACGGGCCCAGCAAGATAAAGGACGTCGGGTCTAAGGCCATTCACGTGGCCCCGGAGACCAGGAGCCTGATAATTTCCAAGAGCATAAGCTCAGGCGGCGGGGTGGCGTCCTACAGGGGCCTCGTAAAGGTCCTCAGGGGCGCCAAGAACAGCGTTGCGCATGTTCAGTGCGACAGCCTGATATTGGACAGCAAGAGCAGGGCCTACACCCTGCCCAGGAACGAGGTAGACGAGCCTACGGCCGAGGTGACCCACGAGGCCACGGTTGGACGCCTTGGCGAGGACCAGCTCTTCTACCTAGCGTCAAGGGGCATAACCGAGGGCGAGGCCAAGGCCATGATAGTGAACGGCTTCATAAGGGACGTCCTCAGGGGGCTGCCCCTCGAGACAGTGAGCATACTAACTAAGGTAATAGAGCTTGAGTTCAGCCAGCTGGGCAGCGTCGGGTGACACGCTTGGCGTCGCTCCTAGTTGAAAGGGCCAGGAGGCTGGCCACCGTAACCCCGTGGCAGCGGGTCGCCGACTCCCCGACAACAAAGTACTACACTAACTGGTCGCTCTTCGAGAAGGCAATTAACATGAGCGGGGAGCTAGAGTTTAGAAGACCGAGGGGCTCCTGGGACCTAGTTCTAGGCCCCTGCGGCAACGCCTACAACTATGACATAGATGAGAGCGTCCTTGACCTCTCAGCGTCTAGGCTGTACGCGGAGCACATAGCCAGGCTTGACGGCGCCCACAAAATCGAGCCCGAGGGCGGCACTCTTAGGATAGCTCTCTGTGAGCCAAGCGGGCCCAGGTGGTACTCATACCACCTGCTCATCAACGTCAACAACGGAATAGAGCAGAACCTCCTGATCTACGCCCCAAGGTCAGCGCCTGGGACCACGGGCATAGAGGTAAGGGCTAAGAAGGGCTCTAAGGTCAACCTGGTAGTGCTTGCGGAGCCCGAGCTGCAGGAGTACCCCATGGCCTACATAATAAGGCGCGCGCTTGGCGTTGACGCCTACGTTAGGTCGGTCACCCTAGCCAAGGCGTCAATTATGACCAGGGTCGACGAGCAGAGCATAATGGCGTCAAACTCGAGGCTGTACCACGACAGCTTCGTCATGACGTCTAACGGCCAGACCCTCGACAACGTGATAGACACTGTTCAGGGTGGGCATGACAGCGTAGCCGACGTTTCCGGCTTCGGGGCATCGTCAGGGAGCTCTACGGTTGCGGTGAGGGGCACTGTCGTCATGACACCCCAGGCCGTCAAGTCGTCCTCTAACTTCGTGGTGGAGGCCCTGCTGTTGAGCGACCAGTCCAAGGCCTACACGATGCCGATGATGAGGATTGACAACGGCGACATACTCTCGGCGACCCACAGGGCTGCCCAGTACAGGGTCCCACTCGAGCAGCTCTTCTACCTCGAGACCAGGGGCCTCAGCTACCCTGAGGCCGTGGAGCTGCTGCTAAGGGGGAGGCTAATGAACGCGCTGAGGAGCCTTCCAGAGGCGCTGCTGGGCCCCGCGTTGGACCTCGGGTCCTCCGTAATAAGGGCCGCCATTAACGAGCTGTCAGCTGGAGCTACACAAAAACAGGTCAACTAAAAAGGGAGTTATATTTAACCGCTCACTCCTCAGAGGGAAGCCCTAGCTCTTCCTTCACCTGCTTTGCCCTTCTGGCAACCTCGGAGAGCAGCTGCTCATAGAGGTTAGCCCCCGTTGAGTCTATCGTGACCGTCAAAGGGCCGAAGTCCTCGACCTCGAAGACCCACATGGCCTCTGCCATGCCCAGCTTGTCAAGCCAGTAGACAGCCTTCACAGACTTAATGGCCTCTGCAGCCAGTGCGCCGGCTCCGCCCGTGAAGACCGCGTAAGCTGCCTTGTGCTTGGCCATGGCCTCGGCTGTCTTCTTGCCCATCCCACCCTTACCAATTATCATCTTAACGCCTGTCCTCTCTATGAACTCTGCCTCCACGGGCTCCATCCTCATGCTGGTCGTAGGCCCGGCGGCCACTATCTTCCAGCTCCCATCTGGCTGCTTAACGGCTACAGGGCCGCAGTGGTAGAGCGCCAGCCCTCTCAGGTCAACCGGGAGGCTCTGGCCGCCCCTAAGTACCTCCAGGGCCAGCTCATGGGCCTCGTCCCTGGCAGTTACTAGGGTTCCAGATATGTAGACTATGTCGCCTATCCTGAGCTTCCCTACATCCTCATCCGTGAGCGGAGTTCTCAGGTGAAACTCCCTTGCGCTCACTCCACATCACCTCATATCACGCAACCGGTCCCCGTGTACCTTATGTGCCTGCTAGTCATCTCCCAGCTGCCATCTGAGTGTATAATGGCTGAGGCCCTCCTCGTGGCCCAGCAGCTGGTCACAATCCCTATCGCGAAGGTGGCCGGATGCCTGTAAGAGTAGTCTATCTTGACATCAAGCGCCGTGAGGCCTCCGCCAAACCCATGGGGACCCAAGCCCAGCTTGTTTACAGCGTTAAGGAGCTCAAGCTCAAGCTTCGCAATGTTGGGGTCAGGGTTCCGCTCGCCAACAGGCCTCAGCAGCGCCTTCTTAGCTAACGTCAGCGCTATGTCGGCCCCTGCAGCCACGGCCACGCCTATTATGACTGGCGGGCATGGAAGCGGGCCATACTTTACTATGGTATCTATGACCCCGCTCTTCAGCTTCTCAAAGCCAAGTATGGGCTCGCTCATTATGAGCGTCGCGGGGAACTCGCTCCCCCCGCCCTTAGTCATAAACCATACTTTCAGGTCGCTGCCCTCCGTGAGGTCTATGTGTATCCAAGGTATGTAACGCCCCGTGTTGTCGCCGCTGTTCTTCTTGTAGAATGGGTCAACAGCGTTAGGCCTTAGGTAGCCGTCCCTCGTGGCCCTCCTGACGGCCTCTCTGGCAGCGTTGACGGCCCCCAGCTTAAGCGGGAAGTTCTCGCCCATCTCGAAGAAGAAGTATGGGGTACCCGTGTCCTGGCATATGGGCACCTTCCTCGTGCAGGCGATGTCTATGTCCTTTAGTATTGCTTCAAGCTGCTTTTTGGCCAACGGGTTGGTCTCCCTCTTGTAGCCCTCCTTCAGGGCCTTGTACACGTCCTCAGGTA
>CAYFFU010000004.1:0-16644 GCA_964342665.1 uncultured Desulfurococcales archaeon
ATCTTCTTTATTAGGTCGTCTAGCATGCTGTCTGGCACCGGCGCCCACCTGCTGAACTCAGTGCCCCACAGCGCCTTGCCAGCCGTCGCGCCCCTAAGCTCGGCCGCCAGGTCGAAGCTCTCAGCTATGGGTATCTCAGCAAGTACCCTGACGCCGCTTGCCGCGTTCTCAACATCGAGCACCTTGCCGCGCTTCTTAACTATTATCGTGGTGACGGCGCTCAGGTAGTCCATCGGTATCCTGATGTCAAGCTTCTGGATGGGCTCTAGGAGCGTTGGGCGTGAAGTTAGGATGCCAGCCCATATGGCGTTCCTGACCGCAGGGTATATCTGTCCTGGGCCTCTGTGAACTGGGTCCTCGTGGACCTCTGCGTCGTGCAGGACAACCTTTAAGCCCCTCACGGGCTCCGCCGCCAGCGGTCCCTCCTTGACAGCTATCCTGAAGCCGCCCAGGACCGTGTCCTTTACGTCCTTAAGATACTGAACTCCGGACGTCATGTCTACGAATACGTTTATGTTCTCGTCTATGGCCCAGATCCTCCTGGCCTCGTCGTAGTCCCAGCTGGCCTGGTCCCTCAGTATCTTGGCCCTGTCCCTTGGGTCCTGGTCCTCCCTGACGACGCCTCTGTGTATTAGGTCTATAGTCTCTTCGTTCAGGGGCTCGACGCTAATGTAGAACCTGTTGTGCTTGTTGGGGCTCTTGCCCTCGAACACCTGGCTCTTCTCGCGGACAGACTCCCTGTAGACTATTATTGGCTGGCTGGCCTTGACCTCAAGGCCGTACATCTCCTTGAGCATCCAGAGCGCTATCTCCAGGTGCAGCTGCCCCATACCGGAGAGCAGGTACTCGCCCGTCTCCTCATTAATCTTGGCTACAAGGTTGGGGTCCTCTATGGTAAGCTTGTGCAGGGCGTCCACGAGCTTAGGCAGGTCCTGGACCTTGGCGGGCTCTATTGCTATGGTAACCACGGGCTCAGCTATGTAGTGCAGCTGCTCGAACGGGGCCGCCTGGGACTTGTAAGCGGCGTCGACAAGCGTCTCGCCAGCCCTTAGGTTTTCTATGCCCATTATTGCAGCTATGTTGCCTGCTGTTATGCGCTGCGTGAGCTCCCTGAACGGGCCCATGTAAAGGCTTACCTGGAGCACTCTGCCGACGTTGTCCTGCGACACGACGTATAGCTCCTTGCCAGGCTCGAGGGTGCCTGAGAACACCCTTCCAGTAGCAACTAATCCAGCCTTCTCCACGTGTATGGCGTTAACGTAGAAGACCACAGGCCCGTTAGGGTCTGCCTCTAGCATAGCTTTGCCAAGGTCGCTGTTGAGATCACCCTTCCATATCTTGGGTACCCTGTACTTCTGCGCCTCCTTGGGGTTTGGCACGAACTTCACAACCATGTCCAACAGCGCCTCGTGCAGGGGGGCCCTCTTCGTAAGCGCTGCGATCTTGTCCTTGTCGCCGCTCGAGTACGCGTCTATTATTTGCTGGAAGTTTATGCCCTTCTTAGATGCTATGGGAACCGTTATTCCCCACTGGTCCTTAGCGCTGCCGAAGGCCACGTTGCCAGCGGCTGGGTTAAGCTTCCACTTGTCTTTGAACTCAGGCTCGGCGTACATGTCTATTAGGTTGTTGACATCCCTAATTATCTCAACAAGCCTGTCCTGAAGCTGGGACGGGGTCAGCCTAAGCTCCTTAATGAGCCTGTCTATCTTGTTAATGTAAAGTACTGGCCTTACCCTCTCCTCCAGCGCCTGCCTTAGGACGGTCTCTGTCTGCGTCATTACGCCCTCTGCGGCGTCTACTACTACTATAGCGCCGTCTAGAACCCTTAGGCTCCTGGTCACCATGCCAGTGAAGTCTATGTGTCCTGGCGTATCTATCAGGTTGATTACGTAGCCCTTGCCATTATACTCGTGGTACAGGCTCGCGTTAGCAGCCTTAACGGTCATCTGCCTCTCCTTCTCGACGTTAAGGTAGTCAAGGGCTAGGGCCTCTCCAGCTACTCTTTCTGATATGATCCCAGCTCCGGCCAGCAGCGCGTCGCTCGTGGTGGTCTTTCCATGGTCTACGTGCGCTATAACACCAATGTTCCTCACCTGCTCTATGTTGCTCATTATTTTCTCAATTTCTGAGACCATCTTGACACGTGCTCCCATGGTTAGCTTCACCTAGTATTTTCAGCTCTTGGAGGTTCTTCGAGGGGTTAAAAATAATAGTGAGGCCGACAGAGTAGTTCTAAACAGTAATAGGATAACTATGGGAATAGAGCGCATCAATCTAAACAGTCCGGGCCGTGGGCAGCGCGGTTATGTAGACATCTATATCATGGCCAGACGAAATGGCTGTAACCAAGTCCCTTCTCAGGTCCTTAGCTGCCTTGTTGCTCCTAACGCCTATGGTGGACTCCTCCACGTAGTTGCTCTTCCTTATGATAATCTTGTTTGTGTTTGACGCGGATATCCGCGGATCCCCCTTTGCTGTGAGCGAGTCACAGACGCCGCCAGAGCACAGGACAACTACAACAACTGTGTTGGAGTCCCTCAAGGATTCCCTCAGCCACTGAGGAAGGTCAGACGCGCTTGCCTCGGAGCTCACGCCAACTATACAGTCTCCCCGTGGCGTGAGGTAGTCGTCCTTAGTTATCTCTAGGGTCGTCCTATGGTTAGCAGTTACATTGCGATGGCCCTTCGCCTTGAAGTGAAACCACCAGGCGTTTATGACTTCCACGTTGTCACCTTCTCTGCTAAGGCTTTAACGTTCTCGGGAACTTTAAAAGGAGGGGACTGGGGGGCCTAAGGGCCTGTGGAGTGTGGCAACTTAGAGGCAAACAGGAAAGCCATGGTAGAGATGCTGAAGAGCAACGGCTATATAAGGAGCAGGAAGCTTGAGGAGGCGATGCTAACAATACCTCGTGAGCTCTTCGTTAGTAGCGACGAGGCCTGCGAGGCCTATGACGACAGGCCCCTGCGGATAGAGTATGGCCAGACCATCAGCGCGCCGAGCGTCGTGGCCAGGATGACAGAGCTGCTGGACTTAAGGGATGGCATGAAGGTTCTTGAGGTAGGGACAGGGTCCGGCTATCAGGCCGCGGTCCTAGCTTACATGGTTGGCAACGCAGGTCACGTGTGGTCCATAGAGAGGATACCCGAGCTAGCGAGGAGGGCCGAGGAGAGGCTCAGGCTCCTTGGTCTCTCTGAGAGGGTTACCATAGTTGTCGGCGATGGGTCTATCGGGTATAGGGACGCTGCGCCCTTTGACAGGATAATAGTTACTGCAGCGGCGCCTAAGGTGCCTAAGCCGCTCATAGACCAGCTTTCTGACGGAGGCATAATGGTAATCCCTGTCGGGAGCCGCGAGGAGCAGGTGCTGATAAAGGTGGTGAAGAGGGGCGGAGAGGTTCACTATGAGCAAGATGTGGAGGTTCTATTTGTCCCGCTCATAGGGGCTGAGGGGTTTCAGGAGAGCTAGCCTTTCCTAGTGGCCTCTAACGTAACTTTTAACCTGGCCTTAACAATATGAGGCTAGCAGTGATGTGTGTGGTGGACTCTGAGCCCCACGCAGGGTGGTGAGGACAAGGAGCCCTCTGAGCACTTATAAGAGGATAGCGCGAGGCCGTCAGTACTGCTTGGCGTACCGCATATATGTAACAGCCGGCCTCCCGCAGACCGGGCACTTGCCCTCGGCGCTCTCGGAGGGCCAGGGTGTTCCTAGCGTCTTGGCCTGAAGGGACTCCATGACCTTGTTGGCGCACTCTTCGCTGCCGCACCAGGGAAGCTCTACTATGCCTCCTTTCTCGTTAAGAACCTTCTGGGCCTCGTCTAGTGAGGACACCCTGCTTACATGCTCTGAGAGGAACTTCATGGCGCGGTCTCTCAGGTAAGCGCTGATATCATCAAAGAGCTTTATGACTTCATCCTTCAGAGAACCTAGGCTGACTGTTTTCTTTTCAAGCGTGTCCCTCCTTACAAGCGTTACAGTATTGTTTGAGACCTCCCTGAGCCCCACCTCAGCCCTCACGGGCACGCCCTTTGCGTCCCAGTAGTAATATTTGTCTCCAGGGGTCACATCACTCCTGTCGTCAAGCTTAGCCCTTATCCCGCTGGACTCAAGCAAGTCAAGCACTTTCTTTGAGTAATCGGTGACCCTTCTAAAGTCGTCCTCGCTCTGAGGAGGTATGGGCACAACGACTACTTGGGTGGGGGCAATGTTTGGAGGCAAGACCAAGCCCATGTCATCGCCGTGCACAGATATCAGCGTGGCGACGACCCTGTCACTGACGCCATAACTCGTCTGCCATGGGAAGTCGAAGGTCTCGTCGCGGGTCTGAATCCTAAACGAGAAGGCCTTGGTGAAGTTCTGACCCAAGTTGTGCACAGTCCCTATCTGTAGCGTCTTGCCGTCAGGCATCACGGTGTCGAACGCTATGGTGTATAGCGCGCCGGCGAACTTGTCCCAGTCTGGTCTACGTGATATTATGTACGGTATTGATAATGAGTCAAAGAACTTCTTGTATATCTCTATCGCCTCCTTTACCTGCCTCTCAGCGTCGTCGAAGGATTCGTGAACTGTGTGGGCTTCCTTGAAGCTTGTTATTTCCCTGACCCTTATCAGGGGTCTTGTAGCCTTAGTTTCATACCTGAAGACGCTTACAACCTGATAGAACTTCCTTGGAAGCTGCTTGTAGCTCTGTATCCACAGCGACTCATAATACGTTATGGGGGTTTCGCTGGTGGGCCTTAAGGCCAGCTTCTGGTCCAAGGGCTCAAGGCCGCCATGGGTTACCCAGTACACCTCGTCCTCAAAGCCCCTTATGTGCTCACCTTCCTTGGCCAGCATCCACTGAGGTATCAGAAGCGGAAACAGCACCTCCTCATGGCCTCTCTCGTCGAGTAGCTGCCTCAGCAGGTCAAGGACTCGCCGCCTTATCTGAAATCCGTAGGGCATCCAAACTCCCATTCCCTTGACGGGGTATCTGCCATAGTCGAACACCTCGGCCCGCTCCAGGACCCAGTCGAACCACTCTGAAAAGTTATTGGACCACTTCTCCCTCTTGGTCTTTACCACACTTCCACCTTTGGGCCAGTATATAAAAAACAAAAATTTAAGCGTAAGCTCCGAGGGCCTGGCGCCTTGGCGGCCTTCATGTAGGCAGGACGAAGGCCACGATTATAGCTACCAGCAGGCCGTAGATGGCTATTCCTTCACCTAGGACAACGAAGAGGAAGGCTGTTCCGAACACCTCCCTCTTCTCGGTTATAGCGCTAATTGCGGAGGCGCCAGCCACGCCAACAGCGTAGCCGCCGCCTATGCCAGCGAGGCCTACTGCGAGGCCCGCGCCTATCGCCTTACCCAGGACGGCCATAGTATATGGCGTCTGTTGGTCGCCTGTGGCCGCCGTCTGTGCATGTACTAGGGCCACGCTCGTAGCCACCGCTAGCAGAGCTGAAGCTATAACGACCGCAAGCATTATGGCTCTATACTTAGGCCTCCTCCAGGCCTCATGAAGCGTTATTGAGAGACCCTCCACAAACTTCTCGTTGAGCCTGGCCATTATTTCACCCATGCTGGTCGGCTCGCAGCTAATATTTAAGAGGTAGCGGCTTCTGCGCAGCGCAAGGGTAATTGTTACCACTTGAGATAGTAAATGTCAATTCTTTAAGCTAAGTGCAAAGGGGCCGAGGCCTCTGGAGGGCGTGAGCGCTGGTATCACTAGAGATATTAACCTAAAGCCCTGGCAGGTTAACCTAAAAGTGGCCTTTAGGAAGAGGTGGCGGCCACGATACTGAGCGACAGGGACCTCCAGGCCCTGATAAGCCTGGGCGAGCTCAAGGTCGAGCCATTGAGCGACGACACCGTAAGGGAGAACGGCCTCGACCTGAGGCTCGGGAGGGAGTACTGTGCGTTTAACAGGACCGACGAGGTCCTAGATCCGAGGGCGCCCGGCAGCCCAAGCAAGTTCTACGACTGCAGGGAGGCAGACTCGTTCGTAGTGGAGCCACACAGGCACTACCTGCTCCACACGGAGGAGTACATAGCGCTGCCGCCCTACGTGGCCGGCCTCGTTAACCTGAGGTCCACGTGGGCTAGGACGGGCATATACATACCATCAACGGTGGTGGACGCCGGGTTCGAGGGGCAGCTGACCATAGAGGTTATAGGCAGCGAGTTCCCAGTCAAGCTCTACGCTGGGGACAGGTTCCTTCACCTAGTCCTCGTGAAGCTGGAGAGCCCCTCGGCGAGGCCGTACAGCGGGGAGTACAGGGGGCAGAGGGGCGTAAGGTTACCTCAGTTTTTTAAGTCGTAAGAGTAATAAGTTAGGGGCTTGCGACCAGATGAGCCATTTGTAAATTCATCTAGCCCTCTAGCAAGCTACAATGTGGTCAGGGTCGCCGAGGGCCTTTATGACCTAAGATCTGACATCGCCCTAATTAGCCATGTCCAGCCCTAGCCAGAGGAGTCAAGTAGTTGGGGGCAACGCGGCTAAGAGCGCTCTTAAAGGAATATGACAAACTACTAGCTTTTATGTAGGAGATGGCTGGTGGCGCCACTTCGCGTCTCTCGGCTCGGTAACAGATAGCGCCTTCCTTAAGGTGCTACTAGGTTACCGCGGCGCCCCTTTATCTATGCTTTTAAAATCCCCGATCCTAGACATAAGTGGGAGCAGAAGTTAATGAGCGAAAGCGACAAGCGCAGCAGGATATTAATAACATACCCAACCCATCCAATGTTCCTGTGGATGTACTTCATAGCAGCGATACTTCTGGCGTTCATATTCTCGCACTTCCCGTTCTTAATAGCGCAGGCCTCGTATGTAAGCAGCTCGCTAGCCCTAGCCTCCTTGGCCACCCTCCTCATAGTGTTGAGCCCGCTCCTAAGCTTTGTAAACCTTGTCATAAAGAGACTCAACACAGGAGTGCTGGCGAGCGAGCTGGAGTTCAGCTACGTTGAGTTCTTTGGGATACCTATACCGGTGCCCAGGGTCCGGTTCCGCGAAGTTAAGACGCTTCTGGCGTTAAACTTTGGAGGGGCCCTAGTCCCTATCCTTACGTCATCCATATTTGTTTACCTCATGGTGAACTCTCCCTATAGGTCAATATTTCTAATGTCCACGTTGGCTGACGTAGTAGTGGTGGCAGTGCTGACGTATTTCCTGTCAAGGCCTATGCCTGGCGTTGGCATCGTCGTGCCGGCGTTCGTGCCGCCGTTGATAGCCGCCTTTGTAGCAATCATAGTCTCTGGCTTTGGAGTCTCAGCTGCATCAGCTGCATATATAGGGGGCTCCATTGGAAGCCTCCTTGGTGCCGACGTAATAAGGTTGGCTAGGAGTTATAGGAACCTTACAGCTTCGGTTCTAAGCATAGGCGGTGCCGGCGTCTTTGATGGTGTGTTCATAAGTGGTGTCCTAGCATTCATCTTAGCCCTGTGAGGTTTTGCGGATCTGCAAGTCTACCGCAAATACGCTCCTCGAGGGGCTGTACTCTAAGGCCCTCCTGACGCCGAGCACGTCAGCACGGCATGTTGTGGGCAGCGCGCTTAGCACAGCGTCCGTTACGCTAGACCTGTTGTCATAAAGCACGTAAACGTGAAGGAAACCCACGTCGGCGGCAAGCGCGCACGCAGTTGCCAAGAACTTTAACGAAGCCGTAGGGTTGTTCATTATAATCCTGTCAAAGGCGCCGCTGAGCACGCGCGGCAAAAGGTTAGCGTCGGATCTGACTACTTTAACTTCGCCCTTAAGCCTCCTGAGGTTAACCCTTACATTTATTGCGGCCAGGGCGGCTGCGTAAGGATTCAGGTCATTAGCCACCACCTTAACCCTCCTTCTAGACGCTATTACAAGCGAGAAGGGCGCCACACCGGAGAACATGTCAAGTATTCTCTCGTCGTCCTTAGCCAGCTCTGCAATCCTCAGCCTCTCCCCCGAGAGCCTGGGGTTGAAGTAGGTCTTAGCCACGTCAACCCTAAACGTGAGGCCTGACTCCCTTACATCTGTGAGCGTGCTGCCGCTGCCGTAAAGCAGCACCAGCTCGGGCAGCCTGAGCTCTCCCGTAGTGCCAAGCTTAAGGAATACTGACTCCAGGCCTCCGTACATATCAGCTACAGCTGCGGCGGCCTCCACGTACTTGTTAAATCCTATTGAGTGGTTGTAGCTGAACAAGACTATCCTGCCTATCTTGAGGAAGCCTGACACCCCTCCTACTTCGTCTGACAGCCTGCTGGTCCTCCTCCTGAACTTAAAGTTGCCGCTGCACTCGCTGACGTCAGGAACTTTCCCCTGTAGGAGCGACAGGGCTGCCTTGGGGTCTGACGTAGGTATTAGGAGGTATGTGCCATCAACTATTGGCTTTGCGTCGGCGAGAAGTTCCCTGCTGCTGATCAGCCTTATTGCGTAGCTCCCAAACTGCTTTGGGACCCTTATGCAGTTCTCGACCATATCAGCGGCACCGGAGGCCGAGGCTATAACCCGCCTTCTGTACTACGGCGGCATTTGACTCAGCGGACTTCAGGGCCTCCCGCGGCTCCTCACAGGCCCTGGCCTTGCTCCGTCGGGGACGGCCGTTTCACCGCATCCTTCACCGTCCTCCGCTGGTTACTGCGGCCCTGTCGCCAGGGCCGCCTCGCAGCATCATGGCCATCGGGTGAAGGCCGTGTCGTCTCTGTGCCGTTGCCCTGGGGGCTGCCCAGGCCCCTTGCGGGGTCCGACCGCCGCTGGGAGGGCGGTGTTTCCTCAGGCCCCTTGCGGGGCCCGTGGCCGCCAGCCTCGGCCTCCTAAATCGAGGCTTAATGTGCGCAACTAATAAGTTTTGTAAGGGTAAATCGTAGTAGCTGGCAGTGCGAAAGTGACTCATAATGACGTGTGACTCGCAGAGGTCAGTAGGCCTAGTGGTCAGGCCTGAGAGCCAGAGGGCCGAAAGCATAGCGCTGAGGGTCGCAAACCTCCTTAGCAGCAGAGGCTATCAGCCCTGCGTTGACGTTGAGACCGCCAGTAGCTATCCAAGCCTTAGGTCGTTGGGCGCCTTCAAGCTCGAGGAGGCGCCGCCCCCGAGCAAGGTTATAGTTATCGGGGGCGATGGCACCCTTCTAAGGGCCTCAGTGAGGGGCGGTGACAACGACGTCCTGTTCTTAGCTGTGCGCGCAGGCAAGCGTGGGTTCCTAATGGATGTGGACGAATCTGTCCTAGATAAGAGGCTCCAGCAGTTTTTAGAAGGAGACTACGAGCTAGTTCTTCACTCTAGGCTGAGGGCGGAGCTTCACGGCAAAAAGCTTCCATGCGCGCTCAACGACGTAGTCTTCTTTACGTCAGAGGGGTCTATGGTTAAGATGGAAGTCCTTCTTAATAGCGGTAGGGTCATGAGTATAGACGGTGACGGCCTGGTTATATCAACTACTACGGGGTCCACCGCGTACAGCCTCAACGCAGGAGGGCCCATTATCGATCCGAGGCTAGACGTTATAGTGCTAACCCCTCTTAACGCAGTGCAGCTGTTTCTAAGATCTGTGGTATTGCCCCTGTCAAGTAAGCTGCGGGTGCGCTTGAGGGATGACAGCGGCCCGGCATACCTAGTAATAGATGGCCAGGTGAAATACAGAGTCGAGGGAGGGGACGAGGTTAGCGTATATCCATGTGAGAAGCCGTTGAAGGTGGCGCGCTTTGGCTGGTGGGATGACTACTATGAGAGACTCTTCGAGAGGCTGTTCAGCTATTGGTGACAGACCCGTAGCTACAGCTGTCGTTTTAGACACCGGCGCGCTGCTGGCGTCCCTTCAGCTTAGGCTGCAGGCTAGGTGTTTCACCGTGCCTGGGGCCGTTGGGGAGGTTAAAGATCAAGACTCTAGGGAACGCCTTGAGCTCTCCCTGAACGTAGGGAAGCTGCAGGTGGTGGCCCCTAACGAAGAGCATATCGCTGCAGCTAAGTCAATAGCAAAGGTCGCAGGGGTTCTTTCCAGGCTCAGCAGCGTAGATCTTGAGGTTCTTGCGCTGGGCCTCCAGCTGTCCGAGTGCGTATCTAAGGTCAGCATAGCAACGGATGACTACGCAGTTCAGCTCGCCGCGCTCAGGGCAGGCCTAGGAGTGATAAGGGTGAGGTTCCCAGGCGTTAAGGAGCTCAGGAAGGGACCTGCGTGAGCTCCCCTCTTAAGTCAAAGTATGTGGCGCCAGTTATTCTTACCTTGACCCACTTACCCATGACGGAGCTGTCAGCCTTTACTGCTACTGGGAAATAGTTGTCCAACCTGACAGTGTAGTAGCCTTCTCTAAAGCCCCTTGAAGTTACAAGGCCCCTCCTTAGGCTGTTAACGTAGCTGCCGTATATCTTCAGGCCTATCTCCCTTATGTGCTCCTGCAGCACTAGGCTTCTCCTCTTCTTAATGGGCTCTGGAACCTGAGGCATGGCTGCTGCCGCCGTCCTGGGCCTTATACTGTACTGGGCCAGGTATACGCGCTCAAACTTGAGTTCGTCAACCAGCCTGACGGTATTGCTGAAGGCCTCCTCATCCTCGCCTGGGTGGCCAACTATTATATCGGTTGCAAACAGGGACTCAGGGAACATGGCCTTTATCTTCGAGTGTAGGGACTTGAAGTCGCTAACGGTATAGCGCCGGTTCATGATTTTAAGCATCTCGTCGTCACCGCTCTGGACAGGTATGTGGAAGAACTTGAACACCCTCTCGTCCCTGTAGACTTCAAGCAGGTCGTCAATTATCTCCAGCGCCTGGTTAGGGGTCATCATGCCTATCCTTATCCTGTAGTCACCAGGTACCTTGGAGAGTATGGCATCTATGAGTTCCGGAAGCCGGGTCCTGGAGGGCAGGTCTGCCCCATAGGCAGCTATGTCCTGCCCCGTCAGCCTTATCTCCTTAGCGCCCCTCTTTACTAGCTCACTCACAGCGTTAACTATAGCCCTGGGCGGGTAGGACCTAAGGGTTCTCCTGGCAATTTTGGTCTCGCAGAAGCTGCAGTTCTCAAGGCAGCCCTCTGAGACCATAACCGTTGCTATGAAGTCTCTCATAGGAGGCGTTGGCATAAAGCTAGTGTCCCTCTCGCCCTCCAGGAGGTAGACCTGGCCCTGCGCGTTTACCACGTCAAGTATTCTGGTTACATTCTGAGGCGAGACTAGGCTAGCCGAGGGGACAACCCTCATTATTAGGGATGGCCTGGCCCTAGCCAGGCAGCCGCTTACAACTAGCTTACCCTTAAGGTTAAGGCCTTGAAGCTCCCTAAGCCTCTTAGTTATCTTAACTTCGGTGTCAAGCCTAACAGAACATGTGTTAATTATTACAACGTCAGCGTCGGTGGGGTCCTTAACCTCAGTAAACCCAGAGGAGCTCAACAGGCTCCTCATTATCATAGAGTCGAACTCTGAGAGCGCGCAGCCATAGGTTTCAATGTAGTACTTTGGCAGCTCGGCGCACCCTTATCGGCGCCCTCAGGCGAGGTTATGAATATTATTCATGAAGGTCTAGGCACGGCCTGCGGCTGGGCCAACAGCCTGGGCAGCTAACGCCTGTCGTCTATTCTTAGAACTTCGAACGAGACCCGGCACCTCTCTACGGCATTCTTAACTTTGGACTCCCTATCGGATAGCTTTGACTCGCCTGTCTTGACCTCAATTAGCCTTATCGTGACGTCGCGGCCGTCGCTTAGTCCATCGAACACTATGAAATCTATGGGGCTTCCAAGGAACCTGGCGTCCTTTGGGTTGTACTTAAAGGATGGGAGGAGGGGTGCCAGCTGCTCGTATATCTTACCGGCTGTAACGGCCGCGCTCCTCTTAGCGGCGTCCTCCCTGGCCCTCTCAACCTCCCTCTGGGCTAGCTCCTTGGCCCTCTGGGACGCGATCAGTTCCAGGTTGGACTCAAGCCCCCTGAGCCTAGAGTCCCTTAGCTTTAGCCGAATAGTTTGGACAATTATTATAATAAGCTCTGCCAGGGAGATCAAGGCCATAAGGTATAACAGCGCTTGCAATGTCCCACCTTGATTCAACCGAGCTTGAGGCTTGTAGAGTTAAAAGAGCTAGAAGATAGCTATCTAGGAGGCACTGTGGCAGAAACGAAGTACATATTCGTCACTGGAGGCGTGATGTCAGGCATAGGCAAGGGCATAGTGTCGGCGTCCACGGGGCTCCTCTTAAAGTCAAGGGGCTACAGGGTCGGCATAATTAAGATAGACCCCTATCTTAATGTAGACGCAGGTACAATGAATCCTTACGCTCACGGGGAGGTATTCGTTACTGAGGACGGGGGCGAGACGGACCTAGACCTCGGGCACTACGAGCGCTTCCTTGGTGACAACCTTTCAAAGTCTCATAATATTACGACGGGCCAGGTTTACTACAGCGTCATAACTAAGGAGAGGAGGGGCGAATACCTTGGCAAGACCGTCCAGATAATACCTCACGTAACTGATGAGATAAAGCAGAGGATAGTCAGCGTAGCCAAGGAGACAGGCGTTGACATAATGGTTGTAGAGATAGGCGGCACCGTAGGTGACATAGAGGGCCTTCCGTTCCTTGAGGCCGCGCGCCAGATGTATGTAGAGCTTGGATCGTCTAACGTTACCTTCGTGCACGTGGCGTGGGCTCCCGTGCTTTCAACTACTGGCGAGCAGAAGACCAAGCCTGTTCAGCACAGCGTCTACGAACTTCGCAGGATAGGGATACAGCCTGACATGTTAGTTGTCAGAAGCCCAAGGCCGCTGGAGGACGAGTCAAGGCAGAAGATAGCAATGTTCGCTAATCTATCGCCGTCTAATGTGATAAGCGATCATGACGTGGAGTACATATACGAGGTTCCGCTGCTCCTCGAGCAGCAGGGCTATGCATCTAAGATAGCTTCAAAGCTAGGGCTGGCCGACAGGGAGCCAGACCTGGAGTCATGGAGGAACTTTGTAAACAAGCTGAAGAGCATCGACAAGACTGTTGACATAGCTATGGTGGGCAAGTACACAAAGCTCAAGGACAGCTACATAAGCATAGTTGAGGCCTTGCGTCACGCCGGCGTTGCTGTGGGCGTGAAGCCAAATCTGGTATGGGTTGAGGCCACGGACGTAGAGGAGGGTAAAATCAAGGTAGAGGACGCGCTCTCCACAGTTGACGGTGCAGTGGTCCTTCCAGGGTTTGGCAAGAGAGGGGCCGAGGGCAAGATAAGGGCCATAAAGTACCTGAGGGAGAACAACATACCGACACTTGGCATATGCTTTGGGCTTCAGCTTTCGGTTGTCGAGTTTGCCCGTGATGTAGTAGGTCTAGACAGAGCCAACAGCACAGAGATAGACCCGTCAACGCCTTACCCAGTGGTGGACCTGCTTCCATGGGAGCGCAACGTGCAGGACCTTGGAGGCACCATGAGGCTTGGCGCCTCTCAGATAAACCTTGTAAAGGGAACCAAGCTCTACGAGCTTTATGGGCGCGAAGTAATATATGAGCGGCACAGGCACAGGTACGAGGTGAACCCCAAGTACGTTGATAAGCTTGTCGACGCTGGCCTTATAATAAGCGCGTGGAGCCCTCAGGGTCTCGTAGAGGCAGCGGAGCTGCCGTCCAAGGAACACAGGTTCTTCGTTGGCACGCAGCCGCACCCGGAGTTTAAGAGCAGGCCGCTGGCGCCAAGCCCTCCATATGTGGGCCTCCTGCGCGCCGCCAGCACTTCAGGTCTATGATAGTTTTCATAGTAAAGGTTAATTATTTATAAAACGTTTAACCTCACTCCGTAGGTGTTCTATAGAGGGCTCAGCTTGCAGATACCATTAGATAGGGTGTGCGTCAAGAGCGGCATCCTGTGCGACAAGTGCAAGGCAAAGGTAGATTCAGGCCTCTACAAGCAGTGGGAGGTCGACGTCATGAGAGCCCTGCTGGAGCTGGAGCCAAGCTATAAGGAGCTAAGGGCAGCCTCATACGTTAAGTCAGTAATAATCGACAACGTGCTATATGTAATGCTTGACAAGGTGACTTACGTGAGCAGGGGGCTGGCTAAGGCTCTTGAGGATAAGCTTAAGAACCTCAATATAAAGGGCGTGCGCGTAATATCATATGGTGGCGATCCAAGGCAGCTCCTCAGCAACTTGCTTTCATCGGCGAACGTGATGTCCGTGGGTACATACTACGCTCCAGACGGCTCCGCGTATTATGTAGTCAAGGTTCCTGCGTCGGAAAGGGGCAGGGTCTCCGAGGTGGAGCAGGCAGCTAAGGCCATATTCAAGAGCCTGACCAGCTACGACCTGTTTATAGAGTATGACAAGACAGCTGTGTCTGAAAGGACTCAGAGCGTTGTGAGCAGGCTAGATAAAGATAAACTTAGCGAGGCCCTGAAGAGGATAGGCGCCTAAGCCTCAGCTGAACCACATGTCAAGCTTGGACTGCTTGCTCTTTAGGTTCTCCTTATATGACTTAATGAGTCTATCCAATGCCTTGTTAACTCTGTCCTCACTGAAGTCATGCTCTTTGACCAGGATCTCCCTTATGCCATTAGGGTCTGGCTCCCTGAAGGTCAACTTATACTCCTTATTAGCTGGAGGGTTAAGGAAGTATTCATAGATCTTAAGTGGGTCCACATCGTCCTCAAGTTGCTTCCTTACGACCTCAAGAGCCTTGGCAGGGTCCTTGTAGCTCTTAACGAAGCTGAGTGCTGTCTTGGGGCCGTACCCTTTGACGCCTCCTGGGTCAAAGTCTGTTCCTACGAGGATCCCTAGCACTATGAGTTGTTCCCGTGTTATACCGAGGAGCTTGAGCAGCGCCTGAAGGTCTATGATTTCAGGCCTGACCTCAACGTACTCCTCCTTGTTAGGTAGCTTCCTTTTGCCAGTAATTGCTAGGTTCCTGACGAGCCTCGGCGACCCAAAGAGGAGGCTGTCATAGTCCTGGCTGCCGGCCGCCCACGCATCCCCCCTGCTGGCCATGTAGGCTGCCTGCGCCTCCCCGTCCGCCGGCGCCTGAACGTAGGGTATGCCCATGCTGTCCAGGAGCCTCTTGGCCTCAGACACCATGTCCCCTGTCAGCTCTGACGAAGCCTGCGCGTACTTCCTGGCCTCCTCGGTGAGCCCCTGTGATCTGGCCTTGGCGTACTTCTCGGCAGCCTCCTTGCGCCTCTGGATCCTGTCCTCTATCTCCTTCCGCTTCATCTCAGGCGGCTTCCCGTCAAACACGAAGACAGGCTTGAGCCCCTCCTCGATCAGGTTAATTGTCCTGTAGAAGAGGCCGCTCAAGTGACTTGTGACCCTTCCTTGGGAGTCCCTCAGGGGGGTTCCGTCTGGCTGCCTTATTGCGGAGAGGAACTGGTAGAGCATGTTGTACCCATCTAGTGCTATAACATACCCCTTAAGCGCCTTAAGGTCAACTTCCTTTCTAGCCTGATCTGGAATTATGTCCCTTATGTTTACTCCCAACCCTGCCCCTATTTAACTGTGGCCGCTAGGACTTAACTAAGTTTTGCTGACTTCATCTTTCAGTTCCCCAGTTGGAGCTCTTGCCTATGAACGCTATCTGCCTGTCCTCCTTAGTGCTAGATTCAACATGAACTATTCCTAGGATTTCGAGCTTCAGCACTACCTTAAGTAAGTCTGGCATTGAGATGGAGTACCCGTTCTTAATTAAGTATGATAGCACCTCGCTGTCTGTGACCGGTCTCTTGCCGCCCTGAGTTAGTTCTTTAATTGCGTCATATACCACATTTATCAGAGGCTGGTCGTACCACACGGACAACCTGATCACCTGCTTTCATGCACAGGTTCAGGTAGCTCTTAATTTGGAAGTATTCTGTGTAACTTTTAAGCCTTTTTATTACTGTTTAATGGCCTGCTAGGCAGAATAGCCTGTAAAGTTAAGAGTAGAGGACGTCCGATGATCAGACCGTAAGGGACGGCTGGGAGGGCCTCTGTGACGTGACGCTTATCTGGCGGGAGGTCTCAAGCCACTTCATATAGAAGTCTATCATGTACTTGGTTACACTTGGCCTGACCCTGGTTAGAGCCTGCTCAAAGTGCTTAAACTTCACTACAGGCGCGTTGATGTCCTCCCTCATGGCAGTGAGCGCCGCCTCCCTTACCAGGGCTGCCAGGTCCGCCCCTGTGTACCCGTTGGTTATCTTTGCCAGCTCCGCGAGGTTGACGTCCTCAGCAAGCGGGACGCTCCTGGTGTGTATCTTGAGTATTTCAAGCCTCCCCTTTTCATCTGGGGGCGGGACGTAGATCAGCTTCTCAAACCTTCCAGGCCTTAGAAGGGCAGGGTCCACCAGGTCAGGCCTATTAGTGGCAGCTATTACTACGACATTCTCAAGGTTAGTGATGCCATCTATTTCGG
The DNA here is from genome assembly GCA_964342665.1 of uncultured Desulfurococcales archaeon. Taxonomy (GTDB): domain Archaea; phylum Thermoproteota; class Thermoprotei_A; order Sulfolobales; family Acidilobaceae; genus Acidilobus. The sequence continues at coordinate 16,290 of CAYFFU010000004.1, forward strand.
TTAGGAGCTGGCTCACTATCCTCTCTCCAACGTTGCTGTCCTCCTCCATACCCCTGAGGGACGCTATTGACTCTATCTCATCGAAGAACACGACAGCAGGCGCGTACTGCCTGGCCTTCTTGAATATCTCCCTTATCGCCTTCTCGCTCTCGCCGACCCACTTGCTCAGGACCTCAGGGCCCCTTATGGCTATGAAGTTGGCGCCGCTCTCAGTGGCAACGGCCTTAGCGAGCAGCGTCTTGCCTGTGCCAGGCGGTCCGAACAGGAGTATCCCCTTGGGGGGCTCTATGCCGAGCCTGCTGAATGAGTTCGGGTACTTAAGGGGCCACTCAACTATCTCCCTGAGCTCCTGCTT
>CAYFFU010000004.1:16654-24042 GCA_964342665.1 uncultured Desulfurococcales archaeon
GCTTAACCTCGTCAAGCCCGCCTATGTCGTCCCAGTGGACCTCGGGGACCTCGACCTCTATCTCCCTAAGGCCGCTGGGCGTAATCTCCTTAAACGCAGCAAGGAAGTCCTGCATGGTGACAGTCATCTTCTCGAGGACCTCAGCCGGTATCTTGTCCTGCTCTATGTCTATCTCTGGAAGATACCTCCTTAGCGCGTGCATCGCTGCCTCCTTGGCCAGGGCTGCCAGGTCCGCCCCTGTGTACCCTTTAGTCATCTCTGCAAGCTTCTCTAAGTTAACATCATCGGAGAGAGGCATGTGCCTTGTGTGTATCTGAAGTATTTCAAGCCTCCCCTGCTTGTCGGGCACTGGTACCTCTATTTCCCTGTCAAACCTTCCTGGCCTCCTGAGCGCGGGATCTATGGCGTTTGGCCTGTTAGTCGCACCTATTACAATTACCTGCCCCCTTCCCTCAAGCCCATCCATGAGGGCCAGCAGCTGCGCCACAACCCTTCTTTCAACCTCCCCTATCACTTCGTCTCTCTTGGGCGCTATGGCATCTATCTCGTCAATGAATATTATCGCCGGGGCGTTCTTCTTGGCCTCCTCAAATATCTCCCTGAGCCTCTGCTCGCTCTCACCATAGAACTTGCTCATTATCTCAGGGCCGTTTATCGCTATGAAGTAAGCGTCGCTCTCGTTGGCAACAGCCTTGGCCAGCAGGGTCTTGCCAGTGCCTGGAGGGCCGTAGAGGAGTATCCCCTTGGGGGGCTCTATGCCGAGCCTGCTGAACAGCTCGGGGTGCCTTAGCGGGAGCTCCACAAGCTCCCTTATCCTCGCTATTACCTCGTGGAGGCCGCCTATGTCTTCATAGGTCACCTTGGGGAGCGAGCCGGTGCCTATTGGCTTCTCAACTATGTCGACAACAGTCTTATCAGTAACTATAACTATACCCCTGGGCTTCGTGTCTATTACCGTGAGCTGGACGGCCTGACCTATGACAGGAACCTGCACTGTGTCGTTCTCGACTAGGGGTAGACCTATTATCCTCTTCTTGACATATTTCTTAAAGCTGTCATCTATAGATATGGAGTGCACAACTGGGGCGAGCTTAACCCTGAGAGCCGGCTTTGGCGTGGCCCTCCTCACTATTACCTTGTCACCTATGTTAACGTCTGCGTTTCTCCTTAGGCTTCCGTCCATTCTAATTATGTCAAGCCCTGCGTCCTCAGGGAGCGCAGGCCATACGATGGCTGCAGTCTTTCTCTTGCCCTCTATCTCAACTACGTCCCCTGCCTCCACCCCTAGCTCCTTCATTATGTCGGCGTCTATTCTGACCCTCTTCCTCCCCGCATCCCGTGGCTTAGCCTCGGACACCCTTAGAATTACCTCTTTCTGAGGTGGGCTTTGCTGGTTGCTTTCAGGCACTAATTGCACCCCCTCTTTGTCGGTTGGCTCGGGCCTAATAAAATGGTTCTCTTATCCTCATTAATGACAATATTTTAATTAATAAACTACTTATTATTAATATTGTACGATCCTTTTATATCAGTAGCTCTTAAATTTGCTAACACAGGTTGGCGCATTTGCAGGCCCAGCAAAGGAGTAAGTTTACCCTGGATGAAGTCGCCTACTACGTTATAAGGTGGAACCCAAGCTCCCAGAGCGACGACTACGTAAGGAAAATGATTGGCGAGGCGGTAAGGAAGGGAGCTAAGAGGATAGAAATAGAGGTCGTCGGAGTCAACGACGTGTCCTACATGGAACGACTGAGGGAGGTGCTGGCCAACTTCATAGCCCAGACCATAGTTGTCAGGAGGGTTCCCGGAGGTGAGTCTGCATGACCTTTGATGTAGTAATAACGACCGACAGAAGCATGATGTCTGATCACCATCACCACGAGTTCCTAGGATTTATGACTACAGGCCCTGCCTTTGGGGTGCCGGAGTGGCTCTGGAGCTGGATAGCGGCGCCTAAGCCCAAGGTTGACGAGCTAGGGAGGCCCAAGGTAGCCCCCTACGGGCTCAGGAAGGTTGAGGCGGCGCTGGTTGACGCAGGGATAAACGCGGCTGTGGTGGACCCAGACCACCTCTCTAAGCACCTGGATACAATGAAGGTGCTCATGATAGGCCACCACGACTTCTTTGCCTACGGCCCTCCGAGCAGCGAGTGGTGGACTATAACGGGTAAGGAGCCCTACAACAGGGTTAGCTTCAGGAGGCTCATGGAGAGCCCCGTTGTGCGCAAGGCTAAGGAGAAAGGGGTCAAGATAATAATGGGAGGCCCTGCCGCGTGGCAGTGGCTCTGGGCCATAGACGAGTGGAGGAAGTGGGGCGTCGACACAGTAGTTGACGGAGAGGCTGAGAGGGTAGTGGTAGACCTTGTTGAGAGGGCACTAAAGGGTGATGACCTGCCAGACTACATATTTGTAGGGCCTTACGACACCCCCAGCACGGCGGACGAGATACCTAAGATTAAGCATGCCAGTGTCAACGGCCTAGTAGAGATAATGAGGGGCTGCCCCAGGGGGTGCAAGTTCTGCAGCGTCACCCTAAGGCCATGGAGGTTCATACCTGTTGATGACGTGATATCAGAGATAAAGGTTAACATGAGCGAGGGTGAGGAGGGCATAATATTGCACAGCGAGGACGTACTGCTCTATTACGCTGATGGAATAAAGCCAAGGCCTGAGGGTCTCCTAAAGTTGCACACAGCCGTGAGGCAGCTCACGGACGAGCCGATAGGGTGGAGCCACGCTAGCCTGGCAGCAGTTAAGTATGCTGAGGACGCACATAAGCTTATAACCAAGCTTACCGACATTATGTTCTCCAGTGAGAAGCAGAGGTACCTCGGTGTTGAGGTAGGCCTAGAGACCGGCAGCGTTAAGCTAGCCAGGAAGATAATGCCAGCCAAGTCCGCGCCTTACCCAGTGGAGAAGTACCCAGAGGTTGTCGAAGACGCCTTCTCGATAATGCATGAGCATAATATAATTCCCGCCGCTACCCTGATAGTTGGGCAGCCCGGCGAGGAGCCGGACGACGTTGTGGCGACGACAGAGCTTGTGGAAAAGTTAAGGCCTTATAGGAGCCTAATAGTGCCCATGTTCTTTGTCCCCATGGGCGCCTTCAAGAACATGGAGTGGTTCAGGAGAAACGCCATAAGGCCAGAGCACGTTGAGCTGCTTAAGGCAACCCTTAGGCACAGCGCCTACTGGGCTCGTGACATAGTAGATAAGTTTTACCTGAAGGGAACCAGGTACGTCCTAGTCAGGGCCGCCATAAAGTGGATCATAGGGTACATAGAGCGCAAGGCCGAGGAGGCCGCCAAGGTTGTCGAGTCCTCGAAGTGAGCAGCACGGCCAGCCGGGCATAACCAGGGCAAAGTACTTTTTGGTGTTGTTTTCGGCGCTGGTTTTGATACTTTTGTTCAGCATCCTTAGCATCATAGGTAAGGGCCTGCGCTCCATTATTAGCGACGTCAGGGATAACTATGTTTTAGTTGCTGAGGCTGCGGCTTTAATCTTCCTGGGGGAGCTGATAAAGAGCCAGAGGTTCGTGGTCGCAGCCAGGGCCAAGGGCGTGAGGCTTAGCAGAGCTACGGCCGTGGAGGCGCACTTCTCAGGGCTGTTCATAGGGATGCTAACCCCAGCGTTCTCAGGCGCCGCTCCGACAGTTTCATCAATAATTGGAAGCAAGGAAGGGCTGGACCCGATGGGCGCCCTCTCCATAGCGCTCTCGGCCGCCTTCATGGACTCAGCCATACCGGCGTTGGCAGCAATCGTAATTATTATAACAACCTCTCACTGGAACGTGCTGGTACTTTTAATATCAATCATAGTAATCATGCTGTGGGCTGTCGCTCTTGGCAGCCCCCTAGCTCAGGCTCTGAACTCCTCTATCAGCAGGGAACATGTAAGGCAGGCGATTAAGGTCATAGTTGACCAGGCAGCCACGCTTCAGAGCTCCCTAAAGTCGATATTGAGCTCTAGGAGATCCTCGGGCCTCATGGTAGCCTTAACCGTAGCCTCATACCTAGTAGAGACCATGTCTGTAGTCGCAGTGCTCAGGGCATGGGGGTTCCCGGGTGTGGTGTTTCAGGGCTTCGAGGCGCTGATGCTGTCCTACGTTGGCGGCAACTTTCCAACCCCGGGAGGGGAGTTCGGAGTAGAGTACTCCATGCTTACAATACTGAGCGGCCCTGCCGTGGTTCTTTGGAGGGTCGCCTATGTAATAGTTGCCATGGCGCCAGCGGTGATAATAGGCAAGGTAATATCTAGTTACATAGACTATGGTACCTTCGTTTACAACTATTATAAGGGTCTCCTGGCGAGCCACAGGCCATGAAAATTTTGGGCATGATCCTTAATTGTTACTCTTTTAAACTTCCACCCGTAAAGTCAAAAAGCGGGCAATTAAAGTGGAAGGACCATCAGGCTTCATAAGCACTAGGGAGGCGCTGAGCAGGCCTGATGGCAGTGACGTGAGGCTAAGGGGCTGGGTCTACCGTAAACGTGACCTAGCATCCAAGATATTCATAGTGATAAGGGATTCCGAGGGCATTATGCAGTGCGTGATTGACAAGAGCTCTAAAGAGCTAGCAGAGCTAGGAGAGAAAGTCACGGTAGAGTCCTCCATACAGGTAGAGGGGGTTGTCAGGAGCGACAGGAGGTCGCCTGGCGGTAAGGAGCTAGAGGTCAAATCTATGGACATAGTTGGCCTGGCTGACGACTTTCCAATAAAGGGTGGTGAGAGCGTAGACTACCTACTTGACGTAAGGCACCTCTGGCTTAGGTCAAGAGTTATGACGCAGATAATGAGGATTAGGGCCACGCTGCTCCAGGCGCTAAGGGAATACTTTATAAACAACGGCTGGTGGGAGGTAAGCCCTCCAATACTCACGCAGAGCGCGGTCGAGGGGGGCGCCACGCTATTTCCAGTTGACTTCTTTGGAAGGAAGGCATACCTTAGCCAGAGCGCCCAGTTCTACTTAGAGGTCATGATATTCAGCCTTGAGAGGGTGTGGTCGCTGACCCCAAGCTTTAGAGCTGAAAGAAGCCGCACGAGGAGACACCTTTACGAGTACTGGCACCTTGAAGGGGAGGCCGCCTGGATGGACATGCATGACATGATGAAGTTTGTGGAGGGTCTTGTAAAGTACGGAGTTAAAAAGGTCCTCGACGAGAGGTCAGAGGAGCTCCAGTTCCTCAAGCGGAAGCTTGACCCGTTAGAGGAGACTATAAAGTCCTCGTTTGAAGAGGTCACCTACGATGAGGCCATAGAGAGGCTTCAGAAGAAGGGCGTTAACATCAAGTGGGGGGACGACATAGGTGCTGACGAGGAGAGGCTGCTGACGCAGGACCTACAGGTGCCGTTCTTCCTCACTATGTTTCCAAAGCACCTGAAGAGCTTCTACATGAAGGTGTGCGACAGGAGGCCTGAGGTGGTGCTAGGGTTTGACCTGGAGGCGCCAGAGGGCTACGGTGAGGTCGTGGGTGGAAGCCAGAGGGAGGACAGGTACGACTTCCTGCTTCAGAGGATCAAGGAGGAGGGTCTGAACCCTGACGACTACCAGTGGTATCTCGACCTGCGCAGATACGGCTCCGTGCCCCACAGCGGCTTCGGGCTTGGCGTGGACAGGCTAGTAATGTGGGTCGCCGGGCTAGACCACATAAGGGACGCCATACCGTTCCCGCGGCTTCGTGAGAGGATATATCCATGAAGGCCTGCGCCCTCCTATCTGGGGGCAAGGACAGCAACTACGCTCTTTATAGGGCGATTAAGGACGGGCTTGAGGTAGCATGCATAGTGTCAATAGTGCCTGAGAGGCCTGACAGCTGGATGTTCCACAGGCCCCTCGTCGAGGTCGCAAGGCTGCAGGCCGAGGCCATGGGTTACGCTGACAGGCACTACTTCATAAGGGTTAGCGGCGTTAAGGAGAAAGAGGTAAACGAGCTTACCGAGTCTCTCAGGCCGCTAAGGGCTAGGACAGGCTTTGAGTTCTTGGTCATCGGAGGAATAGCAAGCAGGTATCAGCTTGAGAGGTTCAAGTCTGTGGCCGAGAGCCTTGGGGTTAAGCTTTACGATCCGCAGTGGGGCGCCAGACCAGAGGCCTACTTAAGGCTACTCCTGAATGAGAAAATTATCTACATTATAACTCAGATAACAACCCAGGGCTTACCCCAAAGCCTCCTGGGAGTCCCTATAAATAGGCCAGAGCTTGTGGACGAGATACTGGGCCTTTCGAGTAAGTACGGCTTTCACCCGGCATTCGAGGGAGGAGAGGCCGAGACGCTTGTTATATCGGCCCCCCACTACAGGGAGGGCATATGCATCTGGGGGAGGAGGGTCAGGCTAGCGGAGTTCCAGTACATCTTAGAGGTAAACAGGTTTGAGCTCTGCAGCGAGCCAACGGCCGTGGTCGACGGAGTCAAGTACCCAGCAGCCTCTCAGAGTTAGACTTGACCAACTCGACAAGCTTATCGACTTCTAGGCCCTTTATCTCAGCCACTTTCTTGGCTAGCTCCGGTATCATCAGCGGGCTGAGCCTCACGCCATGGTAGACGTAAGGTCCATCGCTCTCAAACACTATTCCTGAGGTGGGCGTCACTGCGACGACCTTAGTCAGCTTGGGCTGTATGGAGAGCGCGACGTTTATAGAGACCGCGTAGCCTCTGCCGACTATGTCGTCTATCAGGTCTAGCGGGCCGCTGTACCAGTGAAACATTGCCTTAGCAACGTCGTTATCGACTAAGGCCGCCAGGGCCTCCCGCCAGGCGTCGGGCGCGTGGATGTTTATCAGCGCGTCCAGCTCCTTAGCTAGGTTTATGTACATTAAGAATACTTCGTACTGCTTGTTAAATGTCTCGACGGGCATGAACCTTTTATCGAGGCCCACCTCGCCGACGCACCTGACCCCGACACTTTCGGCAACCTTAATTATATCGTAGGCCTCGGCCACATCATGGTCCTTCAGCGACCACGGGTGGAACCCTGCGCAGGGGATGACCCTATCGCCAAAGCGGTCAGCTATGTCAAGAATCCTCGTGAGGCTCTTCATGTCCTCAGAGACAGCTACTATTTTGAGGTCCCTCTGGGAGTTCAGAATGCTCTCTATTTCGTTGTCTGCGAACTCGTCTAGATGACAGTGCATGTCATAATATATCATAATCTGCGCCCTCAGTTATCTGCTACGAGGCATCCTTAATAGGTTAAGCGAATCGCCAAGTCGCAACCTAGGCAGGTACGCCGCCTAGGCGAGAAATGCATTAAAGTGGGTCAGACACAGTAGGAAGGGGCCCGAGGAGGGTCCGAAGTCGAGGGGGCCCGTAGTCTAGATTGGATAGGACGCCGCCCTTACACGGCGGAGGTCGCCGGTTCAAGTCCGGCCGGGCCCACCACGGCTTCCTCCT
>CAYFFU010000005.1:0-23321 GCA_964342665.1 uncultured Desulfurococcales archaeon
GTCTATGCCTCTCCTTGCCAGCGCCTCCACTACGTCTTGGGGTAGGCCGGCGTCGGCCACGCTTGGGCCAGGCTCCGGCTCACCGCTCACCTCTCTATTTACAGCTATTATTTTGCCAGACTTCCGCGACACTATATCCCTAGCTAGGCTTTCCAGACCCTCTAGGCCTTCTTCCATAGTTGCTACGCCTCACATAAGACGACAGACCCAGCGCGGAGACAGCCTGATCCACAGCCCAGGACAGCTCAGGGGACCCTGACGAGAGCCTGAGCTTAAACCTCCTATACTTAACCCTGAGCCTCTCAACACCATTGCTGTCAATCACCGAGAACGTTCCAGTTACCCTGCCCTTTGGACCCATTGTAAGAGTTGCCAGCACGGCGTACTCTCCAGGCGACAGATTGAGCTCAACGTAACCTGACTTGCCCACGCTGTAGGTTCCCCTTGAAGGCTTGGAGGGCTCCGAAATGACCCTGGGTTCGCCCCTGCCCCCAACTATTATTACCGAGGTTCGCCTGGCGTGAAGCCCTGTGCGGCTTCTCGTGAGCTCAACAGGAAGCCTCAACAACTTGACGCCACCAGCCTTCCTAGGCTTAAGGAACCTAATTTCTTTTATAAGCTGCAACACCGCGTTCTAGCGTCTAGCTGTGAAGCCTGTCTAATTATTTCTAATTATTACTAACGGTAAAGGGCTCTCAGCTGTTGCGGTGTTTACTACCATCGCTCGCCAGGGGAGGCCTCTGCATATACTTTAGGTCGAGGCCTGCCAGGCTCTTGTTAGCTGTCTCAAAGCCAAACACTGTCCACGCAAGCGCTCCGCCAACACCTACTAGCATCACCACGCTCATGATTATTATGTCATCTAAGAGCACAGAGCTTACCGAAGTCAACGTCATGATACCTGTTATTATTCCTGTGAGTATCCAAACCACAGACCTTACGGCTGAGACGTAGGTTCCTCTCCTATACGTTGGGAACAGCTCCGGCTCCAGCAGCGCCCTTGCTGCCCAAGTGAGCTCCGTTGGAATGAAGGCCGCCGCAAATGCTATGAGGACCGGTAACGTGAGGGACATCCTGTAATATAGCGCTAGCGACGCCAAAACTCCCCACAGGGCCGCCTCTAATATAAATGAGACCGCGCTGAACAGCTTCCTGGGCGCCCTAGGCGATATGGCAAGACCAGTAACGACACCTACAACAGTCATTATGAAGCCTCCTAGCAGCGGCACCAGGGTTGTTGCGCTCATGCCGGCAAACGACGCGTTACTAAAGTAAGAGTAAGTCATGCCGTAGGTTATGTAAACAAATGCAACATCCTGGGCGACTCCAATTGATATAAGTGTTACAAGCCTAAGCTTCAGGCTAGCGGTTGGGTTAACTAAGTCGTCGTTGCCACCCTCAACGCTTTTCCAGGCGTCCCTAACGTCCATCTTGCCCTCCTTTATTGCAATCCACGGCGCCGTCTCTGAGAGACCGAGCCACGCTACTAATAGCGCTAGCACTGGCGCCACATACATCAACATCATGGCTACTCTCTCCTGGATCGCTGCGCCGTTGTGGAATATCAACAACGGTATGAACGCTAAGGCTACGCCAACGTTTCCAAAGTTAGGCGCTAGCACGAGGAGCTTGCTCCTGTTGCGCGGGTCGACGCTCTCAGTTATCGCTGTAAGGACAGGGCCCTCTAGGCCTATGGCCGCTGTCCCAACTAGCGCCATAGACACTATCAGGAGCGGCAGGTTGTTGTAGTTGAAGAAGTATACGGGCACGTAGAGTATCAGGCCGATAATTATTAGAAGGGACGTTATTATGAAGGCATTCTTTCTCCCCACCTTATCAGCCATTGTGCCAGAGATCAGCGCGCCTACCCCTCCAAATATGTACGGCAAGCTGTAGCCGAGGAAGGCGTAGGACTGCGGCACTACGTTGCTGGCAACTGTAACAGGGCCGTAGCTCTCAGCCAGGCCATAGACTATCATACCGAGTGAGAAGGCTACGAAGGCCAGCCAGGGTATCTTAGGGCCCCTGCTCTCAGCCAAGTAAGGCACCGCTCTCTAATTCCACATCGATTCTTTATAAATATATGTGTTCCAGTTCAAATTCTTTTTAACTTAGATAAGTTAACTAAGCGTGACATGTCCTAGTGAATGCCCCTTAACGAGGCTACTGGCTTTAACCTTCGCCCTCTATGAGCAGGGAGGGCTAACGTTGAGTGGGCAACTGATGTCGATAGCTATTGACGACACAGACAGCCAGTACGGGGGGTGCACAACTCACCTTACTGGCATCCTACTCTCGCAGCTCAGGGACAAGGCTGAGCTTGCGGACTACCCCCTCCTGGTCAGGCTTAACCCTAACATACCGTGGAAGACTAGGGGCAACGCGGCCACCGTGCTCAGGCTCTGGTATGATGGCTCCGCTGAGGAGCTGTTGGACCTTGTGTGGCCCATAGTGGAGGAGTACACCAGCCCGAGACCCCCTCTACCTGGCAAGAGGCCTGGGGTCGTGGTCCTCGAGGGGAAGCCATGGGAGAACCCGGCCCTTAGGTGGCTTTACTCTAAGGCGTTGAGCGACGTGGTGACGTTAGACGTAGTTGAAGGTGTCATAGACAAGGCCGGGGCCTTATGGAGAGGGGGGAGGGGGCTAATAGGCGCTGCCTCAGCGATGGCCGCGCTGGCCCCTGGGGACCCGTACACGTTTGAGCTTACCTTCTACAGGAGGCCAGAGCTGTGGGGCAGTAAGAGGTGCATAGATGACGCTAAAGTAATTGACATTGAGGCCAGGTCCTCATCTACACTGAACAACTTGGACCTGGCTGCACGTAGGTCGTCAGCGGCCCCAGGCGGCCCCGACCCGGTGCTAGCAGGCTTCAGGGGCACCTATGCAGGTGAGCTCTGGAAGTTCGAGGACGCCCTGTGCGAGAGGCCGCACTTTGCCGTACTTTACAGGAGCAACCAGCACACCCAGGTCCACACAGTGGACTCTGAGCCGCTCATCTACCGCGCTGTCAGAGTTAGGGCGACCGTGGCCTCAACCCCTCAGAAGCTGCCCGGAGGTCACGTCATAGTTGAGGTGGGCACCGAGTATGGTCATTTCGACGTTGCCTTCTATGACGAGTCCGGCCCCTTAAGGCGCGCGGCCGAGATGCTGAGGCCTGGCGATGTGGTCATAGTAGAGGGGGGTGTGAGACCTTACTCGCCGAGGGGGAGGACCACAATTTCTGCCGAGTCCATGTACGTGGTCTCGCTCTCAGAGTCACACATCAAGGTTAACCCTAGGTGCCCCAGGTGCGGCTCCCGAATGGAAAGCGCTGGGAGCGGAAAGGGCTACAGGTGCCCCAGGTGCGGGCTTACGCTTAAGGATGCGCAGAGTCAGTCTATAGTTGTCACCAGAGACTTAATGCCTGGCCTCTACTCCTACAGGCTGGGCAGGGTCAGACACCTTTCGAGCGCAGGGGTTACGCCGCCCGTGCTTCAGTCTCTGCCCCTCAGGCTCCACATAAGCGACGTCCTCAAAGTGTACTGAGCGTAAACTCCCCAGTTTACACCCCTCTGTTTCCTGTGGAGAGGGGTGTAACCACCCTCCCCTCTGTTTCCTGTGGATACTGCATCATCTGAGGACTGTAGGCCGTGGTTGACATTTTAGCTACGTCCCTTATGAAGTTTGTATAACGGCAAATAATGAAGTTTATTATTTTTAAATAAAGATAAGTAAGAAAATTAGCCTGCCTCCCTAGGAGGGGCTCTCTGAAATCTGGGTTGCCTCCACAGGAACTAGAGGGGTGGGGAGTTGGCAGCCACAGCCGGGCCTTATAAGGACCCCTCTGTTTCCTGTGGAACAGCACCTACGAGCGCGGGCTAAACCCTATTAGGACCTGCACTCACAGAACTCAGGGAACCTTGAGATGTATACAGAGCTAAGGTTTCATGGGAGGGGCGGCCAGGGCGCCGTGACGGCAGCCACGATACTGGCCAGGGCAGCCCTCCTGGAGGGTAAGTGGGCGCAGGCGATACCAGAGTTCGGCGCTGAGAGAAGAGGAGCCCCCGTGAGGGTCTTTGCCAGGATATCAGACAAGCCGATCCAGGTCCACAGCAGCGTGGTAACACCCGATATTGTTGTGGTGTTAGACTACGAGCTACTTAAGCTGGTTGACGTTACGGAGGGCCTGAAGCCGGACGGAATAGTAGTCTTAAACTCCCCGGTTGACAAAAGCCCGTTCCCTAAGTACAAGACCTTCTGCGTCAATGCGACCAGGATAGCAAAGGACCTTAACCTGGTGGTCAGCGGCTGGCCGACCGTGAACACAGCAATGGTGGGCGCCCTAGCGAAGGCCAGCGGCCTGGTCAGCATAGACTCCGTGGTTAAAGCGATAGGCGAATACTTCACTTCGCCAAACCTCAGCAAGAGCAACGCTGACGCCGCCGTTAGAGCGTTCGAGGAATTAGTTAGCTGTTAATTTTTTTAATGAAAACCTGACACAAACACCTTTCTCAGTACATATAAGGTTATTTAAAGTTCGCATATGGTATTCAGTAATGGGTACAAATAAAGACTGTGGAGGGGTTATGCGTTGCAGGAGACAGTGGTAGAAAAGCCTAGGACGTATTGGATGGCGCCGATATCATATCCAGAGCCTGGATCCTCCGGCAAGACAGGCCTCTGGAGAACTGAGAGGCCTGCGGTTCACCTGGACAAGTGCATTAAGTGCCTGTTCTGCTGGCTTTACTGCCCGGAGGACACAATAGTTAGGAGAGAGGACGACTATGTTTATGTAGACTACGATTACTGCAAGGGGTGCGGCATCTGCGCTAATGTATGTCCAACCCACGCAATAGAGATGGTTCCAGAGCCTACCCTGGCGGGAGGTGAAGGGTGATGGTACTGAAGGCGCTGACAGGGAACCACGCCGTTTCGGAAGCCGTTAAGCTGGCCAGGGTTAAGGTAATAGCAGCGTACCCAATAACGCCTCAGACCACGATGGTTGAGAAGCTAGCAGAGATGGTAGATAAGGGCGAGCTTGAGGCTAAGATGATAAGGGTGGAGAGCGAGCACAGCGCCCTAGCGGCCACCCTTGGCGCCGCAGCAGCGGGAGCCAGGGCCTTCACCGCGACCTCCAGCCATGGACTTCTCTACATGCACGAGGTTCTCTGGTGGGCAGCCGGAGCCAGGGTACCTGTAGTCATGGCCGTGGCCGCTAGAGCCATAGGCCCTCCGTGGAACATACACGTAGAGCACAGTGACGTAATGGATCAGAGGGACACCGGGTGGCTAATATCAATAGCGCAGGAGAACCAGGAGGCATTCGACCTAACGCTTCAGGCATTCAGGATAAGCGAGGACCCAAGGGTGTACCTGCCTATGATAGTCACTCTAGACGGCTTCATACTGTCGCACACTGTAGCCCCAGTGGACGTGCCTTCGCAGGAGGAGGTCGACGCCTGGCTACCCCCCAGGAGGCAGCCCTACGTGATATCACCTGAGACGAATGTTGGCATGGGCAACATAGCGTCAGACGAGGACTACTTCATGATGAGGTACTCGATACAGGCCGCCATGAAGTCAGCGAAGCAGGTCATAAACGAGGTTGACCTAGAGTTCAGCAAGGCCTTCGGCAGGGGCTATGGCGGTCTCACCGAGTGCTACAGGTGCGAGGACGCAGACTACGCTATTGTTATAGCAGGGAGCTGGGCCGGCGACGCTAAGAAAGCCGCAGACATGCTGAGGGACAAGGGCGTAAGGGCTGGCGTCCTGAGAATTAGGTTCGTAAGGCCGTGGCCCGAGGAGGACATACGCGAGAGGCTGTGGAATAAGAAGGGCGTCATAGTGTTTGACAGGAGCGTCTCCTTCGGCAGCTACGGCCAGCTCATGAGCGACACGGCGACGAGCCTCTACGGTTCATCAGTTTCCATAAGGGGGGTCGTAGCGGGCCTTGGAGGGGTTGACGTGAGGCCAGAGGACTTCGTGAACGAGACCATGGACTTCGTCAGAGAGGTTGAAGAGAAGGGGAAGGTCTTCGAGCCACAGAGGTGGATGCTGCCGCCTAGGTACGCAAGTGTAGCTAAGGAGGTGGGTCTGTGATGCCAATCAGGCTTGCCGACCTTCCGAGGAAGAGGTTTGGAATGCCTGGCAACGCCGCGTGCCCAGGCTGCCCTGAGACCATGGGGCTAAGGTATGTAAAGATGGCTCTCGGGGACAACGCGGTACTTGTCATACCAGCGGGCTGCAGCAGCGTCATACAAGGGATAGTGCCCAAGAACGGCATTAACTTCCCAATACTTAACATAGTCTTCGCCTCAGCCGCCAGCTCCGCAGCTGGAATGGAGGCAGCATTTGAAATGCTGGGCAAGAACTATAACGTAGTTGTCTGGGCTGGCGACGGGGGAACAGCTGACATAGGTTTCCAGTCTATGAGCGGCGCCGCTGAGCGTAATGATAATATAATATACATCTGTGTTGATAACGAGGCCTACATGAACACAGGCATACAGAGGAGCGGCCTTACACCATATGGAGCATGGACTACCACCACGTACGCAGGCAAGACAGAGAAGAAGAAGCCGTTGCCATTCATAATGATAGCTCACAACGTACCTTACGTTGCAACTGCCACTGTGGGCTACCCGCAGGACTTCATAGAGAAGCTCAGGAAGGCAGCCTCCATAAAGGGCTTCAAATATATACACCTACATGCACCATGCCCAATAGGGTGGAGGTTCGACCCAGGGCTGACAGTTAAGATAGCGCAGCTGGCAGTACAGACGGGCGCCTTCCCACTGTTTGAATATGAGAACGGCAAGTTCAGGCTCAGCCCGTACAGCGGCATGTACAGGAACCCCCAGAAGAGGGCGCCGCTGACGGAGTACCTGAAGCTTCAGGGCAGGTTCCAGACAGTGCTCAAGGACCCAGAGAAGCTGAAGGGCCTCCAGGAAGAAATAGATGAGATGTGGCGCTGGATAGACATGCTAGAGAAGTACGGGCCTCAGTCTCTCAACAAATAGTCAGGCTTGTCGACCTCCAAGAGCCCTTTGAAAGGGTCTTTTGCCCTCTTTTGGGAAGTGTATAAGCGCTAGCCCTACCTTCCAAGTAAGGCAGATTTTTCACCTCTAATCTCCTATACAGAACCTTGAGCATAGGTGTAAAGCGGGTGTCCAGCAAGCAGCCTGAGGAGTTAATGAAGTTAGCATCAAGGTTTCTTGCAGAGCTCGAAAGCCCTTTCATAGGAAGACATGAGGAGGCGTTAATAATAACGCTGGCCCTAATGAGCGGAGAGCACGTGGTTCTGATAGGTGAGCCTGGCACAGCGAAGAGCGCCATGGCTAGGAGGTCTGCGGACCTGTTGAACGCTAGGTTCTTCAAGTACCTGCTAACTAAGTTCACAGAGCCCAGCGAGCTCTTCGGACCCCTGGACATAAATGCGCTGAGGAGGGGCGCTTACAGGAGAATAACGACTGGCAAGCTCCCAGAGGCGGAGATAGCTTTTCTTGATGAGATATTTAACGCAAACAGCGCCGTGCTCAACAGCATACTTAGCGTAATGCAGGAGAGGGTGCTATACGATGGGTATACCGAAATTAGGGTTCCCCTGTGGGCCCTGGTAGGCGCCTCCAACAGGGTTCCAGAGGAGCCAGAGCTTGAGGCCCTCTACGATAGGTTCTTGTTCAGGCAGAACGTAAAGCCGCTGGACGAGGAGTCCTGGGACAGCCTGCTAGACGCCTCGTGGAAGCTTGAGATGGGCGCCGTCCCAGCGGCCCAGAAGATAATGTCGATGGAGGACCTCAAGGCCATAAATGAACTGATGTACAAGGTTGATCTTACGCCGGTCAAGAGCAAGCTGCTGAGGCTCTTCATGATAATGAACGAGAAGGAGCTTCACGTAAGCGACAGGAGAAAGGGGAAGATATTGAAGGCCATAGCAGCTCACGCCCTCCTCGAGGGTAGGCTTCAGGCCACGGAGTCGGATCTCATAGTTCTGAAGTACACCGTACCCAGGGACATAGACGACTTTGAGAAGGTAAATACTATCCTTGTCGAGGAGCTCAAGACCAAGGAGAGGATACTGAGGGAGCTTGATGAGATTGCTAACAACGTCAAGAGCGCTGAAAAGTCAATAAAGGAGCTTGAGGCCTTTGATCCAAGGCTCCTAGACATCTACAAGAACTTGAAGGTGGCCAAGGGTAAGATACAGAACCTTGTACAGGACGTTGAGGACGAGGAGGTCAGGAGGAGGGCTGAGGAAGTGAACGAGATGATAGAGAACCTGACCCAGGAGATAATGATAAAGCTTAACATGTAGGCGAAGTGAGAGAGATGAGCGAAGAGCCGGCTGAGGGAAAGGCTAAGTACAAGAGGGTGCTGCTCAGCGTCCACCCAAGCGTAGGGATCATAGATGACATAAGGATGTACAGGGGAGAGAAAATATTAGCTGTTGCCAAGAGGATAGCCGAGAAGGACCTAGACCCTAGACTCTCAGCCCCGCTGGCCGTAGACGTGTTCTACACGTACTACCTCCCAGTCCCCCTGGTGTCAGAGGGATCAGAGAACGAGGACAAGGACATGATGTTCAGGAGGGCCATAGTATCGGCTATGCTTAGGACCGACAGCCTGTGGAAGTCAAAGACCTTCACAACTGCTGACGGCCTTACCAGCGTGGTTGCCTCAGCATCGTTTATAGAGAGGCTGAGCAAGCTGCTCCCTCCGCCCGAGGGCAGCGGCGAGGGGGGCCAACAGAAGCAGCAACAGGAGCAACAGGAGCAAGAGGGACCTGAGTCAGGCCCTCCAAACATACAGGAGGCCGTTCAGAAGGCTATGGAGTCAGCTATGAGGGACTCTGAGATGGCCAAGAAGATAAAGATGACAGCCGAGAGGCTGGGGGCGGGCAAGGGGAGCGTATTCTCGCTCGAGAGCTCCGCCGAGCTGGTGCTGAGGCTTGCTAGGGAGACAGACGTAGCCAGGATATTGGAGAAGATAGAGGGGCTAAAGCTGCCTTCCGTGAAGGGCAGCAGCTCAACCAAGTTCTCCAAGGGCTGGATAGCCGGCATTGAGTATGGCGGCGACATAGAGAGGGTTCACTACAGCCAGCTGGCCCTGCCTGACGACCTCTTCTACGCTGACATGGCAAATGACAGGCTTCTGCTCTATGAGAAGGAGCTCCCAGCCTCAAGGGGGCCCATTTACGTGCTCTTAGACAAGAGCGGAAGCATGGTAGGCTCAAAGATAGACTGGGCCAGGGCTGTAGCGGTCGCCCTGTTTAAGAAGTCTGTCGACGAGGAGAGAACTTACATAGTTAGGTTCTTTGACTCCATTCCGTACGGCTCCATGATAGTTAAGAGCAACTCTAAGCCCAACGACGTGCTTAGGCTGCTCTCATACCTGGCCAGGATAAAGGCCGGCGGCGGCACCGATATAACAAGGGCTATATCAGCGGCCGTTGACGACATGGAGAAGCTTAAGCTTAGCGGGAAGGACAAGGTGAGCGACATAGTGCTTATAACGGATGGGGAGGACAGGCTGAGCCCTGAGATGCTTCAGAAGATGCTCAAGAAGGTTAACGCGCGCCTTCACTCAGTAATGATACAGGGTCACAACACGTTCCTGCAGCAGGTCTCCTATAGGTACCTAACGGTGAGAAAGCTGGAGCGCAAGGAGGCTCTGGAGGTAGTCGACTTCAGCTAGGGCGGGGTAACCCCATAGGTTCTGACCACGTTGTCTACATTCAACTTATACAGATACTCTGGTCCTAGGCCGAGCCTCTCTGCAACGCGCTTCTCGTTGGCCGCTATGGACCATGGGGAGATTACGCGCTCGGAGTCCATGCCAGGGAAGTCGCTCTCCACCATAAAGTTAGGCTCTAGCCTGCTGAACGCAGCCTCCAACAGCTCTGGCCTCCCAAAGAGCGTGGCTGAGTACCCTAACCTAGCCGCCTCGGGTATCATATCGGTTCTTGCGTGGTGAAATACTATCTTAGGGGACGGCTTCAGCCCTAAGACCTTAATTACCTCGTTCGTTAACGTCACCGTGTCCCTGCCTATGTCCTCTAAGTGCAGATGTACAACACATCTATTATCGTTAGCGGCCAGCAGCGCCCTCTCCATGATGAGCTCCGAAACCACCACCCTCTCGGGCGTAGTCCTGTAATGCTGCCTTCCAACCTCCCCTATCCCGTCAAGGAGGCCCTTCCTGCACAGCTCAGCAACATAATCTATGACTTTATAGCCTACTTCAAGTATTGTAGCAGGGCTGAGCACTGCGGCAAGCCTGTCTACATCTCCAGGGTAGAAGCCAGCTATGCACGCCACCTTCAGTCCATGCTCGGCGAGCTCCCTGCACTCAGCTGTGTGGTGCTCTACAACCTTAAGATAGGCTGCGGTGACGTCAGGTGATAGATCTATATCGTAGTCCCAGGGAGACCCGCTCACAGGTGCAAGGAACCAGCCACCGACCTCCTTAAATTTAGCAGCCACATAAGATGCTTTAACTCCCTTGACGGAGTTTATGTGTAGGTGCGCATCTGCAAAAGGTATATTCATACCCTACCACGCCTGGCCCTTCACCAATAACATTACGGACAGTTTTAAGGTTTGACGTGAGGCTCTCAGCAGGCCATCGAGGCCGCGCAGACTACCATTTAGAATCTCTGAAGAGCCGGGGCGGGGCTGTGTAAACAGACTTTAATCACCCTAGCCAGCCATAGGGCTGGGATTACCTATGGGCTGCGACCCTAAGGACGCGGCGGCCGCTGGGGCCATAAAGGTCGCCTCGGACATAATCTCAAGCTCCTCACTAATAGGTGTGGGGACTGGAACAACTGTTAATAGGTTTATAGAGCTTTCGGGTGGCATGCTTAAAGGCAAGCGGGTGCTAAGCTCAAGCCTCTCCACAGCGCTGAAACTCATCGATATGGGTGTTGACGTCGTGATGTACCCCTCAGGGGGCCTGCTCCCCGAGGTCTATATAGATGGAGCTGACGAGGTCTCAAAGGACGGCTCTATGATAAAGGGTAGAGGAGGCGCACTCCTAGGTGAGAAGGTACTTGCATATGCAAGCAGAACCAACATATTCATAGTAGGTGAAGACAAGCTAGTTGACGTACTTGGGTCCAGGGGACCCCTTCCCATAGAGGTGGTGCCAGAGGCCTACCCCTATGTAATCAGGTCACTTGAGGCCATGGGCATAAAGGCTAGGCCTAGGGAGGGCAGCGGCAAGGTTGGGCCCTTGATCAGCGACTGGCGTGGTATGATAGTAGACCTCTACATTGGACCAATAACAAGCCCGCAAGAACTTGATGGGCGGCTGCGCAGCGTCCCAGGGGTCGTCGAGACTGGTCTCTTTATAGGGCTCGCAGACTATATTGTTGTTGGGAGGAAGGACTGCAGCTATGAAGTTATCAGGTTCAGAAGAACCGCGGGAGCGCCAACCATATGATATAGCTGTTGCAATAGAGTCCATGGTCCTAAATAGGGGCTACCCAGGCTCGTGGGCTGACATAGTGGCTGAGGAGGTAGCGTCGCGCAGGTATGTCAGGCTGAGCTCAGGTAGGCTAGAAATTTGGGTCTACATGGGGGCCCGCGAGGATCATCTGCTGGTTCCTCAGAGAGTAAAGCCTGTCGGTCCAAGATCCTTTAGTTTAAGGCCAACGTACTGTAGCTGTGACGGCTTCCAGCTGAGGCTCAGCAGTGACCACGAGGTCGGCTGTACTCACGTGGTATCTTTTTACAAGGTGGCCAGGGCCGGGCCCCTCGCACCTTCGGTAAAGGTGAGCTCAGACGAAATGGCTCAAATTATCATGGAAATTTTGACTTTAGGGAGAAGCGTAAGCCTTAGGAGGGCGATTGCAAACATGCAGCAGGATAGCGACAAATCAAGGGCCTTAAGCCGCTGAGGACCTAAGTTCTATCATCGTAGTAGGCTAACTGCAAGGTTCCTTCTCAGTAAGGCTTAGCTATGTTGTCAACACCACAGGGCCTTCATAGAGGCTGTTTTCATAGTAGTCCGCTAATGAATTACAATTCTTGCTATCACGACAGCGGCAGCTATTACTGCTGAAATAATTACTAACGAAGTTGGCGAGATCTCGACCTTAGACTTGTAGTTCTCATAGAAGGCCACCAGGCCAGCAGCCGTTAGAGGTCCTGACTCCTTCTTCTTCCTTGACGAGCTTTTCTTGCTCTTCTCAGACATTGCCTGAGCCCTAGTAGGACTTTAACCTTCAGGCCTAAAAGGTTATCTCCGGTGTAGTCAATGGACATAAAGTGCGTTCAGCAGTACATGCGGAAGGAGTACTATAAAGCAGACTCAGAGAGGGGACTGTTTCAGACGTTTGCGTGGTTTGTAGAGGAGGTCGGCGAGCTGGGCGAGGCCCTGCTTAAGAGGGACAAGTCGGGCATAGCAGAGGAGATAGCTGACGTCATAGCATGGGCTATCAGCATAGCAAACTTACTCGACATAGACGTGTGTGACGCGCTGAGGTCTAAGTACGAAGGCCTTAGCTCGAGCTGCTACGCCTCAGCGCACTGACTATGTAGTAAAGGGACCTGGGGTCCCTCTCAACCATGGTGCCGTTTACAATACCATCGGCGCCAGCCCCTGCTATCTGGGACGCCTGCTCTGGCGTGTTGATGCCGCCGCCTACCAGCAGCAGCCCGTCAAAGCCAACAAGGTCTAGCGCCTGCCTAGCACGCCTTATCGCTGACGGAGGAACTGGCTGAGGAGCGCCGCTGCCGGCCTCCAAGTAAATTATTGAAGCGCCCATCAGCGCGCCAGCCAGCGCGTACGCGGCTATGAGGTCATCCCTGTCATATGGTATGGGCCTAGCCCTGCCTATGTAGCCGGCGGCCCCTCCGTGGCCAATAATTATATATGCTGTAGGTATAGGCTCTATGCCCATCCTTAGGACTATAGGCGCCGCCTGAACTTGAACGCCGCTCACATAGTACGGGTCGTCACTGTTAAGGAGACTCATAAACAGCACGGCGTCAGCCTGGCTGGTCAGCCCGTTCAGGTTGCCTGGGAATAATATCACTGGGAGCCCGGACTTCTTGGCAGACCTGACCACGTCTGAAAGCGTTGGCTCAAAGACGCCGAGGGAGCCGCCGACGAGTATGGCCGACGATCCTGCGTCGGCCGCTAGCGAGGCTATCTTTTCAGCCTCCTCGGGCGTTGTCTTCTCGGGGTCTATTAGGGTTAGGTGTATCTTCCGCTTCTCATCCCTCTCAGACATTAATAACTTCAGCACCTTGCCTGGCTTCAAGCTCTCTTCCTCTAAGAGTGCTTGAGAAGTTAGATATCCTTCTACATTTTAAGTATTGCTGTCCTCCCCCTCTTCGCCCTCTTCTTCAGCGCCCTCCTCCGTCTCCTCCGTGTACGGCTTCATGCACTCGTCAAGTTTGTTCTCATAGGCTAGGTCAGATATTTTGTTATAGACGTCAACCTTGTCAAGCGTAGCGGGCACCTTAAGCTCGCAGTAGAGCTTACAGGTACCACACTTAGCAATTGCTAGCTTCTCGTCAGCGGAGTCCAGCTTCTTGAACTGTATGGTTAAAGTCATAGCTCCACAGCGGGGGCACTGGAAGTATGGCAAGGGCTTTCTGGCCTTCCTCACTTGTTTAATTCTCTTCTTCCTCCTCCTCGCCAAGTTCAGCCCCGTCGGCGTAGGAGGCGTGACGACCTTTTAAAGGTACTTAATACATCAAAGCCGTCAGCACTTTATGCCCTGCTCCCTAGCGCAGGAGGCCAGCGAGTCGCTGGCAAGCTTTACCTTGGTCAGCAGCTTTCTTGCAGCGTGTAGTATGGCGCCTGAGCCCGAGGCTAGCTGGTCCGCTTCCAGGCTCCCGGTAACTACCGAGTTCCAGACGCGGGCTCTGAACGAATCAGCGCTCACCTGGAGACCAAAGCTCTTGGAGCTCACAGAAAGAGTGTCGGGGCCCTTAACTATAGATATAGCGCCGTTTCCAACCCTCCAAATCTTTACACTGTCGCCCTCCTTTATGTAGAACGTGCTGCCGCACTGGGACGAGCAGAAGGAGGCGCTGTTAAGTTGGGAGCAGCCCCCTTTGGAGCTGGCCAGGCACTCGGCGTACTTGATGAGCTTATCTATGGCATCATTAAGTTCCACAATACTAGAAACCACTGTTGACACCTGGGACGTGGAGGCGCCCTTCCTAGACGCAGACCTAGACAGCTCCTCGAGCTTGCTTATTACAGAGCTCACTCAATGCCACCGCAGGATAGCTCTCTGTACCTGCTTTTAAAGTCTAGCAGAGGTCTAAACCGAAGAGAGCAGGCTTGAGCTGTCCGTGCGATGGTAAGAAAGGGCTTGAGCTTGCCGTGTGCCTGGCCCCTCCGCCAGGTGACTACGAGGCCGTTATAGATCTTGGCCAGGGCAAGCACCTGGTCATAAACACGACAGGCCTTTACGTAAGGAACGTGGTCTCGGATGACTACTTGCCCTTCATTAGGACTACCTCGATTAAGGTCTCAGAGGCCACTCTGAGGAGGCTTGGACTTAGCGACGATGTGGTGCTCTGCGCTGCCATAAAATCATTACAGGAGGCGGCGGAGCACGGGTCTGAGGCAGCAGCACTAGTAGTGCATAGCTGCGAGGGCCTGTTGAAGCAGTTGCTAGACAAGTGCAATACGATCTAAAGTCCTAGCGACCATGGTAACCAGGACAGCCCTTGTGCAGATAATGCTCAACGTCGATGGCTTTTTATACTACTGAGCTAACGGTGTGCCAGGTGAAAGCTTGGACTTCGAGCTGTCACAGGAGGAGAAGCTCTTCAAGGACTCAGTGCACGAGTTCCTATCAAAGGAGCTGGCCCCACAGTGGCAGGACATGGACGCGAGGAAGTTCATACCGACGGAGCTGCTACACAAGATGGGTGAACAGGGGCTCTTTGCAATACCAGTACCAGAGCAGTATGGGGGCCAGGGTGGCACCTTTACTATGGCTGCGCTGGCCGTAGAGGAGGTTGCTTATAACGACCCTGCAGTAGCAACTGCGGTCTTCACGCTCCTAAACAACGCCTGGCCCTACATACTTTACCTCTATGGCAACGAGGAGGTAAAGCAGGAGATACTGCCGCTCGTGGGCAGGGGCAGGGGGTTCTTTGGCATAGCTTCGACGGAGTCGACAGGCGGAAGCGACGTGGCAGGAGAGAGGACGTCAGCTGTCAGGGACGGCAATACCTACAAGGTCATGGGCGAGAAGGTTTACATAAGCGGCGTTAGGGAGTCGATGGAGCAGCTTGACCTTGGGGCCTGGTACCTCATAGCCCGTACCTCCCCAGAGCCAGGCCACAAGTCCCTCACGGGCTTCGCGTTCATAGGGAACAGGAACGGCCAGCGGCCTCAGGGGTTTGAGTACTCAATATTGAACACAATAGGCAGGCACGCAATATCCACTGGCGTTCTGAGGTTTAACGGCACCCCTATAGACCAGAAGTATGTGATAGGCCAGGAGGGCAGAGGCTTTTACATAGCAATGGAGGGCTTCTCCCTGGCAAGGGTGCTCGTCAGCGCCGCCAACATAGGGGCGGCTCAGTGGGCTCTAGAGGCGGCTGTGAAGTATTCAAGGGACAGGAGGCTCTTCGGAGACAAGCCGATAGCCTCGTACCAGGGCGTCAGCTTCCCCATAGCAGAGATAGCGGCTAGGCTGGAGGCCGCCAGGTTACTTGTGTACAAGGCCGCGGAGGTGGCCGATAGGATATACATAAAGAAGGAGCCGGGGTTGAGGCCGCACGACCTTGACTACTGGGCCGCTGTAGCCAAGATAGAGGCTGTGGAAACAGCTGTCCAGGCCGCGCAGGTGACCATGAAGACGTATGGCGCCTTCTCGTACACGGAGGAAGCCCATGTGTTCAGGAACCTACTTGGCGTGCTGTCCTACCTGGTGGGGGCTGAGGGAACCCAGAACATCATGAGGTATATAGTTGCCAGGGAGCTAATAGGCAAGGATTACGTCAAGGGTTAAATCACTGACATGAGGAGCTGCGTCAGCCTGCCTTCATCTATTACGGCGCCTCCCAGCCTTGTACGAAGCCTCTCGGCCACGACTGGGTTGTTGAAGGCCCTTCTGACGGTCTCTCTGACTATGTCCTTTCCTATGCCGTAGTCCCCAAGCCTCTTGTTGAAGCCAACAGACTCCTCGAACTCGCTGAGCGCGCGAGCCGCGTCATCAGGGGAAGCTATGTCCTTCCCAGGGCTTAGTATCCTTAGCAGCGAGGCGGAGACCTCTGGTGAGGCCGAGTGCACTATCGGCGCCAGCGTAGGCCCTATTATCGCGAGGCCGCAGCCGTGGGGTAGCGAAGGAACCAGGCCGCTCAAGATATTTTCGACCTGATGTATTATGTTGGTTGGGCTAATGTCTATTGCCACGCCAGCTAGCATCGACGAGTACATGAGCCAGTACCTGCTGCCCTCGTCCTTCAAGTTAAGGACGGCCTTAGGCAGACTCTCGGAAATCCTGGACACAACTTCCTTGGCTAGGGTCCACACCAGCGGAGGGCTTCCAACGGTGGTCGCCGACTCGTATGCGTGGTAGAGCGCGTCAAAGGCCGTGCACAGCACCTGTTCCTTGGGCATACTTAAGGTGTACCTGGGGTCGTCGAACGAGGCCCTGGGGTAGCAGACCTCGTTCCCAAGCTTATCACCGCTAGTTACGTCAGTGAGGTTGGCGTATCTGTTGACCTCGGATCCAGTGCCGTGCGTTAGGTTAACTGCGTAGACGGGTATGCAACTTGAGGCCTTTCTCTTACCATAGAGGTAGTCCAGGGCTGACCCGCCGCTGCCCACTATCGCTGCGGCAACCTTGCTTACGTCTATGACGCTTCCCCCTCCTATGGCTATTATGGCTTCAGAGCCTGTCTCCTTTATGTACTTAGCTAGGTCCTCAGCAAGCGACGATGGAGGGTTTGACACTACCCTATCATACGTTACGTACTCCACGCCTTGTTCCCTTAATATAGATGTTACATCATCAAGGGCGCCGCTGGCCTTTGCGGCTAACCTGCCGGAGACTATCACGACCTTCTTGACTCCCTTGATGTACTGTCTGAGGGACTCCTCGGAGCTGGGGCCGAAGTGAACCTTGGTGCAACTGTAGGTCCACTCAAACGGCTTAAGCGGCAAGGCTGTCTCCCCAAGGTTTCTGTGAGAGCTAGCTTAATAAAGGGGACCTCTAAAGAGTGAGTTGGTGCGGCGGTAGTCTAGCCCGGACTAGGACGCCGGGCTGCCACGCCCGAGGCCCCGGGTTTGAGTCCCGGCCGCCGCACCCTATTTTAGTGCCAGCAAAGTCCTAACAGCCTCAGCAGCTCAGCGCGGCAGCTCAGCCGTTAGCATCTATTATTTATTAAAATAATAATTGCTAGCGCGCCCAGGCTGAAGGCCGTTGCCTGGACGCCTTAGCGATACTATCTATTAGAGTGGTTCTGAGGCCAATTACTAAGTTAGGCTCTGCAAGATTAGAGGCTTCAACAGGTCACAAATGTTATTTATAGGATCTGTCTGGTAGCTTCGCGTGCGGTAGAAAGGGGTCTTAGGTAGGCCATGGTCTATTTGCCTCTCCTCTAGTGAAGCGAACTGCATATAGTTCAAGCTTCTAAGGCGACTCTCTCAGCGTCATCGTTGGCTCCTTGTCAACCTTTTAAATGGAGTCCTCAGTAATTGCCAGGCTAAATTATGATTGTCGTGAGCGTAACAGTAGTGTGAAAGGGTTATGAAGTGATGTCATGAAGTCCGTGTTAGCCTTTTTGATCCCAAGTAGCGTAAACCGTTAAGCGTGAGTCAAGATGAGGGTAGGCCTCATAGGCTTAGGTGTGATGGGTTATAGGGTAGCGGCTAACCTAAAACAGGCTGGCCTGCTCGACGTCGTCTACAATAGAACCACAGCTAGAGCCGAGGACTTTGCAAAGACGTACTCAGTTAAGGTGGCTAGGTCGCTGCCAGAACTAGCTAAGGACGTTGATTATATAATAACCGTGCTATCTGACGATGTCGCTGTCTCCAGCGTGCTAAGCCAGTTGCTGCCCTACTCTCAGGGTAAGTTAATAATAGACATGTCAACAATATCGCCATCGACTAGCGTATCTCTTGCTGAGCAGGTCTCTAAGGCCGGCGGCGTCATGTTTGACGCCCCTATGATGGGCACCTCTGTTGACGTGGAGCAGAAGAGAATAACGGTCTTGGTCGGGGGTCCTAAGGATAGGTACCCAGACGTGGAGTCCATACTTAAGCACACCGCAGGCAGGGTGGTATACGTTGGGCTTAATGGGATGGGCCTCTATATGAAGTTGGCGGGGAACATGATATTCGCAGCGTTTATGAATGGACTTGCCGAGGCCATAAACTTCGCCCAGAGGGCTGGCCTTAGCTTAGAGCAGGTGACGGACCTATTCCTTAACATAAGCGGCACGAGGTCCCCCAGCAGCTCCCTCAAGGTACCCAAGATGCTTAATGGTGACTACAGCGTCCAGTTTGCGTTGAAGCACATGAGGAAGGACACCGAGATAATGGTGAGGGAGGCCCAGAGGCTAGGGGTGCCAGTGCCCATTACGTCGCTCGTGTCAAGCCTGCTGAGGATGTCTGAGGGGCTCGGCTTGGGAGACTTAGACGTCTCAGCCATAGTGGAGCTCTACAGGAGGACAAGTGTCAAGGGCTAGCCTCTGGGGCGCGGCCGAGCCTGAGGTGGGACTTGGCCAGCTCGCCCGTGACCTGGGACGCCAGCAGGTTTAGTTCACCAGCCAGCACGGCTGAGGCAACTATTTCCGCAAACTTAAGCGAGTTGACCCCTGGCGGGTTCCCGCCGCCAGCCACGCCCATCAGCTCTAGGGCCTCCCTCTGCGTGGGCAGCCAGGTGCCCCCGCCTACGGTGCCAACCTCTAGGCTGGGCAAGGTTACTGATATGTAAAGGTCACGTCCCCTCACCTCAGTCCAAGTGTAGGCCATGCTGCTCTCCACTACTTGGGCCACGTCCTGGCCGGTAGCTATGAATATAGCTGCTATCACGTTGGCAGCGTGTCCGTTGAAGCTGGGGCTTCCCGCAACAGCGTTGCCGAGAAGGTTCTTGGCCTTGTTCACGTAGTCTACATCCTCAGGCGTAGTCCTCATCACGCTCCTCAGAGCCTCGCCCTTAATTACGGCCTCTGCAACTACATATTTGCCCCTTCCCAGCAGCCTGTTGATTGCGCTGGGCTTCTTGTCAGAGCACAGGTTGCCGCTGACGCTCAGACACCTGTGATCCCCACTGTAGCTTTCATCTATGAACTTGCATAGGAGGTCGGAAGCTATGGTAGCCATGTTCATGCCCATAGCGTCACCTGTTGTAAACACGAACCGCGGCCAGAGCAGGTTGCCCACTATGAATACCTGGACATCCTTAAGCTCTCCATGTCTTGTTACAAGCTTTACCTGCTCCCTAAGCTTGTCCAGGTTACCTCTTATCCAGGCGGCCAGCGCCTGGGCTTCGGCAACCCCAGGGGTCCAGATAACTGGCGCTCTCGTCATACCGTCGTACAGGACCTTTGCCCTGGCGCCGCCGCTCTGGGTAACTGCCTTGACGCCTCTGTTGACGCCGGCCACGAGGGCCCCCTCTGTGGTGGCCATGGGTACATAGAACTCGCCCTTGGCGTAGTCTCCATGTATTAGCAGTGGGCCTACAACGCCCACGGGAACCTGTACGGCTCCTATTGGGTTCTCAATGTTATGGCCTACGACGCCCACGAAGTCTATGACAGTTGACGCTATAGAGGTCAGCCTTACGTTGTACTTCCTTTCAAGGAAGAGCCTCCTGGCCAGCGCGGCAAGGTTTGGGTTACCAAGAAACGAGTCAAGCTTGCTTATGCTTAGTTCACCGCTCTCAAGCTTTCTTAAGGCCTCGTCTATCTTAGACTCTAGGCTGCCCCCAGCAGGGCTAGACATCAGGTACACCCATGGAAGGCCTGAACTTTAACGCATAGTATATCAGGCCCGCGTTGCCGTCGACTCTAGTGCGCCTCAGGACCGCCTCCATTTCCATGCCCTTCTTGAGCTTCTGCGGGTCCGTGATATCCGTGAGCTCTGCGACGACCTTGGCAACTCCTAAGTCTATAAGCCCAACGTAAACTGGCGAGTAGTTCCTGGCGCCCTCGGGGACTGCGTAGACTACGGTATATGAGACCAGTTTGCCCCGCTTGGGAAGCTCTACCGGTTCGAGGTCCCTGCTGCCGCAGTACGGACAGGCCTGTTTTGGCGGGAAGTGAACCCTGCCGCAGGACTTGCACTTGGCTCCCTGCAGCCTGTACAGGGAGAGCTTGAGCCTCCAGTGCCTCGATATAGACAGGTCCATGCTCATCTCATGCCACCCCCTCCACAAGTGCAATATATGAGCTCGACCCAAGGCCATTCATAGATATTGCAAGGCCCTTCCTGGCGTTCTTAACCTGCACCCCAGGGAACCTTCCTGCAACCTGAAGCGCAACCTCGGCCAGCTGATATACTCCAGTAGCCCCTATCGGGTGTCCTCTTGCCTTGAGGCCTCCGCTTGGGTTGACAACGGGGCCGCGACCCTTTATCGAGAAGTCGCCGCTAGCTATCATCTCTGCCGCCTTGCCCCTGGGCGAGAGGCCGAGGCTCTCTAACGTCAGGAGACCCATTATAGTGAACGAGTCGTGAAGCTCTATAACATCTATGTTGTCAACTGAGGCGAGGTTCTGGAGCCTCTTGTAGGCCTCCACTAGGCTGTCAATTATGAGCGGGTCATCCATGAGCTCTATGGATCCAAGCCCTGTGGCTGACTCCACGGCGTCTAGCTTAGCCAGGGGGTTTCTGGAGGAGTCCTTGCTAGAGAGCACCACGGCAGCGGCGCCGTCACCGAGTGGGTAAGTGTCAAGCAGGGTTATGGGGTCAGCTATTATCTGGGCTTTTGACACCCTGTCAGGCTTTATTGCAAAGTTTAGCATTGCGTAGGGGTTCTCCTTTGCATTGCTGTGCATCAGGGCAGGCCAATAGGAGAGGAGCTCGCGATCGACGTTATACGTATCCATGTAAAGCCTAGTTAGCATAGCTGCGTCAGCGGCGAAGCCGACATTATAGAAGGACCTGCTCTCAGAGTCGTAAAGCATCTGAAGCTGCCTGTAGGCCTTCGAGCTTTGGTACTCTGTTACCTTTTCGACCCCAACTACAAGCACCTTGTCTGCCATGTTGGACTCTATAAGGGAGTAGGCGGTGGCCACTGCAGCGAGGCCGGAGGCCTCGCCAGCCTCTACCTTAAGGGCCCTTACCCCCCTTAGGCCCAGGCTGGTGGCCAAGTATGCTGCGAGGTCTAGCTGTTCGTCCTGCACAGGCGACAGAGCGTTAGAGACCACGAGGTAGTCCACTCCAGAGGGCCCCCCGGCCTCGTCAAGGGCCTTAAATGCGGCCTCTGCGGCCAGCTGGTGGAGGCCCTTATCATAAAGCCTCTCTATCTTAGTCATCCCAACGCCCTCTATCATGACGTCCATCAGGACCACCTCCATCACTTAATCACATAAATAATGCCTCTGCTCTTAGAGTAAGTCGCGTAGTCTACAGTGACCTTCCTGGCCAGGTACTGCTCTACGGTGGGCGCTAGGGGCTGCTTGGATTCCACGGCGTCAGTCACAATAATTGAGTAGGCGTCACTCCCAGCGCCGCTGCCGAACGGCGCTAGAAGTATGCGGTCGTTTGGCTTAGCCTTGTCGAGAACCTTGGCGAGCCCTAGCAGCGCGCTGGCGTTATAGGTGTTCCCTATGTACGGCGTGACCAGCCCGTCCTTCAGCTGATCCATGGTGAAGCCTAGGTCTAGGCCGACCTTGACTGGGAACTTGCCGTTGGGCTGGTGGAATATTGCGTACTTGAAGTCGCTTGGCCTAAGCCCGGTCCTGTCCAGCAGGGCCTTAACGGCGTTAGTTATATGATAGAAGTAGGCAGGCTCGCCAGTGAAGCCCTCACCGTGAAGCGGGTAGGGCTCCTGGGCCCTCCTCCAGAAGTCTGGGGTGTCAGTTACAAAGGTTACAGAGTCCTCTATCACGGCAGCGGCGCCCGCCTCTGGGCCAACTACGAAGGCGGCGGCGCCGCTGGCGGCTGTGAACTCTAGGACGTCCCCTGGGTTTGCCTGCGCTGTGTCACTGCCTATCACGAGTCCATACTTAACTAGGCCTGAGGCAACCATGCCGCTCACCGCCCTTAGGCCCTCGCTGGCGGCCCTGCAGGCGAACTCCAGGTCGCTCGCCATTGTGAAGGGTGTAATTCCTAGGGCCTCAGCTATTATAGTTGCGCTTGGCTTTACGGCGTAGGGCTTGGACTCTGTTCCAAAGAACACAGCCTGTATGTCTCTTGGCTTTACCTGGGCCCTTGCTATAGCGTTTCTGGCGGCCTCGTAGCCCATCGTTGTGGAGTCCTCGTCGGGGCCGGCCACGGCCTTCTCGTCAACGGCAAGGCCCTTGTACTGCTCCTGATGCCACCCCCAGACCCTTGCTATATCCGAAAGGGGTATCCTATAGATGGGGATGTACGCGCCCCATCCATGTATTCCAGCCCTTGGTCCAGGCACCTAAGGCACCAAGGGTTCCAATTCCCGCTAGTTTAAAAAGATATAGACACTTGACAAAGCAGTAATAGACAGATGTCGAAGAAGCTAATTCCATAAAGATTCTTAAGCTGGTAGCGGGGCGTTAGTCTGCGGCGTGGGCCCGTAGCTCAGCCAGGTAGAGCGGCGGGCTCTTAACCCGTAGGCCGCGACGCCTAGCCGCGGGCGGAGGTCCCGGGTTCGAATCCCGGCGGGCCCGCCACAACGAAGGGCTCCTAAGTTAAAAAAGGCCCTGCGAGGAAGGTCTGCCCGCGCTTCTAGCAATCATTAGTTAAGCCAAAAGGTATTGTGTTAATATACCAGTTAACTAAATAACCTCACTGCACAACTCAGGCTTAAGGAGGGGTGCGCAAGAAGCTTGCCTGCAACTAAGCAGGTCGATGAGAGAATATTAAATCACGTCCTCGTGCCAAAGCACCGCATACTAAGCCTAGAGGAGGCTGTTGAGGTGCTGAATAAGCTGGGCGTCAAGCCGTGGCAGTTGCCGAGAATAAGCGCTAACGATCCTGTAATTAAGCTGCTTGGAGGGAAGCCAGGCGATATAGTTGAAATCGAGCGTAATTCGCCAACAGCCGGCAAACATATAGTGTATAGGGTAGTAGTTTCATATTAAAGGGTGTCAAGGTTATGTCGTCGGAGCAGCTTACAAAGGATGACCTATGGATAGTGTTCAGGCAGTTCCTGCGCGAAACAGGCCTTGCAAGGCAGCACCTGGACTCTTATAATGCGTTCGTTAGGGAGAGAC
>CAYFFU010000006.1:0-16660 GCA_964342665.1 uncultured Desulfurococcales archaeon
GTTGTCCACCCACCTCTGGAACACGGCCTGCATCCTGACGTGCCACCTCCAGTCTATGTCGAGCGCTGTGCCTAGCACTTCCTGTACATCCTTTGGAACCCATTCCAGGCCCCTTACTGAGCCGCCATGCCTTATTATGTCCTTTATGCGCTCAGGCGTCAGGTTATTGGTAGACAGGAGCCAATCCCTCAGGAACCTGTTTATCTCAATCCATGAGAACAGGCTGCTCTGCCTCACATATATGAGCGAGTAGAAGGGCTCTATGCCGCTGCTGGCCCTTGCTATAATACTTATGCTTCCTGTCGGAGCTATAGTTGTCACCGTGGCGTTCCTAGTACCGTCAGCCATCTCGCTCCTCACCCTGTCCCAGTCAAGCTTTGGCCTCTTGCTGACTATCTTCAGGACCCTCTCGCTCACCCTGTTCTCGTCATAGATGGCGGACGGGCTTACCTGCGGCTCGAAGTTGAACCTGCCGCCCCTATGTATGCTGCCCGGGAACTCGGGGTAAGGGCCCCTCTCCCTGGCAAGCCTGTTGCTCTCGTCCCTAGCAACATAAGCTATGAACTCCATCAGCTTGTCTGCAAGGTAGAGCGCTGAGTCGCTGTCGTACGGTACCCCCAGCTCTGCCAGCATGTCAGCCCAACCCATAACCCCCAGCCCAACCTTCCTGGTCCTCTTCACAGCGGCCTCTATCTCAGGCCTAGGGTACCAGGAGGCCTCTATGACGTCATCAAGGAACCTTATCGCCACCCTGATGTCATGTTCCATGGTCTCCCAGTCTATGGAGCCGTTCTTAACGTACTTGCCTAGGTTCAGCGAGCCTAGGTTGCAGGCCTCCCAGCTGAGCAGCGGCGTCTCGCCGCACGGGTTAGTGGTCCTTATTCTTCCAAGCCTTGGAGTCGGGTTATGCTCGTTTATGGTATCTATGAACACAAGTCCAGGGTCTCCGACCTCCCACGCGGCCTTTGACATCTCATCAAGGACCTCGGCGGCGCTGACGGAAGACTTGGGCCTACAACGCCTCCAGAGATCCGGGAGGTCCCCGCTGAGCAGGCCAACCAGCTGGGGGCACTCGGCTGGGTCGTATAGGTTCCACTGGCTGCCCTCAGCGGCCGCGGCCATGAAGGCGTCATGAACGCCTACGCTTATGTTAAAGTTCTCAAGGCCTCCCTGCAGCTTAGACCTTATGAAGGACAAGAGGTCGCTGTGGACGTCGTGAAGGACGCCCATCATGGCGGCCCTTCTCCTCCCTCCCTCCTTTATCACATCGGCAACCTCGTCGAAGAGCCTCATGAAGCTGACAGGCCCACTTGCGGTGCCGCCCGAGGAGAGGGGGGACCCCCTCGACCTGAGGGGGGTAAAGTCAAAGCCGGCGCCTGCGCCAGTCTTAAACACCCAGGCTGCCGTGTTCAGCGCTGAGAAGATGGAATCCATGTCGTCCTCGATAGGTATTACGAAGCAGGCGGCCAGCTGGTGGTACTTAGTGGCAGAGTTCATTATCGTTGGGCTGTTCGGCATGAACCTGCCGCTCGACATAAGCTCGTAGAACTCTTGCCTTGCAATGTCTATGGAGCCCCCTAGGCCAAGCTCAGCAGAGGCCACAAAGGAGGCGACCCTTTCCAGGGCGCCGTTTGGCGTCTCTACGACCCTTCCCTGACGCTTGAGTAGGTACCTCTCATACATTAGGTTAAGCCCTACCCAGCTGGCCCAGGACTCTATGCCTTCAAGCCTCCTTGGTGGGCTAGACTCGAGCTCCCAGTATATCCTGTTAAGTATTAGCCTCCTTGCGGCCTCCTCCCAGGCCGGGTCCAGGAGGCTCCACGACGCAAAGGTGCTCACGGCCTTTACGTAAAGCTCCTCAGGGCTGCCTGAGCCGAGCTTAAGCAGCTCGAACTCTATCTTCGAGCCCTCAAGGCCTGAGCTCCTCGCGGCCTCCTTGGCCCACGATATCACGGTAGTCCTTGTAAGTTCGGACGTTCGGAAGCACCACTACTAGATAGTCTGCGGAGGTACATATTCTTTGGCACTTTAACAGCAGTTCCGTGTTTCAGGGTTGCCTTAGTG
Organism: uncultured Desulfurococcales archaeon; assembly: GCA_964342665.1. Classification (GTDB taxonomy): domain Archaea; phylum Thermoproteota; class Thermoprotei_A; order Sulfolobales; family Acidilobaceae; genus Acidilobus. Next base: position 2,065 of record CAYFFU010000006.1, read on the forward strand.
GGCTTCCTAATATAATACATAGTATTAAAGATGGCAGGAGATGGATACAGCACGGGGAACTTAAGTGTATGACTATGTGATAGTTGGTGCTGGCATAACGGGCTTAGCGACGGCTTACCACTTAAAGACTATGTCGCCAGGGTCCTCAATAGTTGTAATAGACAAGGAGGACTCCGTGGGAGGCGGCGACACGTCCAAGAGCGCAGCTGCCTTCAGGGAGGCCTTTACTAATAGGACCAACCTGCAGCTTGCCAAGGGAAGCATTGAGTTCTACGAGAGCGTCCAGAACAGCGGCTTTAGCCTGACAATGATGAAGGTAGGCTACCTGTTCGCAGTCGATGAGAGGCTCGAGCGCTCGGTAAGGCTTGGCGTTAAGGCAGCCGAGGCCTTGGGAGTAGAAGTTGACGAGGTAGAGCCTGAGGCCCTTGAGAAGTCCCTCGGGATGCAGGTAAGCGTTAGCAAGAACGAGGAGGCAAGCATGGTTGGGGTGGGAGACATAGTAAAGGGCTACCTCTTCAGGTCGGCCGGCATACTTGACGCTGAGAAGCTGGTCGACTATTATTACCTTAAGTTGAAGTCCATGGGCGTCGAGTTCCAGCTTGGGAGCCCTGTCAAGGAGTTCCTGCTATCGCCCCGTAGCCCGCTCGGCATAGAGGGCGAGCCGTTCCCATGGCAGGACATCAGGGTAAGTGGGGTTAGGCTAGCCGATGGCAGGGAGGTTTACGCCAGTAAGAAAGTTATAGCTGCCATGGGCGCCTGGGCCAACGACCTGCTGAACCCGATAGGCGTTGACACCTTCAGCAGGCCTAAGAAGAGGCAGATCTTCGTTGTCAAGGCCACATCTGATGAGCTGAGCTACGTGCTTCACGCCAAGGGCTTTAACAGCTATGAAGTCATGCCGTTCACAGTCCTGCCCAAGGGGGTCTACATAAGGCCCAACCCGCTTGAGGGCACATTCTGGATAGGCATGTCAGATGAGCTCGGAAGGCCCTTCAGGAGGGAGGACAGCCCTATAGCCGAGGAGAAGTACTACACGTACGGCATTCTGCCGGTCCTAGGCGTTTACTTCCCCCAGATGCGGCTTAGGTACCCCGACGCCTCATGGGCGGGCCATTACGACATAAGCTTCGACGGCCTTCCGGTCATATATGAGCCTTACTCCAGCGACCTGGTCGTCGTGGCCGGCACCAGCGGCAGCGGCGTCATGAAGGGGGACTCCATAGGTAGGGTGGCCGCGGCGCTGGCGCTAGGCAGGGACGAGGTTGAGCTCGGAGATGGGAGCGAGTTTAACGTGAGGCAGCTTGGGCTTGAGGGCCGGTCGGTCGAGAGGGAGCTGCTGATACTATGAAGGTCCTCCTCGTCACCACTGGGACTCTGCCCTCAGGTGAGGTGGCAGATGCGCTCAGAGAGCTGGGGTTATCGGTTGACTTAGCTGTCGTAAAGGACTTGATGTTCACAGATCCAGAGAGGCTCAGGCCGCTGCTTCCGTCGAACTTTGAGAAGGAGTACGACATGGTAGTTCTTCCAGGCAGCTACCCGTGGGACGCTGCCAGGGTCGGCGCGAACGTGTTCAAGGGGCCCGAGGGCCTAGGACTTCTTGTCGACATAGCTAAGCTGGGCCTGCTCGACAAGCTTAGGGGGGATAGGAGCTTTGAAAAATATTATGAGGACACCGTGAGGGAGCTGGCCAGCCATAGGCTGTCAGAGCTGCGAGACGGGAAGCTCTTCCCCGAGGAGCCGCCGCCGATAAGGGTGCTCTCAGAGGTCGCGCTGACAGGCAGGGAAGACAGAGACCAGGTCGTTTCGACAGCGAGGTCCTTGGTCAGCGACGGGGCTGACGCAGTTGTGCTGGCCCCCTTAACTAGTGATGCTAAGGGCCTGTTAGACGACGTAGTTGCGGACCTTAGCGCCGAGGGCATTAGGGTCGGAGTAGACGCCGATGAGGTCACGCTGTCGAGGGTTTCCGACCTTGCTGACCTACTTCTAAGCGTGAGACCTGAGAGGCTTACGTCTGCCACTTGGGCTGCCGGTAAGCACCTAGTTGTGCTGGTTGATAACAGGCAGGAGGCCCTGAGGGCTAAGCACGAGGGTGAGAGGCTCGACGTTAAAGTGATCCTTGACCCTGTTGGAAGGCCGCCCGTGGTGCCCGGTACCTGGCAGCCTCTTCAACTGCTTCAAAGGCTTAGAGGGGTTCGCCTGCCTAAAATGTTTGGCGTCAGTAACGTTGTTGAGCTGGCGGACGCCGACACCTCAGGCTCTGTGGCAATGCTCATATTCCTGTTGGCTGAGCTGGGGGTCTCAGCGATCCTGGTGGAGGAGGCAAGCCCCAAGGCTAGAGGGCTAACGCTGGAGGCCAGGTTAGCATCAGATATGGCGTCCCTATCTCTCCTGTGGCTCAAGCCACCTAAGGACGTCGGCGTCAGCCTGCTCAACGCTAAGGTAAAGAGCAGCCACTACGAGTATGATGGCGTCAGGGTAGTAATGTACGGCAGGGACCAGCTTAAGGTAACCTACGGCGCTGGCCAGGAGAGGCTCATAAATTGTAGGGCTGAGTGCCCGATCGCCGATGTCAAGGACGTAGTAAACGCAAGTATTCCGCTGATAATAGCTATGTACAGGATGTGCCTTCCTTGGTCGTCCAGGTGGAGGTGTGAGCGAGTTTAGTTTTTAAGTTCTAGCTAGGCATTCTAACTGCGCCAACAATGAGGGGGGAGCGGTGCAGACCTTACTGCTAACTAACGACGACGGCATAGACAGCCCTGGCCTGAGGTACTTAGTAGAAGAGCTCAACCTGAGGGGCTTTGAGATCTATGTAGTAGCGCCTGAGCGACAGGTCAGCGGGGCCGGCAAGTCCAACTCGTTTACTGTGAAGGTAAAGAAGTACGAGCTGGAGGGCGTCAAGGCAGCGTGGGCCATTGAGGGTAAACCCGCTGACGCTGTGGCGGTGGGAGTTAAGGCTCTACTTCCAAAGAGGCCTCACATGGTGGTCTCAGGTATAAATATAGGTCCAAACATGGGTCTTGTAGACTTCTTCACGAGCGGTACCATAGGCGCGGCGATAGAGGCCGTGCTGCTTGGAATAAAGTCTGTGGCCTCAAGCTATGCTGTCCTAAGGGGGCTGAGCCAGGACAAGGACTACCGTTGGTTAAAGCTTTCAGCTTCGCTTACGGCTGAGATAGTGGCCAGGCTGGCCGACGTAATATACGACCTAGTAGATGTAGATATCGTTAACCTTAACTTCCCACGGGGTGAGCCTAAGGGTATAGACTTCGCGTCGATTGCCAACATATCTAATATAGAAGTGTATAACGGCGAGGAAGACTCGACGTACCACGTGCTTGGGTGGAGGACGGACGACATTCAGCTGGCCTATGAGGGCGGGGACGAGGGGAGTGATGTAAGCCTTGTTAAGAAGGGCTACGTGGCGGTAACACCAATATGCATAAGGTGCCTCTCGCTGGGCACCTACCCTGCAAGCTCTGTGCCAAAGTTAAGGGAGGCGCTGGCCGGTCTACTAGCATAAGTTTCGGCTTAATCGCTGCTTTGCATGGAGCTGGCTAGCCCTCTATGACAGAGTAAAGGTAACCTATTGCAGCGTCAACGCTTTCAGGCCTACAGGGCGGCTCATCATCTATGCTGTTCATTTCGTTCAAGAGCCTCTCCTTCTCGTTGTCGTCTGCGTACATCTCAGCATAGGCGAAGGCGACGCTGTTCTCAACGTTCTGGTGATCCTTGAGCAGCTCAGAGAGCCTCCTTAGCTGCGACACAAAGCCCTCAAGGTCACCGTTAACCCACGAGCTCTCAGCCTGTGACACGAGCCTTTTGACCTCCTCGTGGTCCCTTTCGAGGCGGCGCTCCAGTTCCATTACGTCGCTTCCCCCTCTCTTAAGGAGGGGGAATATGTACAGCTCCTCCTTCCTGAAATGGCATGAAATGACAAAGTCCTTCAGCAGCCTTAGCTGCGACATAACGAAATCATTATCAAGCGCGCCCCCAGCCTCGACCCTTATGATATCCCAGTCGAGGCTCCCCCTAAGGCGCTCTATGGTTATGTGCTCTTCCTGGAGCTTAAGGGTAACCCCGAGCAAGGGACCTCGCTCTCATCTAAGGCTGAGCTCGAGACCTTAAAAGCTGAGGTCCAGCCGATAGTTGGCCCTTCTGGGCAAGTCTAGATGAAGTACTTATAAGGAGCATTCTAGTCATTAGCTGCTGATGCGGGGCTCCCTCAAATGTCGAGGATATTAGTGCTTTCAGATGTACATTACCCCAATACAGACCTCCGGCTGCTTGATGCAGCCCTGCAGGGCCGCTACGACGAGATAGTGCTCCTAGGCGACTCAGTTGACATTAAGGGCAAGCTAGGTGAGCTGCTTAGCATGCTGAGGCCCCGCGCCGACAAGGTTTATCTGATAAGGGGCGACAACGAAGAGTCCATGGGTATCGATGGGCTGGAAAGGCTTGAGCTTGGTAACCTGGTTCTGTTTCATGGACATCAGGGTAACCTGGTCAGCGAGGGCTTCACTAAGCGGCTGGCCAGGCTAGGTCGCAGGATTAATAGGAGGCTTGTGATAGAGCTCTACGCCTTTAGGGTAAGGGTTCCATCTAAGGTCGCAGTAGTTGGCCACGCTCACATACTAGACTATTCAAGGCTGTTTAAGGTAGTGCTTTCAGGGTCTATGGCTGTGCCGTCTGAGGAGAGGCCGTTCAACGAGGAAGGCTATGTGGTAATAGACGGAAACTTAATATACCTCATTAATGGGCATGGCGAGACTGTTAAGGTTATGTCGTCAGGCAACTCAGCTTAGTGCTGGCATCACTGTTGAACTACGATCCTCTTGACGAGCTGGCACTTCTTAGCCAGCTGCAGCACTGGAACGCCCTTTGGAACCACCAGCTCGTTGACAACCTTAATGGACCTCACCTTGCTGTTTATCAGGTTCCAGTCTACGTCGTTAGCAAAGACAAGCCTCTTTATGTTCGAGAACACGACGGGCTTGTCCAAGGACTCCAGGTCCGCCCTGGTTACGGTAAGCTCATCTATATCGCTTATTAGGTCAAAGTCGGCTATGGAGCTTATGACTGTCCTGAAGGCTGACGACTGGGCGGCCTTGAGCTTCTCAGTGAGCTTAGATATGGCGTTTGAGAGCTTCTGCGCAGAGTCCTTCGAAGCCTCAAGCGTGACAAGCAGGTTGCTCATGGCCATGTTCATGAGGTCGCCTACCGTGACTCCGAGCTCCTTGGCCGTCTTAGTGAACCTCTCGTAGAGGTCTGAGTCAAGGCCCCTTATGGTGTAGACCTTCTCCCGGCTGCCCTCCTGACCCTCCTGCCTTCCCTCGTCAGAGCTCATACATGTCACCTCTGTATTACTTGTAATACAGAGCATTCTTATAATTCTTAGTATATACTCGTAATGCTAGCGTCTTAAGCCCCGTTGCGTGGTCCTACATCAAGGTGCTAGACGTGTCGATTAGGTTTTCGCTGGACAAGGAGGTCAGCAGCCCCGACTGTGCATGGAAGGTAGTCTCGGACGTGCAGTCAATGCCTAAGTACTGGAAGGGCCACAGGGAAGTTAAGATATTAAACAGCGATGCCAATAGGTTCAGGATATCAATCACATTCGCGTTCCCAGGCCCTGGCAACACAGGCGAGGCGGAGGTGGTAGTGTTAGAAACCGAGAGGAGAATTGTTATAAACTACGTCAAGGGCCCGGTGAAGGGCAACGTGACCATAGGGGTAAGGTATGAGGACAGCAAGGTCGAGACGTCATGGGACGTGCAGGTGCCCCTGTACCTAGCGCCAGTGGAGCCATGGCTTAAGGACCACTTCATAAAGGGCGCCAGCGACGCGCTGAGCAGGATAGCTGAGGAGTGCTCTGCTGCTAGATAATAACGGTTTAAAAGGCCTTGCGAGACTTCTGAAGCATGGCGATGAGGAGAGGTTTCGGGGCTGATCGGTGAAGAAGGCTAGATTGACTGAGCTCACTTCATTAGCTCCTTGAGCTGCCTGGCGGCCTCCCTTACCTCGGCTATCGACTCTGGGTTATCAAGGACAGGCGTCTGGGATATCTCCTTCCCCAGCGCGGCGTCCCTGACCAGCCTCCTCATTATCTTGCCGCTCCTAGTCCTCGGCAGGTCCTTCACGGCAACTATAGCTTCCGGCTCAAAGGGCTTTCCAAGCTTCTTGGCCACTAGCTCCTTAATTTCCTCAAGCTTCTCCTGGGTTAAGATATGGTTAGGCTTAGGTATTGCAAAGCATATCACGACCTCACCCTTAACTGGGTGCGGGTAGCCTATGCAGGCGCTCTCTGCAACGTCAGGATGACTGTTTACTATGGTCTCAACTTCGGCTGGGCCGAGCCTTTTGCCGGCGACCTTTATGACGTCGTCAGCCCTCCCAAGTATGTACCAATACCCCTCGTCATCTATAAGGGCGTAATCGCCGTGGTACCAGACCCCTGGGAACCTCGACCAATAGGTCTCTATGTATCTCTCTGGGTCCCTCCACAGCCCCCTCGTCATGCTTGGAGCTGGCTTCTTGGCAACAAGGTAGCCAGGCCTGCCTCTGACCGGCATGCCGTTATCATCAAAGACGTCTACGTCCATACCAAGTCCTGGACCCCAGAGAGTAGTCGGCTTAAGCGGCACCACCGGGCTTGGCAGGACGAAGCACCCCATTATTTCAGTGCCTCCGCTGAGGTTGATCAAGGGTCTCTTCTCCTCGCCTAGGTCCCTGACTACCCACATCCAGGTGTCCTCATCTATTGGCTCGCCCGTGTTGCCGAACGCCCTGATGGAGCTTACGTCGTGGGACTCGTAGGCCTCCTTTCCGAGGGACTTAAGTAGCCTGGCGGCGGTGGCGGCAAAGCCTAGGTGAGTGACCCTATACTTCTCTATGATAGACCACACCCTGTCCTTAGCAGGGTAGTCCAGCGCCCCCTCTATTGAAAGGTTTGTATCGCCCAGGGCCTGCGAGCCCACTATCATCCACGGGCCCATCATCCATCCAAGGTCGGTGATCCACCACAGAATGTCCCTGCCTCTCTCCCACCCAGGCTTAAGGTCAAGGTTAAAGTAGTGCTCCTTGGTGGGCTGCAGCAGCATGCCCGCGTGGCTTATTACAGCGCCCTTTGGCTTGCCTGTGGTTCCGCTTGTAAACATGAGTATCGCAGGGTCCTCGGCGTCAACCTCCTCGGGCTCAAAGTGGGGCCTCTTTGACTGGACCTCCCTGTCAAACCAAAGGTCTGTCTCATCATTCCATGGCACGTCGATGCCCAGTCTCCTGATAACTATTACGTGAGGCCTGAGGCCTGACAGCCTGACAGCCTCATCAGCGTTAGGCTTTAGAGCTATCTTCTTGCCCTTCCTGTAGTACCCATCCATGGTCACTAGGACCTTACTCTCGCCCAGCTTAAGCCTCTCAGCCACAGCGTCGGGCGCATAGCCGCTGAATATTGGCGCGGCCACAGCTCCTACCCTCATGGCAGCGAGCATCGCTATAGAAGCCTCTACGGATATGGGCGCGTATATAGCTACCACGTCACCCTTTCTGACGCCAAGCTCTACTAACAGGTTTGACATCCTGTTAACCTGGTCCAGCATCTCACTATAGGTGACAGAGACCTCCTTGCCGTCCTCGCCGACCCAGATCATAGCGGTTTTATTACCGAGGTTGAACGACTTCACGGGCCTGTCAAGTACGTTATAGCTTACGTTGATCTTCCCACCTATGTACCACTTGGTCCACTCGACCCCGTTAGAGCTGTCGTAGACCTCCCTAGGCTCCTTGAACCACTCTATGTTAAGCCAGTTGGGCAGGTTCCCCCAGAACCACTTTATGTCAGACGTGCTGGCCCTGACCAGGTCCTGGTAGGTCTTAATTTGGAGCTTTTCCATGAAGGCTGTGACGTTAGCGTTCTGAACTACGTCATTAGGGGGCCTCCATATATAAGTCATACATGCCCACCCTAGATACAGCTCCCTGTTATGTATCCACCAAAAGGCACAGTTTTTATCTAGATAGAATAGCTCATTTATAATAGGCAGAGTAAGTATGGGGGGTAAGGTAGCAGTAATAGGCGTGGGGTGGTACGGCTTCAAGACGTCGACCCCCGACACGCACTTCCAGGGGATGATGTTTGAGTCCTCGAGCAGGGCATACGCAGATGCTAACGTGGACCCACGTAAGGATGTAGATGTGTTCGTAGACTGCCAGGAGGACCTGTGGGAGGGCATAGCTATAACTGACGAGTTCGCCCCCGAGCCCATAGGGGGTGTGCTAAGGCCCACGTTCACGGTGCCCGGCGACGGCCTGCTGGGCATCGCACATGCATATATGTTGATAAAGTCAGGCCTTGCCAACGTCGTCGCTGTGGAAGCCCATGGAAAGCCCAGTGAGATAAAGACCCTCCAGGACGTTTACTATATGGCCTTCGACCCGCTGCACGTGAGACCTCTTCCCACTGGCAACCCGTTCTTCATAGCAGGCATCGATGCTCAGGCCTACATGGCCAGGACTGGGGCCTCACGGGAGGACCTGGCATACGTTGCAGTTAAGAACAGGAACAATGGACTTAGGAACGAGCGCGCCCCCTACGCGTCTAGGATAACCATCGATGAGGTGCTGTCGGCTCCCTACGCAGTCTACCCTATGTCCCCGTACGAGATTGCGAGCTTCTCGGACGCCTCAATAACTGTGGTGCTGGCCAGCGAGGAGGTCGCAAGGAAGTACACGGACAGGCTGGTCTGGCTTGACGGAATAGGGTACTCCACAGAGGTTGGAACTGGGAGCGTTGAACTTCACGAGTGGGGAAGAATGCCATCAATTAGGAACGCGGCATTGATGGCATATAAGCTGTCAGGAATATCAAACCCTGCCAACTCCTTTGACCTTGTCGAGGTTGAGGATCGCTTTAGCTTTATGGAGCCTCTCTCGCTCGAGGAGCTAATGATATCGCCTGAGGGCCAAGCGCATAAGATGCTCTCCTCAGGCGAGTTTGACTTTAACGGTTCATTGCCAGTGAACCCGAGCGGTGGAAGCCTTGCAATGGGTGTTCAGCTTGAGGCCACGGGCCTCGCCAGGTTCATAGAGGCAGTGCTTCAGCTGAGGGGCGAGGCAGGGCCCCACCAGGTGAAGGGGGCCAGGAGGGCCCTAGTTGCGTCCTGGAGGGGCGTCCCAACCTACACTAGCGCGGTGGCGGTTCTTTCTTCAGGTGTTGAGGAGGGGTGAGCGGCATGGTAAGTAACCTGTTCGTGAAGGACAGGGTAGCTATAGTTGGTGCCGGCATAACTACGTTCATGAGGAGGGCCCTGGAGACCTCAAGGGAGCTGGCCTGGGAGGCAGCAAAGCAGGCCCTGGACCAGGCAGGGCTGACCCTTAAGGACGTGGACTGCGTTGTAATAGGGTCTGCCCCCGACACCTTCGATGGTGTTCACCTCAAGGGCGAGTACCTTGCCGACGGCTCAGGCGCATTCAATAAGCCAATGACAAGGGTGTACGTGGGCGGCGGCACAGGGGTCTTCGTTCCAGTAGCAGCCTGGTGGCACGTTGCGAGCGGCCTCTGCAAGACAGTGCTGGCTGTCGCCGAGGAGAAGATGAGCCCTGCGCACCCGCACCCCCAGTACGTCTTCAGGTACATATGGGATCCCATACTTCAAAGACCACTTGAACCAAACCTAATATGGATATTTGCAATGGAGATGAGGAGATACATGGCTAAGTGCGGGGCCAGGAAGGAGGACATAGCGCTGGTCAGCGTAAAGAACAAGAGGAACGCGCTCGACAACCCGGCGGCCCAGGTGGCCGCAAACATAACAGTTGACGACGTGCTTAACAGCGAGCTGCTGGTCTGGCCAGTCAACGAGCTAGATATATCTCCTGTAACGGACGGCGCCGCCGCCCTAGTAATAACGAGCGAGAGCGTGGCGAGGCAGGCCACGGACTCCCCGGTGTGGATAGATGGGGTCGGCTTCACCCTGGACAACCAGCACTGGGAGAACAGGGAGCTGTCGTACCCCAGGTACCTGAACTACGCGGCTAGGATGGCGTATAGGATGGCAGGCATAGAGAGGCCGTGGAAGGAGATAGACGTGGCAGAGCCCTACGACCCATTCGACTACAAGGAGCTACACCACATAGAGGGCCTTATGTTGGCAAACCGCTGCGAGGCGTGGAAGCTGCTAAAGGAGGGCTACTTTGATAGGGACGGGGAGCTGCCGACAAGCCCAAGCGGGGGCCTGCTGGGCGTTGGAAATCCAATAGCTGCGGCCGGCCTAATGAAGGTCGCTGAGCTCTTCTGGCAGCTGCGCTACGAGGCTGGCAAGAGGCAGGTCAAGAAGCCTGTTCATAAGGCCGTTGCCAACGCGTGGGGCGACCTAATGCAGGCAGGTACAGTTGTTGTTTTAAGTAATTGAGAGGGTGGTTGAAGTGAGCGAGGGCGTGAAGCTCCCAGGAACGAAGCTCAGCGCAAAGGAAATGTACTCCCTGCTAGGACTTGTTGAGATATCGCCGCAGGCCAAGTACGAGTTTGCTGCAGGGCCTACTATATCGAGGTTCCTGCAGGGCCTCAAGGACGGCAAGATACTTGGCCGCAGGTGCCCCAGGTGCGGCAGGATATACGTGCCGCCTCGCGACTACTGCGAGTACTGCCACGTCCCTCTGAGCGACTGGGTCGAGGTACCTGACACGGGCACCGTTCACACTGCAGTAGTTAGCTACATCTCCGTAAGGAGGGAGAGGCTAGAGAAGCCAGAGGTCGTCGGAGTCATCAGGCTTGACGTGCCAGGCTACAAGCCGGACAGCTACGAATTTGCAGGCCTCTTCCACAGGCTGTGCATAGACCCAGAGGAGGCTAAGAAGGACACGACCATTGGAATGAAGGTCAAGGCGAGGTGGAAGCCCAAGGAGCAGAGGACAGGCTCAATTTTGGATATAGAGTGCTTTGAGCCCGTGAGGTGATGTGCATGAGCTGGGACAAGGGAAGGGGCGTGAGGAGCTTCATCGTGTGGCCTGAGAGGGAGGAAGTGGATAAGTACATCTACACGCCGGGCATTCACGGCCTGGAGCTAGCCAAGGCGTTGGTTGAGGGCAGGGTACTTGGCATGAAGTGCAGCGACGGCAAGGTCTACGTGCCGCCTAAGACGTTCTGCCCTGACATGAGCCAGGGAGAGCTCGTTGAGGTGAAGGGCCCGTGGAGACTTCAGTACTACACAGTAGTGTATGAGGACCTCTACGGTAACAGGCTTGATAAACCGATTGTGGTAGGAGTGATAAAGCCAGAAGACGCATCTAATGGCATGATACACATAGTTAACGTTGACCCCTCCAAGGTAGCTGTTGGCATGGAGCTGAAGCCCGTCTTTAAGCCCAAGGATCAGAGAAAGGGCACAGTACTGGATATAGATCACTTTGAACCTGCTTAGGCGCCGAAGTTCCTCTTCTGGGCGCCGAACCACTCGAGCGCCTTTTTGAGCTCCTCCCTGCTGAACTCCGGCCACAGGGTCTCGGTGAAGTAGAGCTCCGAGTAGTTAGTCTGAAGCGGGAAGAAGCCGCTGAGCCTGTGCAGGCCCCCAGTCCTTATGACTAGGTCTATCTGGGGCACGCCGGCCGCTATGGAGGGCGCCTGCAGGCCCCTCTCTATGAGGCCCCTCTCCCACTCGCCGCTGTAGCACACCCCCAGGTGGAGCGAGCCGCCGCCGTAGCCCGCGGTCTCCTCCTCTAGGGCGCTGGCCTCGGACCTAGACCTCTCCGACACCAGGCTCAGGTCCCCGACGACCCTGACCCTTATCCTCTCGCCGTGTATCACCTCGTCGCGCCTCAGGTCCCTCAGGCCGTTTGTCAGAAGGTCCTCCAGGACGGCCCTCTCGAAGGGAGACCTCCTGACGCAGTTCTCGTAGCTCATTACGTACACCACTGCCCTCCTGACGCCCTCCTCTATGACCCACCTGAGGGCCTGCCTCAGCCTCTCGTAGCCCTGCCTGTAGGCCTGAAAGTATGGCATGTTGTACTTCCTGGCGAACCTCCTGTTCCCATCTGGTATAATGCCAATGGTGGCTGGGAGCGTTTTGAAGCACCTGTGCCGTCACGATGTGGAAACTACAAGGTTAAAAAATGTTCTCACAGTGATCAAAAGGGAGTTCTACTATGTCAGAGGAGAAGCTGCTAGCGAGGCTTGCGGCGCTGGCAGGTAATGAGGATTACCTGTACTACGACGCGGCGGGCCCTGCCGGGCTCCTAATAAACATTGACGGCTACGCGGCGTCCTCGAGCAAGCTGCCGTTTATGTCGTGGTCTGACTGGGCCTACAAGTCAGTAATAGCTGCCGCCAGCGACGTCATCGCTGCAGGGGGGACGCCTGAGGCAATCGCTTATAGCGTAGGGTCTCCCTCGGCGGACCCCCTGGAGTCCATAGCTAGAGGGGTCGGCGAGGCGTCAAGCTACCTCGGGGCTAAGGTTTACAAGGCTGACGCTAACAGGTCCAGCTCTGACACGTGGATAGATGTTACAGTAGTAGGGACCTCCAGCAGGCCTGTCAGCAGGGCAGGCGCCAAGGCTGGTGACGTGCTAGTGCAGGTCGGGTACCTTGGCTATGGGGCGGTCGCCTATAAGGTCCTCAGGGGGGCCTTAAGCCTCAGCGACGTGCCTCACGAGGTTTTAGACCTAATAGTAAGGCCGAGGATTATGAAGTCCGCTGGAACTCTAATATCAAGGGTAGCTCACGCGTCCTCTGATAACAGCGACGGCTGGCTCACCACGATATATAACATAGCTTCTGCGAGCAGGGTGCTCGTGTCTATAGATGACATGGTGCTGGACCCAGGCGTTGAGGGGCTCATCAACGATGAGGAGGCGGCCAACAGCTGGGAGGACTACAACATTGCGGTGGTGGTGCCGCCCGACCTAGCAGAGGACTTCGTCAGGGGCTGCGGGACGTGCTTTATAGTAGGAAAGGTTAAGGAGGGCTCAGGCGTTGAGCTTAAGGGAAGGGAGGCAAAGCCCAAGGGCTGGTCGTGGTGGTAGGGAAGATCTCTGAGGAGCGGGTTAAGGCGCTGGCCAAGGCCATAGGAAGCCTGGGCGTCAGGGCCCTGGTTGAGCTGGAGGAGAGGCTTGACCCCCAATACGAAGACATGCAGAGGCTCGCGGAGAGCGTCGGCAGGGGCGCAGCCACAGTCTATGGAATGCTGGTAGCCCTCAGCAGCTACAGGCTTACCATGAAGGGCGAGGAGTGGTGGTCCTGCGTCTCAGAGACCCTGAGCTCCTACGGGAGGCCTAAGGACCTAGGGGCAGCCGTAGATAACGTAGTTAGGTTCCTGAGGGAGTGCAAGGGCGCCTCGGTAGGAAGGGACGTCAAGATCAGGAGGGTCCTTAAAGTCTACGCGGGCGCGGGGCGGCTGCTACAGGGCATCATGGAGGACCCGAGCATAGTTACTAGGAGCCCCTCCGAGGTCCTTAACGCTTTGGCCACAGCCCTAGGTGCCAGAGAGGACAAGAAGACGATAACGTTTTCGCTCAAGATGGCCTACTACGCCTCAAGGCCACGAGGGTCACTGACGCCGCTTACGTATAACATACCGATGCCGGTAGACGTGAGGGTCGCCTGCGTCTCTATCACAAGCGGCATCATCTATGGCGTAAGCGACTACCGGCAGCTGGTTAGGGACCCAAGGGAGGCCCAGAAGGCCTGGCTGCGGGTCGCTGAACTAAGCTCCGTGCCCACGCCGCACATGGACTCGCTTATATGGGTAGTAGGCTGGGCTCCAAGGGACCTGCCGCCTGACGAAGCTAGGCGCGTAATACATGATAAGGTGTCAGCGGTCGCTGGAGACGAAATAGCCTCCCTGGTAGCGAGGGAGCTCACCTACAGGCCATGCCAGAGACGCGTGTAAACGTCATAGGCCAGCCCCGCCCTCAGGCAAAACGCTTTTATGCTTAAGGTAGTCAGGGCTTCCAGGTGCGGTCAATGGGGATATACCAGTACAGGGATCTTAAGAAGCCAAGCGGCGGCCTCAGGTCCCTCCCGCACAAGAGGAAGAGGAGGTACATGATGGGCGAGTACTTCGTGCCCGCAGTGCTGGGCGACAAACAGGAGATGAAGGTTAAGAGGGGCATGGGCGGCAACCTGAAGCTGGCGCTAAGGACTGTCAGCGAGGCCATAGTCAACGACCCTAAGACCGGGAAGAGCGTCAGGGCAAAGATACTGGCCGTGATAAGCACGCCAGCTAACAGGGAGTTCGCCAGGAGGAACATAATAACCAAGGGGGCCATAATAAGGACCTCGGCGGGAGTAGCCAAGGTCACCTCAAGGCCTGGGCAGGACGGCATCGTTAACGCCGTTTTAATAGAGCAGCAGGGCGCAAGTTAAGTTAAATTTTGTCTGTCAACCTTTTGCCGCTAGGTGCAGGAGGTGCCTTCAAGCATCCAGTACCCAGCTTGGCATTGGATTCACGAGTGGAGCACGCCAGGCACTTTCCACGCCCACTCGGTGAGGCAGGTATACACCGCTGGCAGGTCAAAGTACCAGACCTACCTAGTGGTGGAGTTTGACGACCTAGGAAAGGCGCTAGTTATAGATGGGAAAACGCAGTCCGCCATAATTGACGAG
>CAYFFU010000006.1:16670-22069 GCA_964342665.1 uncultured Desulfurococcales archaeon
ATGCTGGCCCACGGGTCTCCTAGGAGCGTCCTGATACTTGGTGGAGGCGAGGGCGCAACAGCAAGGGAGGCGCTAAGGTTCCCGAGCGTTCAGAGGGTAGTTATGGTTGACATAGACGAGGAGGTAGTCAACGCGTGCAGGGAGCACCTGCCCGAGTGGCACAGGGGCTCATTTGATGACCCCAGGCTTAAGCTTGTCATAGATGACGCGGAGCACTACATCAACTCGACCTCGGACAAGTTTGACGTCATAATAGCCGACCTGGTGGACCCAGAGGAGGGAGGGCCGGCTTGGAGGCTTTACACTAAGGAGGCCTACGACCTGTTCAAGAGCAGGCTCAACCCAGGCGGCGTGTTCGTCACGCAGGCCACGAGCCCGGTCCTGACGCCAAAGGTGCACGCCACGATTTATAATACAGTCAAGGCCTCCTTCAAGCACGCGATTTCGTACTACGTTTACATAAGGAGCTTTGAGGGCTTGTGGGGCTTTGTAATGGGTTCAGACCACGTCAATGTTGAGTCGCTTAAGGAGCTCACGGACGTTGAGGCCAAGCTTAGGTCAATGGGCCTAAGAGGGGACAACAGGTTCTACGACTCGGAGTCCCACATGTCTATGTTCCACGCGCCGAAGTTCGTCAGGGACGTGCTGGCGTCTGAGAAGTCCGTCTCTACGCTCAGCAACCCCGTCTACCTGCCCGCCTAGCCTAGTGAGGGTCCGCTGACCCCTCCCCCTGGCTTTTCTTTTGAGGCCTACTATGGGACCAGAAGTGACTGACGTGGTTACATTTATCCAGGGGCTAACCCAGGAGGTGACGCTCGCGGCCTGGGCGCTGTTCCTTTTGACTTGGACCATAGGCTGGACCTTAAGGGGCGCCCCAATACCGCTCTCAAGGCTGAAGAGGGCCGGCTCAGGGCTGGTCGAGGACTCCATCTGGGCCGCGCTGTGGCTGGCCCTGGGGAGCACAGTGTTCACGTTCATAACTTACATAGTTAAGACGGTGATAGGAGCTCCATGACGTCATATGGTTACCTCTTCGAGGTAGCTATTCAGCTAGCAGTGCTCAGCTTCTACATAGGGGTCCTCATCTACGCGCTCCCGCTGCCGATAAGGGGCGTCAAGAGGTGGGGAGGCCAGCTGCTCAGGGACTCGATGTTTTCGTTCGCCCTGGCCATCTCGTTAACTGCGGTAATGGAGTTCGCCCAGGGAGTTGCTGGCATGCTCGGCGGCTCCTGGGCGTACTTCGACGCCTGGTTTCAGAACGGGGTTCAGCTGATACTGGGCCTCAAGGTAGCAGCTATGGCGCTGTCGTCACTTACATCATACGTGCCCGGGGCTTCGGCAGCCAGGGCGCTCCTGGGGCCGCTCAACGACGCGCTGACTGCCGACCTCCTCTTCATGGCGACTCTGGGCGCCCTGGAGGCGATTGTAAGGTATGGTGGAACCCTGCTGGCCCTCATAGGGCTTGTGCTCTTCGCCCTTCCGTTCAGACTTGGCAGGGAGGCCGGGGCCTGGTTCATAGCGTTCGTAGTAACCTTCAGCGTTGGGCTGCAGGTTATGCCGGCGTTTATATCGTATATAGCGTCGTCACCTCCAGTTGCTGCGAACTCTGCAGGCGCCAGCCTTGGACTGACTTATGAGCCCGTCACCGTTCACGCCAGCGACGGCCAGCCGATAGGCAACTCAGAGCTGGTCCTGTACTCTTACGTGGACGGCGAGATGAAGGAGGTAGCCCAGTACTGGGTCACATCCAGCGGCGCCGCCTACGACCCGAGCTCGCCTGAGCCCAACGACGTCTCCATGCCTAGCACGGCCCCGGTGTACTCGTATGTCTACGTTGACGGCGTGGGGAGCCAGCTGGACCCCTACCCTTTCTACCCGGGCAACTACAGCATGTCCCAGGGCGTAAGCCTCTACTCGCCCTACATACTTTACAGCTCCCAGTATGACACAATAGTCCTCTCAAACCAGCCGGGGAATGTCTCGCTCTCCCAGTCAGGCGACGCCCTAGTTATCAGGGGCAACTTAAGCTTCGGGGGCATTGTAGAGGTCAGGTCGCCCAATACCTGCAGCCTGAACGTCAGCGCCAACATAAGGCCAGCCTCAGGGAGCTGGAGCTGGTACGGCGTCAAGGGCACGTACTGGTACGTCCAGGGGCCCGTGAACTTTACTATGGTCGTCGTCCAGCGCAACTGCACCGAGCCGAGGTTTAGCGGCTTCACGGCCGAGGACTACGCCCAGACATACTTTGGGGTCAACTTCGTCTCAGTGAACCTAATTGAGGACTTCCTGCTATACTACTTTACTGTTCCAATAATGTACATAGCAACGTTAACAACAATAGCCTACGCCCTGGCAAGACTCCTCGGGGGCAGGAGAGGGATAATGCCAAGGGTGACTTGACTTGGACCCATCATATATATTTGACATCTTCCTGGGTGGCATCGCGGTGGCCACGGCCGTCCTCATGGTCAGGAACCTCAGGTCAACCGGTGACTTCAAGTTTCGCTTTAACGTTAAGCATGGCGACGCCAGCGGTGGAGAGCTGAGCGTCTACGTGGACGGCAGGAGACTCGTGGGGATCCCCTACGTGGCCGAGGGAATGCCGAGGGAGGGGGAGGACCTGCCGCTAAGGCTCGCCAGAATAGTCAGGTCCTCGAGGCTCTCAGTGACCTTCATAAGCAGCATGTACTCTGTCTCTAAGAGCTCCCTCCTCAAGGAGTTAGAGGAGGAGATAAGAAAGGTCGACTTCGCCTACGCGGCCACGAGGTACGTCAAGTACAGGGAGAGGCTGAACTTCCTTGAGTCCCTGTATAAGGAGGTCATGAGGTCTCAGGTGCCCTACGTGGGAGGCTTTGCGTTCATAGTGTGGGTCAACCCAAATGATAGGGACTCGCAGCTGAACGCCGAGGCCTTCAGGGACCTGGTCGAGGCCGAGACCCAGGTCACTATAAGGAGGGCCGACGCCTCCGACCTTTCAAGGCTCCTCACAAGCCTTCAGCCGTCGTGGGTGAGCGAGAGAGCGCCAGTCGTTGCCAACAGGAGGGACATTAATGATGAGTCAGGGGTCGTGCTGGGCGAGGACGAGGATGAGCCAGGCAACGTGGTCGTGCTCAGGTGGCCAGACGGGTTCAGGGTGCACATAGGTGTCTTCGGGCCCACGGGAAGGGGCAAGACAGTCATGCTCTCAGGGGTAGCAGTCCAGCTCGCCGCCAGGTCCCACACGTTCGGGGACCCGACAGCGGTGGTAGTAATAGACCCAAAGGGGGACCTAGCTTCTCTGCTGAGCGGCGTGGCCGACAGCTACGTAAAGCCCGGGCTGGACAGCTGCGTCCCCATGCCGAGGCTGGACGGGGTCGCGGCCAGGCTTATCGAGAGCAGCTCTGAGACCGGCGAAGGGGCAACGGTAAAGGTGTGCTCTGGCCAGCTGTCCCCCAAGGGCCTTATGGTCTATGACCTCTCTGGCCTCCCAAACGAGGTCAGGAACGTTTACGGCTCCCTCCTGGTGAGCTCGCTTGCGCTCAGCGCAAGCGAGGGCGGCCTTGGCGGCAGGGTCGTGCTCATAATTGACGAGGCCTGGAGATTCTCTAAGGGGTCGGCTGTCCACATGGAGTTCTCGCTGAGGGAGGGCAGGAGCCGGGGGCTCTACGTGATATACGCGACGCAGCTGCCCTCTGACGTGGGCAGGCCTATAGTTGACAACACAGGCTATAAGATAGTCTTTGGGGGCTTCACCAACTACTACATAGAGCTTGGCGCCCAGCTGGGCCTTGAGAGGCCCGAGGAGCTGAAGTCGCTCCCTGTTGGCCACGCGCTACTGAAGGACGAGGTCGGGAGGGTGCGCAAGGTCAAGATAATGAATTTCAGCAAACTGCTTAAAACCCTATCCCTCTCACCTAGTGGCGGCGAGGGCGTCACAGATGGGAAAGAGCTTAAGGCAGCAGAGGGCGGGTAAAGGGTCGCTAACGTTTAGGAACCCAGACCACATACACCCAGGTCCGGCCAGGTACCCGTCCCTAAGCGATAAGACTTTAGAGGGCGTTGTCAAGGAGCTTGTTCACGACCCAGGCCGTTACGTCCCCCTGGCGAGGGTTGTCCTGTCCGACGGCCAGGAGTTCCTGATGCCGGCGGCAGAGGGCATGTACGTTGGACAGAGGATAAAGGTGGGCCCTGACGCAGAGCCGACTTTTGGCAACGTGCTGCCGCTCTCAAAGATACCAGAGGGCACGATGGTGTATAACCTGGAGCTGAGGCCAGGCGACGGGGGCAAGTTAGCAAGGCAGGCCGGGAGCTACGCGATAGTTCTCAGCAAGTCAGGCGACACGGTAAAGGTGCTACTGCCCAGCAAGAGGGAGAAGGAGCTGTCGGCCGACTGCAGGGCCACCATAGGGGTCCCTGCAGGCGCGGGAAGAACGGAGAAGCCCCTCCTAAAGGCAGGCGCCAGCTACTACAAGTACAAGGTGAAGGGAACCAAGTGGCCAACCGTGAGGGGAGTCGCTATGAACGCGGCGAACCACCCGTTCGGTGGCGGCTTCCACCAGCACGAGGGCAGGCCTACCACGGTTTCAAGGAACGCGCCTCCAGGAAGAAAGGTTGGCCACATAGCCGCGAGGAGGACCGGGAGGAAGCGTTAGGCCCTCTCCATCAGTTCCCTTACCTTCCTTCCTATGGACACCACCTTGCCTGCAACCTCTACCGCGTTTCTCCCAAAGACGAAGGCGCCTGGCTCCTTGCCGAAGTCGCCGGTATCGTAGATTACGTCTACCGCGCGCTGGGAGCTCTTGAGCGCCCTCTTTATGCCCCACGGTATGGAGCCCCCTTCCGCCTCCTTCACCTCCTCAGGCTCGGCCGACCTGTCGTAGTATGAGTAAGAGTACCCCAGCACCTCGACAGCTCGTTTTATGTAATCGTTAAGCGCTATGTTGGCAGCAGCCCTGTACTCAGGGTACATGGACATGTAGGTCAGGATGGCCCTAGCTACGTGGCTTGAGGCCCCAGGCGTAGGCTCGCCATGAACTACTATCCTATTCATGTAGCGGGTTATCCTGCCTGGGACGGCCACCACGTCGTTGACGCTCCTGGCGTAGGGGTACTCCAGCGCCTCCCCTATGTTCATGGATATCTCCGGCACTAGAATCGAGACGTACTCCTGCTGGCGAAGCAGCACGTCCAATGCCTCCTTAACGTCATTAATTGCGTTCATCTTAAGGTAAGCCAGGTAGGTCCACGCCGTCGGGTTTACCGGGCCATGGCCCTTACCTATGCGCAGCGAGTACGCTATGGAAAGGGTTATGACCTCCTTACCCTTGCCCACCGGCCCCGCCACGTCCAGCCCCTTAGCCACGTACGAACCTCTCGCCCCCGAGAGCGTGTCGGCCGTTCCATGGGTGCCTACAGACCTT
>CAYFFU010000007.1:0-6370 GCA_964342665.1 uncultured Desulfurococcales archaeon
CGTTTCTGCCCAGGTGCCGAAGGCTGGTAAGCTGCGATATATGCGGTCTAAAGGAAGCTAAACATAGGTGCAGGCTCTGTGGCCGGCTCGTCTGTGAGGATCACTTCGACCCCTCAAGAGGCATATGCTCGGTATGCTCTTCTTCCCTGTGCGAGATATGTCACGAGAGGCTTGCCGTAACCTTTTGTCCTATCTGCGGAAGGCTTGTGTGCTACGAGGATAGCGTTCAAATAGACAATGTGAGAAGAGTTTGTAAGGAGTGCCTTAGCAAATATAAAGGCCTTAAAGTCCACGAGGTTCAGTCGGTCTATTTAGGCGGAGCCATAAGGCTATCTAAGAAAGTTGGGGTCGTTAAATGGCTGGTGTGAAACTAAACGCACCAGATGCTAGAGGATCCCGCTTTAATGGGCTTGAACAGAGCATGCAGAGCGTTCATCGAAACCGAAGAGCATCTAATCTAAGACCTTGTGTTAAGTGCGTTTCTATAAGGACTCAGGCGTCAAGAAGGCTAGGAGATATAGATATAGCCTTCCACAGCGAAGGAGATACTGCGGGGGCTAAAAGTTCAATGCCTGAGCAACTGAAGGCTACCCTGCACATAGATAACATGAAGGTAAACCTGGACGGAAGGGTTTACGAAGCTCCTCACGTAATAATAACCGGCCTGGCCAAGGCTAACGGAAGTATAGAGTCTGGGAATGTTAAGATAGATGGCGAGTTCAATGGCCTGCCACAGGTGAACAGCATCGAGGATCTGGTTGAAATATCATCCGAAGGGAACTTTGAGTCAGACCTGCTTGGTAGCGGCATAGTTAGCATCTCGGAGCTAGAGGACGGGTATGTGATAGAGTTCAACAAGCTTACAGTAAGATTTGATGTTGACGAAAGTTCAGACAAGGTCAGCGTAAGGATTCCTAAGATAGGTGAGCTTAAGTCAGCTAAGTTAAGCATAGAGATAGAGGGCGATGTCTCGTTTAATTTAGTGCTAAGTCCCTTCATAACAGGAGCCATAACTGTAAGAGGACCATCAAGACTTAAGATAATAGCCGGCGAGGAAGTAAAGATAACCAATGAGAGCGAGGCGCGGGTCGGCGGCACTAAGGAGGTGCAAGTCCAGAAGGCGCCAAGGTAGTTTAAAGTCAAGGGCTCACACCTCTTAACATTGCTAGTGCAGCGGTACAGAACTAGCTTTAGGCCGTGTTGCTTTGTATAGTCACAAGTCTTAGCTTTCTCATAATATTTTCTATGGCCTCTTGCTCATCACGGGCTAGCACGTAAAGGCCTGTGGGCGTATACAAGGATTCGTCGCAGTCGCCTATAGCAGAAGTCGTAAGCTTCACTATAATGCTATCACTGTACCTGGGCTCAAAGAATATAAGCCTCACAATGGAGCTGCCATACTCAACGTAACTTTCGATGCAGCGGCCTAGGTCTTCTGGCTTAGATGCCTTGAGTCCCTGATTTCTTAGCAGCGACACAATATTATCAGCTGTCTTCGTCAGATTCGTCTTCTCCCTGGTCGTCATAGACCTCGACCTCCGGCTCCTTAGCTGAGACCTCCACGCACTTGGGCATCTGACCCCCCTCGACCGCTGAGGGCTCTAGGTGGTACTTAGCTAAGAACGCGCACAGCGTATCCCATGGAATAACAGCTACCTGCTTCAGCTCGGTCTCAATAAAGGCTAGGTTACCTCTCTTAACAATTTTAGCCTTCACAGCCTATCACCGTAATTGGCTATAGAGTCACTGGCTACACCTATATACTTCTTTACTTCCAACATCCCTATACACGGTGCAGCCAGGGTATATTATTGCGTAGGAGCCTATCTTAACTCCAGGCATTATTGACACGTTGATGCCTGTCTGCGAGTGGCCCCCCATTACAGTGCCAAGCTTAGGTAGGCCTGTGTCCACTAAATCATTCTTGACTTTCATTTTAACGTTTTTATGGTCAAACCTTAGGTTCGCCGTTATCGTGCCTGCGCCTAAGTTTACGTCCTCGCCTATTATACTGTCACCAACATAGTTAAAGTGAGGCGCCCTGGCCTCCTCCATTAGAATGGAGGCCTTCACCTCAACTGCGTAGCCTACCTTTGCGTTCTCAAGAATTACGGTCTCTGGCCTTATATGCGACGAAGGGCCTACCTTTGCGCCCTTCCCTATGAAGGCAGGGCCCTCTATTACTACGAATGGGCCTACCTCAGCCCCTTCGCTTATTACAACAGGGCCCTCTATGACAGCGGTAGGATGAACGTCGCCTAGTATCACCTGACCTTTAACCTCCTTGAGAGCCCTCCTGTTAGCTAGAAGGTACTCCCAGGGCCTCCCTATGTCTAACCACTCATCAGAGGAGACCTTAACCGCTTTGATGTCTAGTCTCGAGGCGGCCGCATTTATGGCGTCAGTGACCTCAAGCTCCCCCCTAGGCGATGGCCGTAGGTCCTGGAGGTACTTTAGGAAGTCGTAGTCGACCGCTAGAGCGCCCGAATACACTAGGTTGCTGAACGCCTTATCCCTAGGGGGCTTCTCGACGACCTCCTTTATTACATCGCCGTCAAGCCTTGCAACCCCGTAGTTCCAGGGCTCCTTAACCTCGGTGACCAGAGCCGAGTAGGGAGCCATAGACGCTAAAGCCTTATAGGCGCTGTCGCTAAGGAAGAGGTCCCCGTAAACTATAAGGTACTTGCCTGCGCCGCCATACTCCATTGCAGTCTTAATGGCGTGCCCTGTTCCGAGCTCTCCGCCCTGGTCTATCAGTTTAACCTTAAGCTGATTTGCAGGCGCACAGCTGCTCAGCCCCTTCTCAATGGCGTCCTTCATGTATGACGTAACTACAATTATTTCCTCAGGGCTAAGTAAGTTGCTGAGCGTCTTGACGTGCCTGCAGATAAGCGGCTCGCCAAGTATGGGCAGTAAAGGCTTAGGCCTGGTCTCGGTGAGAGGTCTAAGCCTCTCGCCTTTTCCCGCTGCAAGTATTACTAGCTTCAAGCTAAGGCGCCTGCGTTAGTTCTATTGCTGGAACTCAAAACTTTTAATCAGGCCTGTTAGCATAGACGCCTATGTTAACCAGGTCTCAGCCTAAGGCGGCGATTAACTTTTATAATGCCTTTGATCAGAGCTCTCCATGGGTGTAAATATGGCCATAGAGAGGACGCTCGTGTTGATAAAGCCTGACGGAGTTAGAAGGGGTCTCATAGGGGAGGTCATATCTAGGTTCGAGAGGAAGGGGCTTAAGATAGTAGCTATGAAAATGCTGAGGATGTCTACAGAGAAAGCTATGGAGTTCTACTCAGTCCACAAGGATAAGCCCTTCTTCCACGACCTTGTAGAATTTATGACAAGCGGGCCGATAGTAGCAATGATATTGGAAGGGGATTCAGCAATATCAGTCGTAAGGTTAATGATAGGCGCCACTGATGGCAGAAAAGCGGAGCCGGGCACGATAAGAGGCGACTACGCGCTCTCAGTCCAGGAAAACGTTGTTCATGCAAGCGACTCGCTAGAGAGCTTTGAGCGCGAGTCCAAGGTCATATTTAGCGACGAAGACTACGTGATGTATTGAGACCTGCCTACGAGGACGGTGATATTTTGTTAAGAACTAGTGAATACTCCTTATAGCCTAGCTTTCTCTTCAGCTCGGCTATTTCCTTTAGCACAAGAACCTCGTCATCACTTATAAACTTTCTGAACTCTGTCAGGAGCTTCATAGCGTGGTCAAAGGGAACGTTAGTGTATACCACGTCACCCTCGTCCACCTGTCTTCCTATCATGATCCTGCCCTCTATCGAGATGGCTACCTTGCTGCCAGTCCTGACTATGTCGAGGCTTTTGTCATTATCCTTTATTGCCATAATTCTGCCTATCTCCCTGCCATTAGAGGTTATTAGCGGGTAGCCCGGCCTAAGGACCCCGCCGAGGACCTCAATTCCTACTATGGCTGGGTCGCTTCTCCTGAACACGAACCCTGGGAGGATCATGAACTTACCAGGCCTTACGAGCTGGTTAAGTCTTGACATTATCTCCTCTTCCTTCAGCTTCTCCCTCCACTCGCTGTACGAGTCTAGCAAGTGGTAGATAATGTTATCGTTAAATATCTTGACACCACTCTTGTTTGCCTCCTCCTCTGCCTCGGGCAGCACCTTTACGTTAAACGCTAGGACAACGCCGAGGCTCCTGTCCTCCTTGCCGCTGAGGCTAGCCTCAAGTACATCGCCCTTAGTAACGCTGCCCACGTCAGCAGCTCTTACAGGCACGCCGAGCCGCTTGAGCGCCTCGAGCAGGGCCTCAAGAGTTCCTAAGGTGTCAGCCTTTACAATAACACCAACAGAGTCGCCCTTGAACACGAGCTCCTTAATTTCGCTCTTAAGTCCCTCAGCTATCTCCTGGGCATCCTTCTGGTCCCTTGCAACTAACAGTGACGAGCCCGCCAGCGCGTCCTCAAGCCCAGCCGCCGCTATCCTAACTCCAGCCGCAGCGTGAACCTCTGGAACCTCCACAAACTTTATTCCCTTGGCCCTCATGTCGCTCAACGGAGCCGGCATTAGAAGCGAGCGGACAGTGGTTATTATGGGGCCGTTCTTGCCATTTAGGACTATTGTGTCACCCTCGTGTAAGACGCCATCATAAATTATGGCGTCTACAACGGTTCCCAGCCCTGGAACCTCCTTAACCTCTAATACAGAGCCCTTGGCCGGTCCCTCAACATACATGAGCCTCTTTCTGAGGTACTGCTGCGTTAGCCCAGCGAGGACAGCCAACAAGTCCGCAATTCCCTCCCCTGTCTTAGCGGAGACAGGGACTACAGCCACAGTTCTAGTGAAGTCCTTAATCCTTGTAAATATGTCTGCGCTGAACCCTTGCTCCGACAGGCTAAGCACTATTTTCCCGTAGATAGCCTCTTCAAGGTTCCTCTTGGCCTCCTCGCTCTGCCTGCTATAGGACTCTATGAACGGGGCGTCTGGGTACGATACCCACCCAGGTATTCTGTCTATCTTGTTGGCCGCGACTAAGAACGGTACTTTACGTGACCTGAGCAGGTCGAGGCTCTCATACGTCTGGTTCTGAAAGCCCTTGGTCACGTCAACTACGAGTATTGCGAAGTCTGCCACGCTGCCGCCTCTTTTCCTCAAGTTAGAGAAAAGCTCGTGGCCTGGGGTGTCTATGAATAGGAGACCTGGTATTGTTAGCTTTACTGGTATGAGCTTCTTAAGGGGCTCCGCCAGCTTCTCTATAACGTCAGCAGGAACTATGCTGGCACCTATGTGCTGTGTTATGCCTCCAGCCTCCTTAGCGGCCACCGCGGTGCTCCTAATTTTATCTAGCAGCGAGGTCTTGCCATGATCTACGTGGCCCAGCACTACTACTATGGGCTGCCTTAGCCTTGGCTGCTGAGCTTGGGCGCTCAAGCTTAATCCCTAGGCCTTCCCGTGGCGGCGAGGCGTTAAGAGCGTTCAAGGCATCATAATCTGCGTTCCTCGGGCAGGTCACGAAGCTTAAGGCCTGAGGCCAGCTCATAGCTGGCCTCCTCGAGGTCCTTGTAGGTATCTATGCTCCTCCAGTAGTACCTGTCCAAGTCAAAGGTGACGGCTGCCAGTCTGCCCTCTGCGGCCAGCCTGGGGAACGTCTCCTTCTCAACATCGCCCTTGACAGGCAGGTACTCAAATATGGAGGGCCTCATTGAGTAGACGCCGGCGTTTATCCAGTAGTCCCTCAGCACGGGCTTCTCTTGGAAGCTCTTAACTAGGTTGCTCTCCCTGCTGAACTCCACTATGCCGTATGGGCTCCTTAGCTGGACAAGCGCCATCGCCGCCAGGACGCCTGGCCTATCCAGAGCCTTTAGAAGCTCAAGCGGGTTCACGTTGGTTATTATATCGCCGTTTATGACTAAGAACTTGTCCTGGGCCGAGTATGACAGCCTTGCGTTCCTTATCGCCCCTCCAGTGCCAAGCGGCTCGTCCTCCACGGCGTACGTTATAGAGACCCCTAGTTTTGAGCCGCTTCCAAGGGCTTCTATCAGCTTCTCCTTGTGGTAGCCAGCTAGGATCAC
Source organism: uncultured Desulfurococcales archaeon (assembly GCA_964342665.1). Classification (GTDB taxonomy): domain Archaea; phylum Thermoproteota; class Thermoprotei_A; order Sulfolobales; family Acidilobaceae; genus Acidilobus. Next base: position 6,047 of record CAYFFU010000007.1, read on the forward strand.
GAAGTCTGTTATCCCAAAGCTGCGGAGCCACTCTATTTGCCATACGATAATGGGCTTGCCGGCGACCTCTATCAGTGGCTTAGGTCGATCCTCTGTCAGAGGCCGAAGCCTTTTGCCATAGCCACCCGCAAGTATCAGAGCAACTACCATTAAGCGTGCACCTCAAGGGGTTCCTCGGCGGCTGGTGCCGCCGGCGGGACTTGAACCCGCGACCTCCCGGTCTTCAGCCCGTCTCTTATACACATTTCCGAGCCCACGAGTCCAGGCATGATCTCGTATGCCGTCTTCTGCTTGAAAAAAAACACACTGCTAGCCCTGCACCAG
>CAYFFU010000007.1:6380-21177 GCA_964342665.1 uncultured Desulfurococcales archaeon
CCCCGACCACCCGGTCTTCAGCCGGGCGCTCTCCCGCTGAGCTACGGCGGCACCAGTAATAGACCCACGCGTTTTGCAGTTTAAAGCTCTTAGCGTTGCTAGAACTACATGGAGGCCCTTATAGGTCTCCTCTCGGCTTGTTTGGCGAATTGCGACATTTAGTACTACAAGTCAACTGGCGACCAGTCTATCGAAAGCGCCCTCTTACGACCCTTCAGGTACAGCGTAGGTATTCCTGCCTTTTTCAGCGCCTTCCTGAGCTCCGAGTCAACTGTAGCCACTACTACGGTATAATTGCGGGCCTTCAGCTGCTGCGAGTACTTAAGCAGTGAGCTGTCGCCGTCATGCTCATCCGTAGGCACAACCCTGACCTTAAGCTTGCCCAGGAGCTCCTTTGCTGCAGCCGCGTATCTAGACAAGAGGTCCCTCCTGGATGACATCTCGTCAAGCTCAGAGACCACGGCGCTGGTAGTCTCAAGCTCATACAGTGCAGGTATAGCGCTCTCAAGCATTGAAGGTGTCACAAGCCCCTTAGCCATAAGTATGAGGAAATTTGTGTCAAGCAGGACCTTAACTATCAAACTTTTGCTAGCCCCCATCCTATGAGACGCCACCTGCCAGCTATGCGCCTGCTTATAGCTATCCTTACTCCCTTCCAGGCAACCACAGGTCTCCTGAGCCTTACCGTAAAGTAGTCCTTGGTTGATGATATAACGTCACCTAGTGTCAGGGCTGGGCCCACTGCTAGGAGCAGCGCCTCCCCCTTAGCTATTGGATCCACCTTTACGTTCTCCTTAATTCCTACTACGGAGTCGAACAGGTGGTGCTCGACGCTAATAGAGTCAAATACGTCAGGCATTGAGTCAGGTCTCCCAGCAACGTTGCCGGCTAAGTTGTCACCCTTGGCTAGTGAGGGATCTAGCTTAGTACCGACCGCGACAAGACCACCTGGCCTCGCCTCGTTTACTTCATATTTACCAAACCTCAGGCTAGTAACCTCTGTAACTATAGGTTCATATTTAACCTGAGAGCCCTCCTTCACCTGGATTCCTGGCCGTATCTCTATTTCGTCGCCAACCTTTAACGTGCCAGAAAGGAGGGACCCCCCTATGACGCCGCCGGCCAACTCCTTTGGCGGCGTGCCAGGCTTGTTGACATCAAAGCTCCTTATCACATACATGAGGGGAGGGCTCTCGAGGTCTCTTGCAGGCGTAGGTATGTATTTCTGTATTGCTGCTAAGAGCGCATCTATGTTTGCCCTCTTCAGGGCGCTCACCGGTATAATTGGGGCGTCCTCGGCCCAGGTTCCAGACAGGAACTTCTTGATTTCATTATAGTTTTCTCTTGCTCTCTCTGGCGAGACGACGTCCACCTTATTTTGTACTACTACTAAGTTCTTTATTCCAAGTATTGATAAGGCAAGGAAGTGCTCCTTAGTCTGAGGCTGAGGGGCCGGCTCGTTTGCAGCCACCACAAGAAGCGCGCCGTCCATCAGCGCAGCCCCTGACAGCATAGTCGCCATAAGTATCTCATGACCAGGAGCGTCGACGTAGGAGACCCTTCTGAGCAGTTTGGGCGAGGCGCCAGGGAGGCAGTCACATACAGGCTCTGTGGAGTACCTTTCAGGGAAGCCGCACCCCTCGCACTCCCATATTTCACCATCAGCGTAGCCTAACTTAATGGTCATACCCCTCTTGATCTCCTCGCTGTGCCTCATAGTCCAAACTCCTGTGAGGGCCTGGACTAGAGTAGTTTTCCCATGATCGACATGACCTACTACTCCTATGTTTACCTCTGGCTGAAGCTTCTTCTCGTCGATGATCTTGTCCGCTTCTTGCGCCAAGGCTAAACCCCCTTTACCCTATCGAGCTGCCTTTTTAAAATAATATCTCTTGCAAGGCCCCGTAAGACAGGCACTAGAGGTGCAGACCTTAAGGTGAAGTTAAGCAGAACTAGCCGCTGCAGGCGCCTGCGAGGTCTCCTGAGGCTGGCGTTGAACTACTATTACGTTAAGCTGCGCAAGCGCGGTCTTTCTCCTCTCAGCGCGAGGGTCTGGCACCCGGTTACCCCTTACCGTCTTCTTGGCCCTCTCCCCCTTCTTAGCTGGGTGGAAGCCAGGCGGGGAGCTTAGCAGCACCTTTCTCCTTACAGAGCCTGGGACACTTGGGTGCATGGGGAACCCTGAGGCGTCAGTTCCACCTGTTATCTTTAAAGTGACGCCAGGCATCCCAATTATAACGCCGTCAAACTCGTCTCCGATAGCAAGGCCTGCCAGCCTTATGGCAACGTCCTCAGGCACTGCTATCTGCCACGCCTTTGCCTTGAAGGCCACGGCCTCAGACTCGTCGGCCCCTGCTACCTCGTTGAGAAGCGCTTTGTGAACATGCACCTCCCCCTCAGGGACGGAGGGGTCTGTTATGACCTTAAGTGGGACGTTAGTCCTGCCTCCCTCCATTCTAAACGAGAGCGTTAGGACGCCAGCGTTGCCAATACCAAGCTTTTGCGCCAGTGAAGGGTTAACCTTAGCTTTCGGAAGTTCTGTCCTCTCCTGCTCCTTGGTCTTCTTCATGGAGTCCGTGTACGCCAGCGCGTCGTCTTCCACGCCCTTTACCTTCACCTTTATTTCAGGCCCCTTGGCCGACGGATCCGATATCACTATCCTGAGCGGAGGTCTCTCCTCTCTACCAGGCACCCTCTGTGCACCTCAGGCTTCTTCCTCTAAGCTCATCTCTGAGGCATTTTTAAGCAGTTATGTGGAATTAGAAGCCTTGTAGACGGCTTTAAGGATCCTATAGGTAACTGGTCCTTCGCATAATCCCGAAGGGCAAACGTCATATTCTCATAGGTTAAGTCATCAAATTGAGGAGCAACTGGAGATCAGGGACAGACCTGAAGGCGAGCTAAAGTCTTGGGAAGCTCTTGGGCTTCCCTCTAGGCTTGGAGCTCCTTCATAATTTTGAGGGCTGTGGGAATAATTTGCGTGCCGCTGCTGAGGATTCCTAGGGAACCGCTAGAGCAGGCCCTTTCGTCAAACCTATCGTGGGATTCGTGTATCATGGGGTTTGAGAACATTATAGGCACCGGGTCGTCGCTATGGCTCTTTAGGTACCACGGCGTTGAGTGGTCAGAGGTCACTATTATCAGTACGTCATTAAGTCTTAGGCCTTCTAACAGCGTGGAGAAGAAGTGCTTATCTATCAGCTCTATCGCAGCTCTCTTAGATTCATAGTTACCATCATGGCCGGGCTCGTCAGGCCCCTTTAGGTGTACGTAGAAGGCATCAAATTTATCTAAGTTGTCCAGCACAAGCCGTGCCTCATCCCTTAGTATCTGCTCCTTAGTCTTTCCACGTACTTCATAGTGAAGGTCCTCGAGGCCAAAGGTTATTGCTATGCCTCTCTCCACCGGCATCTCGGTAACGCTGGCAAATCTCATGCCGAACACACCGCTTATCGGCTCAGCCTTGGGCAGCTTATCGCCTGCGTCCCTTGAAAGTATAGCGTTTGCTGGAAGCTTGCCAGCCTGACGGCGGGCCTTGTTAACCGGGTGCGAGTCCAAGATCTTTATTGCCTTTTCAGTGAACTCATTTAAGAGCTCCGAAGCAACCTGCGCGCCTTTGTCTGACGGGTCCAGCGGATGGCTCTTCAACACGACGGGCTCAAACTTAGCTTTGGCCTTGCTTATAAGGCCCTCCCTCTCATAAGCTGGGTCTGTATTTGATATGTTGCCGCTTAACCTCACTGAGTCGTGAGACAGCACTAGTACTCCTCTATGTGCCACCGTGTGGACAAAGTGCGCGACGCCGTGGCCTCCATCCAGTCTAAGGCCATCAACGGACTTGGCCAGCTCCTCGCCTTCTGCGTCAGTGACGTCACGGCCAGCCCTTCTATCAATAATTCTGAGCGTCTGAGGGTCAACGGTGGCTAGGTCGGCCCTCAGCGCAACCTCGCCTTCCTTAAAGGGTACGCCTGCGCCAACAGCCTCCAGCGGGCCCCTGCCGGTGTAGTACACGTGGGGGTCATAGCCAAGTATACTTATTACGGCCTCGTCACTCTCTGGGGCTATTCCCTTGCCTACAGTGTAGACCAGCCCACAGTGGGCGTTCTTAGCAAGCGAATCTATGTAAGGCTTATTAGCAGTTCCCAATGAGCTCTTGGGCGCCTCTAACCCGTCGGCAGCGCCATCTAGAACTATATACAACAGCTTCATGGAAGTCCCCATTGGGTAACGGTAGCTAAGGCCTATAAATAGGAATACGTCGAGCCGTTAGCGGGTCCTCTTAAGCAGCCTGAGTGTGCCGTCAGCAGCCATTACATTGAGTAATATGTCCTCTAGCGTGTTGCGCAAGGTTAGCAACTTACTTGGATCTTTGCAACTAGTTATAGTAACGTCGCACTCCAGCCTATTTTCATCAATGGGCCAGCACTTTATGCTAAGGTTTGGCGGCAGGTTAGTGTTGTCTGCGTTCAGCGCCTTGCTAATGTTCTCTGGCCTGTTTACGTAGAGCTCTAGGCGGGCCTCACACGTCACTTCTCCTTGGGTACCCATAGGCGCAGCCCCCTTACTTCTGACCCTGGTAGGCTAACGACCCTTTGGAGCCCAGCCCTGCCTAAGGCTTCGTGAACTTGCATAAGAGAAAGGAGAAGCCCATCTTCGTGCTCTACTGCAAGGAGCGACTGAGGCTCTACGTAGCCAAGCAGCTTAAGCGCCCTCCATACAATAAGTAGGGGAGTCTCGCTTCCAAGGCCCTTTATAGAGTACGTCTTGAAGCCCGTCATCAGGCCTAGATCTACAAGCTTGGCAGTGCTCACGATCTCTGCCACATACCTAGAGATCTTGGAAAGCTGTGACGCGGCCTGCACGTACTCCTCATCATAGTTTGAGGCCAGGGACAGCGCTGACGCAAGGCCCCAGAGGTCTCCGCTGAACTCAAGCAGCGAGAGCGCCTCTCGGGGGTCGTTGATTACCAACTTGTCAGATGCCAGGTAGAGACCTCCGACGAAGTCGGTTATCTCGTAGGACCCCTTAACCCTATCCTTAACATAAGTCAATACTGCCTTGGCTGTTGAGCTCAGCTCGTCCTCGTTCATGACAGACTGCCTCTTCCTGGCCAGGTCCGATAGGCCCAAGGAGTCGAATAGCCTCTGGCAGGCGTCTGGGTCCCCTGTGAGACCTGGAAAATAAGGGTCTATGGTTTCCGAAATTGAGCTACACGTGGAAAGTATATGGGGCCTATACGACTTTAGTGATGTTAGCGTGAAGAGGGAGACTTTGTCGTCATTTGCTAGCGCCGACACCAGGAGCTTGTCAAGGCCAGATAGTCTGCCGGCCTGGTCCGAGTAAGGGCTTGCATAGCTGGACGATATGGCAAGGACAGCGTAGTCTGGGTCTACAGAAGTCTCGTTGGCGCTTTTCAGCAGAAAGTAAACTATCGAGCCCACGCTGCCGCTGCCAGCTATGTAGGTAGCGTTCAGCGGCGGGGGCTCATTTATATTATTGCCTATTACAATAACTTGGTCATGGACGTTCTCGTTACTATAATTTATGGGGGAGTTGAACCCGATCAATACAGTTGGTTCCACTATGTATTGAGGGGGGGTAGGGGAGACCGTTGCTATCACGTCAAAGCTACGTCTGCTCATAAGCGAGAACATTATTGCGGCGGCAGGCAGCGCCTCTGGACTTGGATAACTGGCTATCCTAAGGACTCCCTCGTCTTCAGACGCCTTAAGTACACCCCTAAGAGCTGCTGCGGCAGACGCCAAGTACTTGTCAAGCTGTTGGCCCGGGTCTAGCTTTATAGAGAGCACAAGCCTTACGCCTCCAGCATCACCGTAACACTTTTACGTTACCGCTGGTCATTTTAATCGTTTCTAGCCTTTAAGTGTTATAGGTTGCACAGGGTAGCTAGTCGCCCAAGGTTTTTAACGATCTCGAGGTTTACGTCCTGCTTGAGGCCTTCACACGAAATAACCGTGTAGAGGTTAGGAGGAGCCAGCTACGAGCAGCTTTGCCCTCTCCGGGTCATACTCCCAGTCTGGCGGGAGCTTCCCAACGCTCTTATAGTACTTGACAAGTCTCCTTATTTTTGACTCAGTAAGTATGAGCCCCCTCTTGCTGTCAAAGTCCTTCGGGTGCTCCTGCAGGTGTCTTCTGAGATTGACAGCCTTCTTCATCAGGTTAAATAGGTCCTCTGGTATCTTAGGGGCTAGTCCCTTCTCTTCTAGAACCTGAGTCATGCTCTTACCGAGTATAGGTTTGACCAGGGGCACTCCAAACTGATCCCTTAATATGAGCCCTATCTGGCTCGGCGAGTACCCCTTCTGGGCCAGCTGCTCTATTATAGTCTCTATCTCCTCCGGTGACAGGTTTAGCCAAGAGGGCGGCCTGGGGTGTGCAGGCCTTGTGGAGTGCGATTGACCCTTCCTGCTCTTCTTATGCATTTACTTTCTCCCTAGGGTGTCTAAACCTACTTTCAGATTTAAGCGTTTTGTGACTCCTGGGCCTTTAGACCAAGGCCTTTAAAATTACGTCTTCGGGACGTGCCCAAGTTTAAGGGCTGCGGGGGACAACACTTATATTCCCAAGTTGGGGGTAGGATAGGGGTGCAAATGAGTGCCAAGGCCTAAGGCTGCCACAAGAGAGGCGTGGCGAATTAAGAAGTGGTATGACGTGCTAGCCCCAGAGTCGCTGGGCAAGGTAACGGTTGCCACTACCCCTGCGCTGGATCCATCCAGCCTTCTTGGCAGGACGGTGGAAATAACACTTTATGATATTACGGGCGACTACACTCACGTCAATACCAAGCTAAAGTTCCAGATATACAAGGTTGACGGTACTTCAGCGCTCACCTACGTGAAGGGCGTAGAGCTCATGAGGGACTACCTAAGAAGCTTGACCAGGAGGAAGAGCAGCAAGATAGCGCTAATACACAAGGTTACAACTAAGGACGGCGTTACTGTCAGGGTTACCGCAGTGACATGGACTCAGTTTAGGTGCAAGAGCAGCCAGAGGCGCGCAATAAGAGCTATCATGAAGGAGATACTCGAATCAAAGGTTCCGCAGATGTCCTTTGACGACTTTATAAAGGCAGCAGTGTTTAGCGACCAGGAGGGCAGCCTAGCGCAGGACATCACAGCTAGGGTAAGGAAGATTTGCTCCATCAGAAAGGTTGAAATAGCTAAAGTGAAGACCCTCACTGTTCCATCATACGCGTCAGAGCTTCTTCAGGCTAGGCAGCAGGCGGAGCAGAAGGCTGCGGCCTAGGCTTGTTAAAGGCAGCGTCATAATATTCCTACTGCAATGAAAAGGGCGTGCAGTGGTCCTTCGGGCAGTAGTATACTAAGTAGGCGTCTTGCCTACTGTCACCTATTGCTGGTAAACGGCTTCTGATGGCACGTCGAGAAGTCATATTCAAGACGGGTTGCAAGTACTGTACAGAGAAGAGACTGCATTAGTGACAGTAGTTCTAAGACGACGTCTGATCCCCGTACTCGCCCATTTCATCAAGTACTAGCTCGTAGTAGTCTTCCTTAGCCTGCTCAAGCTCTTCCTTGTTGGCCTCATTGTTAACTGGTGACTCCTTGCCTACTACGGTCGTGGTCAAGACCTTCTTCTCGTTCACCTTGGAAGTGGCCTGATACTCTTTGCTGCTGTCCTTGTCCAGTTCCATCTCGTAGCCGCACCTGGTGCACCTGAGCACTGTCTTGTTGCCCTTCTTAACGGGCACCATAACGCCCCCACACCTAGGGCAGAACTTCAAGCCTAACACCCTCCTTCCTCTACAGGCCTCTATACATAATCTGCCAGAGTTAATAATACTTTGCAGGTACTCGCTGGGCGCCTACACGACATAGCAGGCCCTTCGCGACCCCGTTCCTTCCAAGCCCGCCTCCTTGAATGTAATAGCTATGCAGAGTACGGCCTTGAACACCTTATAGAAGAGGGGATTCAAAGGGGGCGTAAAGCCTAGCCCTTCAGGGCGGGGTAGATCATTACATGAGCGAAATAGTGTAGGGGCCGCCCTTGTTTCTAAAAGTGCCTACTATATCTATCTTTGCGCCACACCTTGGGCACCTGTTGTCCTTAGTTAGCCTCCACGCCGTCACGTAAAATCCATACCTCTCTATGACTGGGTAGCCGCAGTTGGGGCAGTAAGTGTGCTCCAGCGGATGCCCTGGTATGTTGCCTATGTACACGTACTTCAGCCCCTCGTCCTTGGCTATTTTAGCGAGTTTCTCTAGGGTCTTTACTGGCGTGCTCTCAAGGTCTATCATCTTATACTCTGGGTAAAAGCGCAGCAGGTGGAACGGCGTCCTGTCGCCCAGGTTATCCACTATCCACCTAGCAAGCCTTCTAATATCCTCTTCTTTATCTCCGTAACGCGGCACAACTAGGTTAGTTATCTCTATCCAGATGCCCCTCTCCTTCATTGCCTTTAAAGTGTCAAATATGGGCTCGGGATCCGGCACCCCCATATACTTCCTGTAGAAGTCCTTGTTGCCCCCTCCTTTGAAGTCAACGGTTGCCGCATCCAGATAGCCCTTTAGCTCGTCGACAGCTTCCGGCGTTATGTACCCATTTGTAACCATGGCGTTAAAGAGGCCTACCTTCTTGGCTTTTGTCGCAACGTCATACATGAACTCAAACATTATAGTGGGTTCATTATATGTATATGAGATCCCATCAGCGCCAACGTTGACAGCATCTTTAACAACAGTTTCTGGCTCCTTTGGCTCGCCGTAAAGACCCTTCTCAAGGCGACTCTGGCTTATTTCCCAGTTCTGGCAGAACTGACAGAAGAAGCTGCACCCTACCGTAGATATGCTGAGTACCTGGCTGCCAGGATTGAAGTGGCTCAGTGGCTTCTTCTCTATAGGGTCTAAGTTATATGCTGTGAGCAGGCCGTAGACATAGGTGTAAAGCCTGCCATTGACGTTCTTCCTGACCCCGCACACGCCCCACCTGTTAGGCGCAATGAGGCATCTTCTGTGGCAGAGGTTGCACTTGACCCAACCTGGCCTATCCTTAAGCGGCTCCCAGAACTTAGCTGGCTTCACGTACGGTCTCTCGCTTTCAGCTTCGCTCAAGCTAGCATCACCGCCCTAGGGTCGTACCATCTGACCCCTCCACCGCTTAGCGCCAGGAGCTGTCTGGAGGTTTTCTTTGATATTATGTAGCGGAACGGGAGCCTGTACCCACATTTCCAGCAGGCGTCGTCATTAAGTTCAAGCAACTTGAGCGCGGCCCCATCGCGGTAAGCTATGGGGCTTCCACACCTTGGACAATATGTGTTGAGCTCGTCATAAAGGTCTACATGTATATAAACAAATGGGTTTATCGAGCGTAATCTTGAGTACAGCTCCCTTACAGGGCCTCCCCCTCCATGTTCTATCAAGTGCACGTGCAAGGGAAACCCGTGGCTGCCAGTGATTGACGCTTCACCGATGACCTCCTCAGGGACTGCCCTCCTCATATATACGCTAACTTCGACCCACGAGCCCTGTCTTTGCGCTTGCCCTAGGTACTTGTCTAGCTCAAGCCCAGATACTTCAATGCCTTTGCTGCAGTGGTTGAATAGGTCAAGCGACACAAAGTCGACGTCATACACGTGTTTGAGCGAAGCGGTCTTAATTCCTACCTTAAGGCCTTGAAGCCTGAGATCATCTATAATATCTTGCAACCCGTCGCCAAGAACTGAAAGGTCGAACCCCTCTAAGCTGACGCCATTAGCGTGCCACTGCTTTGCTATTCTAATTAAAGAGTTAGAGTCAGCATTCTTGAGGGTCTGCCCCTCTATTGACGCCGTATATAGTTCTACTATGTCATTAAAGTCATCACAGCCTTCAAGGTCTACGCCGGGCTGTACTTGGGCATTTATGATAACCCTGACCACAGACCCACCACTAAGTACATGAAAGATCGGGATCGACTCGGCGGTTCCAAACCCTATTCCAGCTACCCCTACCTCTGTCAAGCTCATACGTTACTTTAGAGGGGAACCTTATAAGTGTGGCTTTTAATGACATCGGCTCTAGGCGCGCCCTTTACCCTTAGCGTCACACATCAAATCTACTCCGATGTCTTCTAGGGCGCCCATAACGCGATCTCTTACTCCGCTCACGTCAAGTAGCCTTAAGAGCTCCTCCCTCGAAGACGTTATTATTTCACTTACATTAAACCCAAAGGCAAGGTAATTGCACCCCTGCAGCACGGTTGACGCTAGGTCACCTACCTTTGCGGCTACAGCTTCTAGAGTCTTGCCTTCTACATATTCATTAAACAGCTGTTCTACGTCAGAGCCAAGCTCTGCTACTGCAAGCCTCTCGGCCAGCGCCTTAGCCTCGTGTACTTGTCTAGCGGTCTTCGGGACATCTCCGATGGAGGACTCCCCTATGTCATGAAATAGTGCTATTACAGCGGCTTTAGACGGGTCTGCCCCAATATACTGGGCCACCTTAAACGCTATTACGGCAGCCATGAATGAGTGCTGCGCCACGCTCTCAGCCAGCTGGTGCGGGACGCCACGCAGCATCCACCCGCTCCGTGCCAGGGAGGACATAGCAGTTAGTGCGTCAGATACCTTCACGACGCTCCCCGTCGCTCTGCGGTGCAGGCCCTATTTAATAAAGGAAGTCTTCACAGGCCCTCGTAGAGCAGTAAGCTCGGTTTGCCAGCCACCTAGGAGCCCCTTTTTCATTAGGTGCGGCCAGGTGAATCAGATTTGGCGCTCTCAGACCTACTCGTCACAACATAAATCGCGGGCTTGCCAGGCATGGCCGCTGACCTCTTCGGTGATGAGCCATTCTCCTCGGTCTCCAATAATACATCTACGCCGCCTATCTCCCTCTTTATGAACTCCAAGGCCTCGGATAGCGTCTTCACTTCAAGGTCCCGCGGCACTAGCAGGTCTAATATTACTGGGTTCTTAGACACTTGCTGCAGAACCTTGGCTACATCACCTGGAGGCACACCATAACCATTGACGTTAATAGACCTAATGGCGTCCCTTAGGCTTTTCCCGCTTCTCAGCTCGCCTACTAAGTCCTCGAGAACTTTATACTTCCACGCGGCCGCTGAGGTTATGATTATCCTATCAGGCGTGCCGAGCAGCCCCAGGAGATCCTTAATATCGTTAACTAGCACCTCTACTATTTCTTCAGCCCTTTCGGCGATCTCGTTAATTCTGCTCTCGTCTGCGGTAGGCCATGCTTCCCTCACTATAAAGGTCTTGTGTCCGATTTCATGCCAAACCTCCTCTGCTGTATGGGGTGCAAAGGGAGCCAGCATCAGTGTAACGTACTCTATGTACTTGTTAACCAGGCTTCTATTGGGAACTCCAGCTCTTCTAACATACCACCTGTACTTATTTTGGAGCTCGAAAAAGGCTGTGATGAACGCGCTCTTATATTTCAGCTGCTCCATATACTCGGTGACCTTCTTAACTGTTGAGTTGAGCACACTCTCGAACCAGTCGTCGATGGTTAGCCTCTCATCCCTTCCCTTGTCATATTGCGATTTAGCGAAGTCCATCCACTGATTTAAGCTCACCAGCGCGCTATCTAGATCTGACGTCGTGAAGTTTGCGTCGTCAAGCCCCCCATCAGCTCCAGCCAGGACCTCAGCTACTCTGGTAGCGTCAGCTCCAGCCTCACTGAGCGCCTCCCTTAGAAGTATGAAGTTGCCCTTCGATTTGCTCATCTTCTCGCCATTAATTAGCACCCAGCCGTTAATTCCAATTCCTTTGGGCCAGAACCTCTTATCGTCAAACACTGCAACGTGATGATAAATGAAGAACAGCAGGTGGTTCTGCATTAGGTCCTTCCCGCTTATCCTTAGGTCAACTGGATACCAGTAGAGGAACTCGTCCCTGGCCCTTTCTATAAGTTCCTTGCTTAGCCCTGTAAGTTTGGACACGTCGTCTGCGGAGCCCCTTCCCAGGAACACATAGTCAAAGAACTCAGGTCTCAGCTGCTTCGGGTTGACCTTGTTCTGCAGCAGATAGTTAATGGTATAGTAGGCCATGTATATGGTTGAGTCGCTTAGGCTCTCTATTATCCACTCCTTATCCCACGGAAGCGGAGTGCCTAGCTCGTTCTGGTGTGTGCACGCCCAGTCCCTCAGCCAGTCTATAAGCGTTAAGAAGTCGCCCTTCAGCTGCGGCGGAAAGATCTCCATCTCGGCCACGGCCTCCTTAGCCTTTGACTTCCACGTGGGGTCGCTGTAGGTAAGGAACCACTGGTTCTCTACAAACTTAACGTGGGTTCTGGCCCCACACCTGCAGTAGACCTTAGATGGCAGTGTGTAGACCTTTAACGCGCTTCCAGCATTTATTAGCTCGCGCTCAACCTCAGGGCGAGCCTGAAGCACCTTCATGCCGCTGTACTTGCCCGTTAAGGAGTTCATGACCCCGTTGTAGTACTCCTTTGAATAGAGGTCCTTAGTGGCCTTGTCCAGGAGGTCCTTATCGTCTTGAGACCTCACGCCATACCTTCTTAGCAGCTGCTCGGCTGGCACACCCTTTATGTCTGGCACGTCTATAATCTTAATGGCCTTGATAGACCTAACCACGGAGGGCTCTAGTCCTAGGCCCCTGAGCTTCTCCTCTGGCAAGCTCTGCAGGTCCTTCAAGGCGGCGTAATCGTATGGCGCGTGAGCCGGCACGCTCATGACAAGGCCTGTGCCTTCATCAGGTATTACAAAGGAGGCGGGCAACACAGGAACCTCTTTTCCGACGACAGGGGCTCTAACCTTAAGTCCAACAAGCTCCAAGCCCTTTACAGTGCCTACCACGTTAACCCTGTGACCTTGGTCTGAAAGCTCGTCAGACATGTATGAGTTCATTACCACTTTCCTTCCGTCCAAGTCAACCAGGAGGTACTCCGAGTCCGGGTTTACCCACACGTTGGTCACTCCAAATATGGTCTCGGGCCTATAGGTCAAGGTCGCCAGGCTAAAGTCCCTGCCTATTGCATCAAAGAGTATTATAGTTGCCTCAACCGGGCCTATGCCAACATATTCATCAGGACGGTCATGATCCCCTACTACCTTCCTCTCCCTTGGACACCACACTACTGGGTGGCTGCCGATTTTCACGTAGCCCTTCTCCCTTAGTTTAAGGTACTGCCATTCTACGAACTTGCTAAAGTATGGATTAAGGCTAGTAGTGAAGAACTCCCTTCTCCAGTCTATGCTAAGGCCGTACCTTCTTAGGTCGCGTTTCCACTCCTGCGTGAAGTAAAGCACCCAGGTAGATGGATCCTTAAACTTAGGTATAAGGTCGTCGGGGATGCCCATCATCTTCAGTTCATTAACTATCTTCTGATCTCCTTCAGCTAGCCTGCGGGCAGAGGCAACTATCGGACCTCCAGTTGCATGCCAGCCCTGTGGGAATAGGACGTTGTAGCCTCTCATCCTCTTATACCTGGCGGTTATGTCAACTCTCAATATAGTAAAGGCGCTCCCAAGGTGTGGAAGACCGTTCATATAAGGGAACGGGAAAGTCACGAAGAACTTAGGCCTGTTATGGTCAACGTTAGCTTCATATACTTTCGCTTCTTCCCAGGCCTGCTGCCACTTCTCCTCTATCTTCTTCAACCTTTCCGCAGCGTCGTTATTCTTTATTGAAATAGGCAATTCGGGCACCCTTGTTCCTCTTGTGCGCAATGAGTAGTAGGTTAAAAGGCTCAATAGTTACGGCAGTCCTTGAGCTTAGGGGCCTTGTAGCAAGGCAGGAGAAAGCAGAAAAGCTGTGCTCTGTAAGCTTTAAGCGGTTGTGTGAATAGACATGACAGGCGGAGGAGAGGAGAAGGGAGGTATTGTAAGGCACATCGAGGCCGAGGCTAAGATAGGGAAGGCGCTGAAGAACATAGCTATGATAAGCCTGAGGCCCGAGGACTTCTCAAGCCCTGTCTCATTTCAGATGGCCTTGTCAAGGCTTTATGAGTCTGTCATGAAGATGATGGAGTCAGGAGGACCAGAGCAAACCTATGTTGCTGAAGTAAAGTTCACAGATGATCTTGGGAATCAAGTAAGCATAGCAATTGACCTGGGCAAGGCTGTACCTCCTTTCTCATCAGAGAAGGTCAAGGCCGAGGTAACGATAAGGCTTTATGAGGAGAGCAGCTAATTCTATAATTTAGACTTGCTAAGCGATAATTTAGAATAGCTTCTCGATGCCGAAGCTAAACGCGTTAAGTTAATTAAAACGTACCATATGTCTAACACATGACGCGCTTAGGGTTTAAGTTCCCTCCTGCTGTTGGCCAGGTTAGTAATTTAAACTCATACCGGTAGTATATCGAAGGGATTGCGGGAGAATCTAAGTAGTGCCAGGGATGATGAGTGGAACCCGGACAACAGAGGTCACGATGACGAGTCCTAGTCCACCTGATCCTTCCTGAGGAAATGAGTTGCAGCTTAGTAGCTGAGGCAGCAACTTCCTGTGAACGTCCATAAAAAGCCTGACCACGCTAATATAAGCCGTCAAGCCTCGCCTACGTCCTTTTTAGGAAATTTATTCAAGTCTGTAAGGATGTAACGGTGAAAGGTGTGTCTACAAGCACTGATAGCCAGGGCAACGCGCTCGTTGGGTCTACAGGGCTTGGCAGCCCGTCTGGGGCAGAGCTAGAGCTCTTGATAAAGGAGATAACGAGGCTGCTGGCGATGGCAGGCTCTAGTAGAGGCGACGTGTCAATTCAGTTCTCCTTATATGCGTCAGTGCTCTTTGACGAGCTTTTAAGCAAGGTTGACCTTAGGGAGCACTCAGCAGGAGTAGTTGACCTTGTTGGGTTTCCAC
>CAYFFU010000008.1:0-20685 GCA_964342665.1 uncultured Desulfurococcales archaeon
CCTTGTAGATAACCAGGGCAGAATGACTGAAGACGCAGGAAAGTATAGGGGGCTCTACTTCAGGACCGAGGCCAACAAGGCAATAATAGAGGACTTAAAGGCCAAGGGCGCGCTGTTCTACGAAGGGAAGATAACTCACAGGTACCCCGTCTGCTGGAGGTGCAAGACCCCCCTCCTGCTTAAGACGACCGAGCAGTGGTTCATAGGAGTTAGCAGACTCAGGTCCAAGCTGGCCGAGGAAATAGACAAGGTTGAGTGGGTTCCCTCGTGGGCCAAGCTAAGAATATCAAACCTGGTCAACAATATACAGGACTGGGTCGTCAGCAGGCAGAGGTACTGGGGGATCCCGCTGCCTATATGGGTCTGCACCAGTTGTGGGCATGTAGAGGTGATAGGCAGCGTAGACGACATAATAAGGTTAGGGAGCGAAGCACCTAAATCACTCCATAGGCCCTGGATAGACCGCGTCAAGCTTAGGTGTCCTAAGTGCGGTGGGGTTATGTTAAGGGTTCCCGACGTCGCAGATGTATGGTTCGACAGCGGAATAGCCTTCTATGCAAGCCTTAGATACCCAAGGAACAAGGATGACTTTGAAAGGCTAATGCCTGTAGACCTGGTGCTAGAGGGGCACGACCAGCTCAGAGGTTGGTTCTTTAGCTTGCTGCGCGCCGGCGTCATAGGGTTTAACTCTGTTCCCTATAGGCGCGTGCTAGTCCACGGCTTCACCCTTGATGAGCAGGGCAGGGAGATGCACAAGTCGCTAGGAAACTATGTCGCCGTTGAAGACCTACTTAACAAATATCCGCGCGACGCCATAAGGATTTACCTGCTCAGGAATACGACGTGGGAGGACCTAAGGTTCTCGTGGCACAACTTAGACGTGACTGTAAGGGACTTCACCGTTATGCGTAATGTTCTCTCGTTTGCCTCACTATACATGAGCTTGGATGGCTTTGACCCTGAGGTTACGACACTCGAGAGCGTTAAGGACTACCTGGAGCCAGAGGATCGGTGGCTTCTATCACGCGTGAACAGCGCGCTTAAGGAGTACATGGAGCACTTTGAGAAGCTTGAGGTCCACGAGGCCGCCCGCATAGTGAGGGACCTCATAGTTGAAGACATAAGCAGGTGGTACCTTAGGCTAATAAGGCGCCGGGTGTGGGAGGAGAGTGACACCCCATCCAAGAGGGCTGCCTATGCAACTCTCTACTACGCGCTTAAGAGATGGATCTTAATGGCGGCGCCCATAATACCGTTCCTCAGCGAGTACGCCTACCAGATGCTGATAAGGCCCTCTGAGAGCACAGCAAAGGAGAGTGTCCACATGGAGCCGCTTCCACCTGTTGACTATGATCTTATAGACCAGGAGATGGAAAAATACATGAACGTGATAAGAGAGATCACTGACGACGCGCTCTCGGCAAGGATGAAGGCAGGGATTAAGCTGAGGAGGCCGCTGAGAACCATGTATATAGTACCAGGTACTGCTGAAGTCAAGGAGGCCGTAGATAGGCTTGGCGACCTGCTGGCCAGGGCTGTTAACGTGAAAGAAGTTAAGGTCGTCGGGAAGGAGTTCCTAGAGAACATCAAAGAGTATGAGGTTGAGCCTGACTATGGAAGGCTAGGGCCTGAGTTCAAGTCGCTGACCCCTATAATAGTCAGGATGTTACATGAAAGTAAGGACGCGGGCAGGGAGCTGGCCACTAAGGGGTTCTTAGAGCTCAACATAAACAATGTCAAGGTTAGGGTTGAGCTAAGGCATGTAAAGATAAAGGCTAAGTACCCTGACTGGCTTGAGGCCTCCGAGGGCCCCAACTACATAATAGCCATAGACAAGAGGGTATCAGAGGAAGAGATGGTAGAAGGGCTGGCCAGGGAGATCGTGAGGAGAATTCAATATATGAGGAAGGAGCTAGGCCTTCCAGTTGACGCATACATAAGGCTCTGGATAACTGGCGACGACGAGCTGCTGGAGGTCGCAAAGGCCATGGAGAGCTATATAAAGTCTGAGTCGCGCTCTATATCGGTAGATTATGAGGAGCCGCCTGCCGACGTTAAAAGGGAGGAGTGGGAGGTAGATGGCAAACGCCTGGTAATAGGGATCACAATGACAAGCAAGGGCTGATACAGATAAGACCCAGCGACCTCCATACGTTTGGCTACTGTCCAAGGCTTTACTTTTTCCAGCTCTACATGCCAAGGCGATTAAGCCTTTCTGAAAGGCTCCGCCTGCTTATAGGAAAGGCTTTCCACCTAGCTTTTCTCTTCAGGGACCTCCTTCTAAGGTACCTCAGGGAGGAGAGGCTAGTAGTTCACATTACTGACAACATAGTAATAAATGGCAGGGCAGACGCGGTTAAAGTGAATAGCGACGGAACGGCCATCGTTATAGAGAGGAAGAGCTCCAAGGCACCCAAGAGAGGGGCCTGGGTAGGCGATGTCATGCAGGCATCAGCCTACGCGCTGGCCATCTCAAAAAGTGTAGGGGTTCAGGACGTAACTATTGAGATAAGATACCCGTCGGCTTCAAGGAGGTTTAAGTTCAACAGCGAGCTCTCCTCCATATTGATGAGGGCCCTAGATGACTATATATTAGTGAAAGAGCATGGAATAGTCCCTGCCGCCAAGAGAGGTAAAAGGTGCAGCTCATGTCCCTATAGGGACGTGTGCTTTAAGATGGACGACCTTGACAACACCTACCTGCTGGAGGAGCCTGGCTCCTGGCTGATAGGGCTAGACGTGGTAGAGCCGAAAGGCCCTTAACCCTTACCTAACCTCATTATGCAAGAAAGAGGAAAGATGAACAGCGTGGGAGCTAGCGACGAAGACTTAAGCATACTTAAGAAGAAGGTGCTGGAAATCTACGGACCTGAGCATGAACAGAGAGAGCCCGTGAGAAACCCGCATGAGGCTACTGTCATCCTTGAAAACAGGTATAAGCTGCTAGTAGATGAAAGGCTTGTGAGGCTGGTCTATGCGGCTTTCTCAATAGGTAGGCCCGTGCTCTTTGAAGGCCCCCCAGGCACCGGCAAGACTGACATAGGCGAGGCGCTCCTAAGCCTGTGGTCTGGGAGAGAACCATTTATCCTGCCAGCGTCCCCAGACTACGACGAGTATAAAGTAATAGGTGACTTTCATCCACTTATTGCAATGAAGGTAGGATTTAACGAGGAGTCGTTCGTGCCAAGGCCTCTCCTGGCGGCGATGCTGCTCGACGCTGGAGTGCTAATAGATGACGTGAGGAGGAGCAACGAGGACTTCCAGAACATGCTCCTCGACATAATAGATAAGAGGAGAATTGTTGTGCCAGAGCTTAGGAGGATCGTTAGAGCTGAGGGCGTAGGCTTTCAGGTAATACTTACGAGTAACCCTGACGACAACGGACAGGGGCAGCTCAGCGACGCCTTCTTAAGGAGAGTTGTAAGGGTAAGGTTTGACTACCCGCCCCCTGAACAGGAGAGAAAGATCATAATTAAGAAGATGGCGGAAAAGCCGCCAGTTGCAGGTTCCCTTATAGATATGGCTATAAGGGTTGTTAACACCTTAAGGGGCCTCGATACCATATCTCATAAGCCTGGCGTTGATGCTACTGTGTCGTGGATAAGACTGGCTCAGTCTATGGCCATGGTTGAAGGGTCCGGTGCGGTGAGCGCAAAGCATCTGCTGGAGAGCGCCAGGTCCGTCCTGATAAAGGTACCTGATGATGAAAGCGCCGTCATGGACGTGCTTGAAAAGGTGTTCGGAAGGCCATGAAGCTGCCTAATACTGAAGACGATAGACTGCTGAGCTTAGGACTTAGGTTTCTCGACAAAATCAGAAAGGCTGGAATAAGAGTTGATGTCGATGGTACGCTTAAGTTCCTAAGCCTATTGGAAGCCTACAGATCCCTAGGCGGGCAGCTGTCCCAGAGCGACCTGGTGCTCCTGGCCAAGGCTGCCCTGTCTAAAAATGACGCCGAGGATGCCCTGTTGGAAGCCGCTATAGAACATGGCAGGAAGGTTAGTGCCGGCAGCGACAAAGCTACCGTGCAGCTTAAGGGGGGCCCTGAGCCTAGCGGTTCCAACGGAGGTCCTTCATATGAGGCTGTTTTGGAGCTCCTGAAGGACAGGCGAAGTAAAAGGGCCTTAAGGCAAGTAATAGGGAGGCTTCCAGCCGACAGCGTCAGGAACCCCAAGGTGCTGGCTAAGCTCCTTGAGCTTAGGCCAGGCCTCGCGCAGTACTTTGAGAGGGACTCTGTCTTAAAGTCGCTGAAATTCATGAGGGAGGGACCCGCGGCCGACGTAGTTAGGCAGCTGGTCATGGACTCTGACTACCGCGCGGCCGAGCGGCTTCTAACGTTGATAGACCCTAGGCTTGCCTGGAAGATCGAGGCCCGTGGCGCCTTAAAGGGGACCTCTGTTGAGGCCCTTGCAGCCGCCTCGCGGTCTCTTAGGGAGCTAATACTCTCGCCATCAGGGGTTCCAAATGTCAGCCTAGCCTCAACTCTGGCTGAGAGGGCCGAGTTGCTTACTAGAAATGCCAACGACGTGCTGGCCCTACGCGCAAAGAGGCTGATTCAAGAGGTCAGGACCCTGCTAAGCTATGTGGAGCCTCCTAATGGCAGCGGTGGCAGAGACTACAACATGCGCAGTGTGCCATTTGAAGACCTTATACTCTTTGCCCAGGACCTCTACCCGTCCGCTGAGCTGTGGCTTAAGAGAAGGCTTGAAAGGCTTGTCAAGAATGCTATTTATGACGTAGTAGCGCCACTCGGTGAAAGCAAGAGCTTCACGAAGCATGTGAGGGCAGAGGTAGGTCCTGGAGGCCTTGACGTGCGCAGGACTGTGCTAAATTACGTCCTAATGAAGGAGAGCTTCGTCGTGTACAGGAGGAGGCCCACCAGGAAGGAGATTGCGCTTATAATAGACGTGAGCGGCTCCATGAGGCCTTACGCTAACCTTGTACTCAGCGTGGCTGCTGTAAGCTACAGGATGTTGAAAAGCCTCCTAGCATTTAATGACAAAATAGTGTCATATATCAATCACCCATCTCAGGACCGTATAATAAGGTTACTGCTTTCGCTGAGCTTTGAAGGCTTTACGGATCTAAGCAAGGCCCTCTCGCTTGGCTCTACTTATCATAGGCTAGTGTTGGTGACCGACCTAAGACAGACCGTGAGAGGGCCTGACCCTGCGGAGCTCATCTGTATGCTGAGGAAGAAAGGACGCTATGTCACAATAATATTCCCGCCTACTGCTGACAGCGCTTCCCTGACCCGCATTAGGGGCTGTGGTGTCAAGCTATTTATGATAAGGCCTGACGTCAACTCGCTTAGGGAGATCTTTAAAGCGCTCAGGAATGCTTAAGGCCTTGAAACTCTCAGACCTGCTAAGGGGCCTAGGTTGCTGGACCCGCTTAGCGACGCTGTAATAGGAGCCTCCAGCGTGCTTGCAAGGACGCTCAATATAGACGAGACTGCCGTGTTCAGACAGTTGATGGAGCCCAGCAAGGAGGAGTACGGCGACTTCTCGTTCCCAGCTATGAGGTACACGAGGGATATCAACAGCCTTCTCACCACAGTACAAAGCGAGCTTTTAAAGGAGCTCGGCGATGACTATGTGGAGATCTCGAACGTCAATGGATTCTTCAACTTCAAGCTTAATGACGTAAGACTAGCCAGCAGAGTAATAAAGTGGTCTAAGGACGGCAATACGTTAAGCGTACCACCTATCCCTCAGAGGCTGACTATAGTGGTTGAGCACACCAGCGCGAACCCTGTGCACCCACTTCACATAGGCCACACAAGAAACGCATGCATAGGCGACACCTTGGCCAGGATGCTAAAGGCAAGGGGGCATAAAGTTATCACCAGGTTTTACATTGATGACGTAGGAAGGCAGGTGGCCATAGCGGCCCTAGGCGTTAAGCTGCTGGGAATAGACGTGCTAGGCGAGTCTAACAGGAGGTCTATTAAGCCTGACGCGCTGGTCGGCTGGATATACGCTGTAACGAGCACCACAATAGACCTACTTAAGGCTAAGGCCTCGAACGACACAAGCGAGGTCGAAAAGCTTTCGTCCACGCTTGTCAGACTTAAGTCACAGGACCCCATAGGCGCCTTTGACAGACTTTACTCTGCAATCCTTAGCCTAAAGGACCCTGAGGCCGAGATCTCGAGCCTTAACAGCAGGTATGAACAAGGCCTTGAACCTGAAAGAAGCCTAGTAAGGAACATGGTGAATGCTGTGCTGGAGGGCTTCAAGGAAAGCCTTGCAAGGCTTCACGTCGAGTTCGACGCCTGGGACTGGGAGAGCGACATGGTTTGGAGCGGCCTTGTGAGTAAGCTTGTCAGCGAGGCTAAGTCCAGCAGGTTCTACACAAAGTATAAGGACGCTGACTCAATAGACATACCAGCAGTCATAGGCACAATTTTGGCCAGCGACAAAGAAGCCATGAGCTCGATAAAGGTGCCCAAGGGGTTTACACTACCACCACTAATTCTCTTAAGAAGCGATGGGACAAGCCTTTACACTACCAGGGACTTGGCTTACAGCATCTACAAGTTTTCGCAGTCCAACGCAGACAAGGTGATAAATGTAATAGGCGCTGACCAGAGGCTCCCACAGCTTCAACTGAGGCTGGCGCTGTTAGGGTTAGGCTACAGGAAGGAGGCGCTAAACATGATTCACTACGACTATGAAATAGTTAGGCTGACCAGCGGTAGCATGCACGGCAGGAGAGGCGAATATATAACCTTGGACAGCCTGCTCGATGAGCTCAAGGCAAGGGTGCTTCATGAGCTCTTAGATAAAAACCCCAACATAGACAGGAATGATGCTAACTTGATAGCTGAGAATGTGGCCGTAGGCGCCCTAAGGTTCTTCATGGTTCACATGAGCGCCACAAAGCCCCTTACGTTCAGCGTTGAGAAGGCCCTTAACCTGAAGGAGAGCAGCGGGCCCTATCTGCAGTACACCTACGTAAGGGCCTTTAACATACTTGAAAAGCATGGACCCCTAGACCTGGACGCTGCTGACCCATCTAAGTGCACCGGCGCCAGAAGAACGCTTCTAGTCAGGGCCTTGAGGACCCCGCTAGTGGCCGCAAAGGCTGCCGACGACCTTGCTCCAGAGGACCTAGTCTCGCATCTCCTTGGCCTCGCTGACATGTTCAATGAATGGTATGAGACCGACAGTGTAATTAGGGAGCCTGACAATGGCGCCAGAGAACTAAAGGCGTTAATAGTTGAGCTTGTGAGGCAGGCCCTTAAACTTGGCATGGACCTATTAGGAATTCCTACCCTTAACAGGATGTGATTAATATGCCATATCACATAAAGGTCGACAGGGTGCCTGAAAGGGTTCTCCTTACAGGCGACCCGCTTAGGGCTGACCGCTTCGGTAAGCTATTTGATGCAAAGCTTGTAAGCAGTAGCAGGGAGTTCAGAGTTTATGTGGGACTTGTAGATAGCGTGCCTTTTGCCATAGTGTCTCATGGAATAGGCGGACCCAGCGCTGCGATAGTGGTCGAGGAGCTCATAAGTGTAGGCGCGAGATACCTAGTGCGAGTAGGAACCGCTGGAGCCTTGGAAGAGTCCGCCAGGGCCGGCGATATAATAATTGCCACTGCGCTGTCTTCAGTTCACAGAGGCGGAGGGCTTGGGCTCTACTTCGGTGACCTATGCCCGCCGTCGTCTCCAGACCCAGTACTGACGACTAGACTTATCGAGACTGCAAAGTTAAGGGGCCTAAAGGTTAGCGAGGGACCTGTGTTCTCGAGCGACTCGTTCTACGCTGAGGCTAACCTTACCGGGCTGCTCAGAGGCCTAAGGTTTAAGGCCATAGAGATGGAGTGCGCCACCATAACTGCGCTAGCGAACCTGAGAGGGGCCAAGGCCGCCTGCATGTTGGTAGTAAGCAACAGCGCAGGCTCCACGAACACTGATGAGGACGTTGTCCAAAGGTCACTTGACGCGGCTGCTGATGTGGCCCTGAGGACCTTGGCCAGGTTTAGCTCTTAGTCCTCAGGTCTACCATAAGGGAGTTCTTATGCATAAGATAGCTCGTCTTAATTGCTAACGTTTGTCCTCTGCTATTCTTTAAAAAGAGAAAGCCACCCCATGCGCCGATTACATCGTAGCTCTCCCTGCCGAGCTGATCCGGCTCGACTACTAGTGGCCTCTCGTTTAATGGAAGCTTTATTGTGAAGAACGTGGCCGGCCACTGAAAGCCCAAGAGCCTAGAGGCCTTTTCAGCTGGCCCCTTAAGCCTTGTAATGCCAAAGTAAAGGTCCTGGTGGAACACTATCTTATGCCGCCAGCTCTCAACGGCTATACCCTCCCTTGATACCTTCATCTCAGCCCTTCTGGCGTCAAAAAGGCTGTCGGTCTCGTAAATAACTGTCGCAACTATGTGCGGCTGCTCTGATATTCTCTCAAGCAGCCTGAACTTTCTGGTAGTCCCAACCTTAGGCTTATCGCCACCGTAGTCCACCATATAAACTACGTACTCGGTCTTAACGATGCTATCAATGTACTTGCATGCGTCAAGGGCCTTCTCAGATCTCGAGTCCAAGCATAGCGTGTACGCCGCCCTCTCCGTCCTCCTATGCTTAGAGCAGAAAGTATCAGCTGGGACAGGGCAGTAAAGCCTCCTGGTAGGGTCGTCAGCTTCATCCAATGGGCCGTCATGCCACTGGCAGTAGCTGGTCCACGGCTTCTCGGCAAACGAGATCTTGCCTTTATAGCCAAACACGTCAGAGTAGCCCTCAGGCTGAACCAGTAGGTAGTCCAGCTTTGAGGCATATGTAGTGACGTCTACGCTGCCTAGGTCAAGGCCGAAGAGAAACCCCTTCGGAGGCTCGACAGTCTCCTTGCCTCCCTCGCCCACACTAACCTTGACTAACCTTAAAATGGCGCGAGTGCCCTGCGGAGCGGACATCCTAGCCTGTCTCCCATGGACCACTGTTAACTTTGTCTGAGGCTTTAAGCAACGATGCTTAGCTTTTAAACCCTAACCGGGTCGGTCTTTTGTCAGGATGAAGCTTGTCGGAGCTGCAGCTTAGCGACAAGGAGCTAGAGCTTCTAAACAAGTTAGCTGCACTGAACCGTCAGGTTGAGATAGATGAGTCAGAGAGAGTCCTAGGCATTCCAAAGAGCTCGGTCGCCAGCCTCTCCCGCCTGTTGGAGGCAAAGGGACTAGTTAAAATCCATAGGACCGAGCAGGAGGTTCCAATAGTTACTGAGAAAGGCAGGCTTGCCATAGAGAATGGGCTTCCCGAGGAAAGGCTGCTCGTACTACTGCTAAACAACCACGGCGCGGCCTCTGTGGGCTCCGTCCGAGAGCTGCTTAAGGACGACGCAAATATAGCAATAGGAATAGCCTCTAGGAGAGGCTTTATAAAGGTAAGTAACGGTCAAGTAGAGCTTACGAAGCCTAAGGATTATGAGGCCTACGTAGACCAGGTGAAGGAGTGCCTTCGGAACATAGCTAGATCTGAGAGCACAGCTGAATGCCAAGTCCTGCAGGAGCTGAAGGCGAGGGGCCTAGTAAGGTTCGAGCGAAGGGTGAAGGAACGGGTTGAACTGCTGCAGCCAGGACTAGAAGCCTTGGCCAAAGCGCGCGCTAGTATCTCAAAGTTATCCCACTCGATACTGGTCTCTCAGTCCTGGAAGAGCTCTACCATAAGACCTTATGACGTCACCGCTGAGCCACCTAAGGTTCTGCCCGCCAGGAAGCATCCCTTTGTAGAGTTCATAGAGGAGCTAAAGGATATAATGAAAGAGTTAGGCTTCGTGGAAGTAGAGGGACCTCTTGTTGAGGTAGAATTATTCAACTTCGACGCGCTCTTCCAGCCACAGGACCACCCCGCCAGGGAAATGCACGACACGCTGTGGCCTGACCTCCCTCCAGCCAGGCTTGATGAATATGCCAGCCTAACAAAGGTAATCAAGGAGGTTCACGAGAGCGGCTGGAGCTATAGCTGGAGCGAGAGCGTAGCCGCTAGACGAATATTGAGGAGCCAGACCACATCCGTTTCGATAAGGGTTCTTTCGCTGTTAAAGCCTAAACCACCTATAAGGTTCTTCACGCTAGACAAGGTGTTCAGAGCTGACCCTGTGGACTCGACCCACCTCTCAGACTTCCACCAGCTTGACGGCATAATGGGATGGGATGGCTACAACTTCAGGGACCTGCTTGGGTTCCTTACAGACTTTGGAGAGAGGCTAGGACTTAAGTTGAGGTTTAAGCCGGCCTACTTCCCGTTTACAGAGCCCAGCGTTGAGGGGTATGCCAAGATTGGCGATGAGCTAGTTGAAGTTTTCGGCGCGGGGCTTTTTAGGCCCGAAGTGTTAAGGATAGCAGGCATTGACTATCAGGTCGGCGCCTGGGGCATGGGAGTTGAGAGGTTAGCCTTGGCCAAGTTTGGCCTTAACGACGTGAGAAGCCTCTACTCTAAGGATTACAACTTCCTTAGGTCATTTACGGTGAGGGTGTGACGACATGGTTACCTTGAGGTTTAAGCCTGAGAGGCTCGTCGAGATCTCCGGGATGGACCTAGATGTAGTCTTAGATAGCCTGTTCTTGCTAAAAGGCGAGGTTGAACTTAAGGATAACTACGTTTATGTTGAGTTAAACCCAGATCGCCCAGACATGTTTATGTCGGAGGGCATAGCTAGAGCTGTCCGGGGCATTAATTCCGTAGAGCTTGGGTGGAGGGCCCCCCAAGTAGGGGAGAGTGGAATAACTGTAATCAATGAAATGCCTAGCACTAGGCCCTTCATAGCTGCGGCGGCCTTGTATAATGTTAACCTTGACGAAGACCAGCTTGAGGAGGTTATCCAGTTCCAGGAGAAGCTGCACGACACCATAGGCAGGCATAGAAGAAAGGTAGCCATAGGACTTCACGACCTTAGTAAGGTTAAGTCAAGGACCTTAAGATACTCTTTCGTGCCCCTCTCGTATAAGATGGTACCACTGGACAACAATAGGGAGATGTCTGTAGAAGAGGTTCTAAGGTCTACCGAGCAGGGCAAGCTGTACGGCAGTATAAGCAGGCAGGAGAGCCTTCACCCAGCATTCCTTGATGAGGCAGGCCTGGTGCTCTCCCTTCCCCCAGTAATAAATTCTGAGCTGACCAGAATCCAGCCCGGGACCAGGGACCTCCTAATTGACGTAACGGGAACAGACCTTCCATCTGTCTTAAAGACCCTCGACATAATAGTGACCACGTTGTCTGAGGGAAAGCGCTCCTCCATAGGCTACGTAAACATAATTAACCCTGGCTCACAGAACCTCAGGACTCCATCCCTAAACAGCAAGTATCTAAAGCTTAGTTCTGACTACGTGAACAGGGTCCTTGGAACGTCACTGAACCAGGACGAGGTTGCCCTGTCACTGCTTAAAATGAGGTACAACGTTAAGGCCACTGGCGAGGGGCTCCTAGTAGAGGTACCCCCCTTCAGGTATGACATCATAAGCGAGGTAGATCTAGTTGAGGATGTTGCTATGGCCGTGGGCTATGAGTCGCCAACGCTAAGCCCTAACAGGAGACCCATAGAGTCCGTGGGGTCCCTGCAGAGGAGCACGCTGCTCGCAAGAGCTTCAAGGAATATAATGGTAGGCCTAGGATTTACTGAGATCTTAAGCTTTATATTAACCAGTTCATCCCTGCTGAGGATCACAGGGCTCGTGGACAGCTCAATACTAATTAGGAACCCTGTCCAGCAGGACCTCGACTCACTTAGGCCATCCCTTATACCGCAGTTACTAGACTTCATGAGGGCTAACTTAGACAAGGAGAAGCCAATCAAGGTGTTCGAAATAGGCAAGGTAGTCTACCGCAGCGGGGACACGCCTGTTGAGGACCTTAGAATGGCCGCAGCGATAATGGACGAAACTGTTAGCTTCGAGGACATACAGTCCGTAGCCTACGCCTACCTAAGAAGCCTAGGCCTTTCCCCCTCGAGCAGGGCCTCTGAGCTGCCCATGCTAATAAGGGGTAGATCAGCAACACTGCTGAGTAATGGAACTGACGTCGGAATAATAGGTGAGGTGAATCCAGAGGTCCTGGAGAAGCTTAAGATCACGTATCCAGTAGCAGTTTTTGAGCTTTCCCTAGCTTCACTCCTAAGGGCACTGAAAGATGGAAATACAGGACCTCAGACCTGAGTACGAGGTGCCAGTAAAAAGAATAGGCTTCAGGAACGTCCTTAAGAGGATCGTTATACGGTCACCTAGCGGCATGTACTCCTTTGACGCCAGAATTAACCTATACGTTGAGATATCATCTGAGAGGAAGGGCGCCCATCTGTCTAGGAGCGTGGATGCTATCAATGTGCTTGACTACCTGCCTCAGGAGTCCTGGAGCCTTGAAGGCCTAGTTGACGCAATACACACCCAGCTGCTGAAACTGCACCCATACAGCATGTCTGCAAACGTCACGCTGTACACGAATTACTGGGCCAGGGCTCAGTTTGGTGAAATGTCTTCGCTTGAGCCTGTTAAAGTTAAGGTGTCCGTTAAGGGGTCCAGCAAGAGCAAGGTGTACTCGCTCAGCGTTGCAGTAAAGGGGATCACAGTGTGCCCCAGCGCGCAGAGCACTATAGCGTCAATGCTGGGTTACGCGGGGCTTGCCCCAAGCCACAGCCAGAAGGTAACTCTAGTGGGAACCATAGTTACCAATGTGTTGAAGGTCATAAACGTTGATGATATAGCAGCCCAGCTATGGAAGTCCGTCTCAGCCCCAGCGTTTACTCTCCTTAAGAGACCTCAGGAGGCCGCGCTGGTAATAGGGGCGCACAGGAACCCCAAGTTTGCTGAAGATGCGGTGCGTGACGCCGTACGCAGACTTAGGTGCCTTGTAGGAGATAAGCTGCCTCCTGATTCCCTAATAAGAGCCGAGATATACAGCTTAGAGAGCATACACCCCCATGACGTCTATGCAATGGCTGAGGGCACCCTTAAGGAGCTGCCTGAAGTAAACTGTAATGACAGTAGTAGTGGAGCCAATAACGTTTAATGATAAATAAATCGGTATTAAGCTGAACACTAGTTTTAAAGTTAGGGAAAGTGTCGGGAGGTGAATGGTCGCTTGGCTAGGATGGCGCTTATAAGCAATGGCGTCATAGCTGCGCTATACGACCATAACTTTCATATAAGGGACCTGTACTATCCATTACTTGACCAACACCACAATCACTCCGTGAGAGGCTCTTTCAGGTACGGGCTGTGGAAAGATGGGAACATGGTATGGCTGGACAGCGTTGACAAGGCCATAGAGATGAATAACCTGCTAGTCACGGCCAGGTTTAACCTAGCGGACGCCAGCGTTACCTTCTCGGCCGCCGCATCGCAGACGAGACCAGCCATAATAACTAAGGTCCAGATAAGGGGAGAAGGTCTCTTTAGGGTGATACAGTATAATGACTTCAGGCTCAACAACAGCGAGCTAGGCGACACGGCCTTCTACGACCCTGGGCTTGACGCTATAATACATTATAAAGGCAGCACTTGGTTTGCAGTGGCGGCGTCTACTCAAATTTATGAATACACCGTGGGCCGTAGAGACCAAGGCACAGTACTTAAGGACTGTGAGGACGGAGTCCTTTCAAAAAACCCTATAGCGCAGGGCTCCGTCGACAGCGCCGTCTCAATAGCCTCAAAGGAATTCTACCTCTATATAGCAGCTGGGAGGAGCTACGAAGAGCTCCGCTCCACTCTAACTGACTTGAGAAGAAGCCCTGGGGAGCACTATGAGATCTCAACCAAGTACTGGGAGCTGTTAACTGAGAGTCTCCCTAAAGAGAAGCTGGTGAGGCAGAGCATAGCGGTACTAATAGGCCACATAGGAGCCAACGGAGAGATACCTGCGTCGATGGACACTGACATTCTCAAGTTCAACCTTGACACGTACGCATACATATGGCCAAGGGACGCGGTCCACGTGGCGACCGCTCTAGACGCCATGGGCTTCTGGTCCTTCACTAGGAGGTTCTACCAGAAGCTATTTAACGAGATGCTGACTAGCGAGGGCTACCTCTTCCAAAAGTATAATGCCGACTCAACCTTTGGAAGTACGTGGCACCCGTGGACTGCTAACACAAGGCAGAGCCGCAACATACAGGAGGATGAGACGGCGCTCGCAATATATGGGCTGTGGTACCACTTCATAAAGTCCAAGGACTTCTTCGTGCTGAGAGACCTTTACGAGAACATGGAGAGGGCCGCTGAGTTCCTAGCATCTTTCATTGACGAGAAGCTGAGACTGCCACTCATGAGCTATGATCTGTGGGAGGAGAGGCTCGGCGTGCACACGTACACCGTTGCCTCTGTATACGCTGGCCTGCTGAGCGCCTCAGACATAGCCAGACGGCTAGGGGTGTGGAACAAGGAGGAGAAGTGGAAGGCTATAGCCAAATCAATTAGGGACTCCTTTGTAAATAGCATGGTGAGCAAGGATGGATACTTCCTCAGGAGCGTTAGGATCGACAATGGCAAGATAATAGATGTTGACAACGTCGTAGACTCTGCGACGCTTGCGGCAGGCCTGCTCGGGCTTGTTAAGATGGATGACCCTAGGTTTATAACGACTGTTAATACGATTAAGGACAGGCTGTGGGTATCATCGTCTGGAGGCTTGGCCAGGTACGAGAACGACTACTACCAAAGGGTAGAGGGCGACTACTCTAAGATACCTGGAAACCCATGGATTATAACAACTATGTGGCTCTCCCAGGTCTACGCTGCCAGGGGTGACAAGGACTCTGCGGTCTCCCTTCTCAGGTGGGTTGAGGGCGTTGCATCCCCTACAGGGCTCCTGCCTGAGCAGGTGAGCCCATTTAACTCAGCGCCTCTCTCCGTGATGCCGCTTGCCTGGAGCCATGCAGAGTACCTAAAAGCTGTTGCCGCGATTAATGGAGAGAGCTTCCTACCACCAAGCGCCTAGGCTTACACTTTTTAAAATTCAGCAACCTGCTAGAGAGCCTGGGGCCTAAAATATCAGAGACCTCTTGCTCTTCAGCGCTGCTCGGATGGGTTAAGGATAGACCCTGGTTTCCCAGCTGTAGTTCTTCGTCGTTCTCATGCAGGAGGCTCGGCGATGGAACCATAGCGCTAACCTCTGACAGCTGCGGGGAGAGAGTTTTCGTGGCAGTAAGCGATGACCTTAATGAGAGGGACTCAGACCCCACATGGGTAAGCACTATCCTAGAAGGCAAGCTCGCCGACTTCACGCCTAAGTGTCTCACTGACGTAGGGCGCATAAAGGAGCTCAAGATCATAAGTATGGGCATAAGGTCTACCACCTATGAGGCGATAGCAGACAGGGGGAGAGTCCTAATAAAGGCCATGAGGAGGCTAGAGGACGATAACATAGAGCCCCTGGTCTTGGAGTACCTTACAAGAAGCGGGTTTAAACAGGCTCCTCAGCTGTTCTGCAGCGTCTACTATGGTAACTACCCTTACCTCATAATGACGGAGTTCATAGACGGCGTACCGGTCGCCGCGGACTACGTTACGGCGGCCTCTAAGAGGGACCTAAACATGTCCAAAAGGCTAAGCAATGAGATAGGGCCCATTGTGAGCAGGCTGCACTATTCTTTGTCCAAGTGCAGGCACAGCTGGTGCAAGCCAGAGCCTATAGCTGAGGACGATATAAATAGGTGGGTCGGCAGACTGCTGTGGCGCGCCTCATGGCTAAGGACCGAGGGCGCGTCTAGGGTAAGCGAGAACGAGAAGCCCTTGATCTACGAAAGCGCTGACGC
This sequence comes from uncultured Desulfurococcales archaeon, assembly GCA_964342665.1. Classification (GTDB taxonomy): domain Archaea; phylum Thermoproteota; class Thermoprotei_A; order Sulfolobales; family Acidilobaceae; genus Acidilobus. The sequence goes on from CAYFFU010000008.1 coordinate 15,743, forward strand.
GCTCGAGGACCTGGCCACAAGCCTCAGGCCGGTCGCGCTTAACATGATAGGCGAGCTTAAGCAGCGCACGCACGGCGACCTTCACCTATACCAAATAATGAGGACTGAGAGCGATGAGATATTTATCACCGACTTTGAAGGGGAGCCCTACAAGATGCCCGGAAACAAGATGGAGAAGGAACCCACGTCGAGAGACCTAGCAGCGCTGGCTCGCAGCCTAGACTACGCTGCAATAATGGGTGAACAGCTAAGGTCTGGCGCTCCGCTATCCTACGTTGCGCTTTGGCCGCCCTCCGAGTCGCTGGAGTGGGAGACTAGCAGCTTTTCATACCTCTTGGCAAGCTATAGGTCTGCCTCTGAGGACGCGGGCTTCCTTGATTATAATAGGATCTCTGACGAGCTGTCCTTCTGGCTTGTTGAAAGGGCAAGTTATGAGAGTGTTTATGAGCTTGTGGCAAGGACTGGCTATCACTACATACCACTCAGCGCAATACTTAGGATGAGGGATGGCAAGGACCCACTCTTTAGGCTGCTCTCCCAGGGCAGGTTATAGGACCTCGCTAAGGCTTGTCGCCAAGTACAAGACTGTAAGCTGACGCTAACTAATAGGATAGATTAAGACGTGAGCAGCCGGCTTGAAGCCACGCCGGTAAAAGTTAATCGTTTGACATCATGTGACATTCGGCGTCAGCTGTGGCTATAGATAGCTGTGAGAGGCGACGTGGAGTCTATTATCACAAAGCCGTATCTTATGAACTGAAGCCTGGACCCCTTCGCATACCTGCCTATGTAGTCCTCTGCCAGGCCTTCGTGTCTTACGAGCTCGAGCCCCCTAGGCTCAAGGACTGTAACCTTTGTTGAGTGGCTCTCGGGAACCCACTGAATTATTGGGTAACCCCCCTTCCTGGCGTCCTCCAGCGATGATCCGATAAACGTCAGCGTACGTGAAGCCATATCTACACTGTAGTTGCCCAGCTCGGCGAGCCTCACCCTGCCCTTTGTCGCGTCGTCATATGGTATGTAAACGTAGTCTCCGTTGCAGAGAGTTAGCTCTCTTGTTTCGTTGGGTCTGCTTGGATGAAGGGGAATCTTTGCCGTGATACATCCGTCTTGTACAACTCTCAGCTTAACCCCCTTGTTGTTTGACAGCTCGACAAACATTAGCCTGTCAGCTATAGCGTCCAGCCTCTTCCTGTTGGCTGCGGCTAAGTTGGCCCAGCTAAGGCGCGCATCACCTGGCTTTATGCCAACGCTTATTATAACGTCTCTTATGGACTCTGGCAGTATCCCACGCCTGCGCAGCCCGGCTATCGTGCCAAAGCGTGGGTCGTCCAGCCCCATGAACTCGCCTGGTCTGTCGCTCATTATCTTCTTTATGTAACTCTTGCTCATTATAAAGCCCTCAAGCTTGAGCCTTCCGAAGTGTATGAACGTGGGTTCCTTCCACCCAAAGCACCTATAGACGTACTCCTGCTTCATCGTGTTAAGTTGGTGCTCCTTACCCCTTAGCACGTGCGTTATGCCCATTAAGTGATCGTCCACTGCCACCGCAAAGTTATAGGTTGGCCACACAACATACTTGTCGCCTGTCAGCGGGTGAGGGTACTTGCTGGTGTCTATTATCCTAAAGGCGACCCAGTCCCTTAGGCTGGGATTGGGGTCGTTTATGTTGGTCTTAAACCTTACTACGGCCTCACCTTCAGAATAGGCGCCGGAGAGCATCTTATCAAACTGCTCGAGCTGCCACTCGGCGGCTTTGTCCCTATACTCAGGGGGCACACCCTTAGAGATCATCTCCTTGCTCTGATCACGACCTAGGTCAACATAGGCGCAGCCCTGGGACAGCGCTTTCTTTATCATATCATAAAACACTTCCATCCTAAGGCTCTGTATATACTCTTCGTCCCACTTTACTCCAAGCCACCTCAGGTCCTCCTTAATCATGTCGTAGGCCTCCTTCATGGGCGTCTTCGTCCTTGGGTCAGTGTCCTCAAACCTTAGCACCATTCTGCCAGAGTACATCCTGGCATACTCATAGCTCAATATAGCGGGGCGGGCATTACCTATGTGAATTGCAAAGTCAGGGTTAGGGGCGAACCTAGTGACCACTCTTCCTTGCTCCGCGTTTGGCAGAGGGGGAAGAGCCTTCTGTTCAACCTGCTGCTTTTTCTCAACGCTGACAGCCTCGCCGAACTCCCTCAGGAGCTCCTCGCGCTGCTGCTCTAGCGTTAAGGCGTTGACCTTCTCCGTTATCTCAACGGCTAACTTTGCTATTTCCCTTGCCCTGGCCCTCAGGTCGGGCCTCTCGGCCATAAGAGACGAGACCACGCTGTTAGGCTGCGCCTTGCCATCATGGAGTATCGCGTTCCTGAGCGCTGCCCTCAGCACCAGTCTGCTAAGGTCGTTCTCACCGCTGCTCATCACTTATCCCTCGTAGCGCTAAAAATGGCCAGGTCCTTTAATGCGTTGTAGGCCTTCTCATCAACTATTAGGCCGGACGACTTTAGCATCTCCAGTCTCTCAATAGCCATCTCGGAGTAGCTCCTTGACAAGTTTTCAGCGAACTCTAAGGCGCCTGTCCGCTTAATCAGGTCTGCGGCGGCCGCGAGCTTCTCTTCGGAGGAGCTTCCAGAAAATATCTCAGCAAGGAGCTTCCGCGCCTCAGGCGATGAGGATGCCGCCTTAAGCACAAGTAACGTCTTCTTGCCTCTCCTGAGGTCGCTGTAGACAGGCTTACCGGTCTTAGAGGGGTCACCGAATATTCCAAGTATGTCATCCCTTATCTGGAATGCAAGCCCGACAAGCCTTCCATACTCTCCCATTGCCTCTACGACCTCATCCCTTGCCTTGGCAGCTATGGCGCCTAGCTTAGCCGAGGCCTCTATAAGGGCGCCTGTCTTGAGGTATATCATCTTAAGATAGTCCTCGGGGTCCACGTCCCATGTCTTCTCGAAAAGCATATCGTAGCCCTGCCCCTCCGCTACCTTACGTGAGGCCTCGGCCAGCGCGCTCACAGCCTTAACTATATATGAGTCCTCGAGGCCTGTCTCAGCGCTGCGCAGTATCTCAAGGAATGCGAAGGAGAACATGAGGTCGCCGGCAGTTATAGCCAATGGCACGCCGTAGACCTTGTGAACGGTCGGCACGCCGCGCCTGAAATCGTCGTTGTCCATTATATCGTCGTGAACCAAGGTGAAGTTGTGAAATATCTCCACAGCAGAGGCCAGCGGCAGCGCCCTGGCCTCGGCCTCTAGGCCTCCGAGGGCCCGCGCTGACGCCAGCACCACCAGGGGCCTCAGCCTCTTGCCCCCGGCCTTTATCAGGTGAAGAGACGCCTTGTAGAGGTCCTCCGGCGAGCCGCTTAGAACGCTGTATATCTCTGAGTTCACAAGCGGCACGTAATGGTTAACCAAGTCGTTCATAGACTCGAAAGTCAAGTCCGCCGCCTCCATAGAAGAGCCTCGAGCCGCCTATTTAAGTAGCTAGAGACATTGATCCCCCTCATCTCGGCCTCCTCTCTAAGCCTGCCCCACACAACTACAGGGACCCTCCAGAGGTCTGATACCTTGGAGCCGCCTGACATCATGATAGCTGCCTTAAGCTGGTACAGAACATTAGCCACGAACAGCCTAAGCGAGTCCACTCCGTTAGATAAAGCCCTCATGGCTGGGGCGGCAAGACCTGCTATGTCGGCCCCCAGCGCTATGGCCTTAGCTACGTCAAGACCATCCCTAATCCCGCCGCTCCCTACTATGTATGAATCTATCGCTGCAGTCCTGGCCTCCATTATAGCTATCGCGGTGGGGTTCCCCCAAAGGTCTCCAAGAGCGGAGGGCTCCCTGCTAGCCCTGCCATGTTTTGCCTTAGACCTCAGGTACTCTATCTTGATCCAGTTAGTCCCACCTAGGCCAGCAACATCAAAGCACCTCACGCCTATCGACCTCAGCGCGCTGACATCCTCCTTACTAAGGCCTATGCCAACGTCCTTTATAATAATGGGCACTGGGAGCTCCTCCACAAGCGTCTCAATCTTATTAATGATACCCGAGAACCTGGTATCTCCTTCGTCCTGGAAGAGTTCCTGACCAACATTAAAGTGTATGGCAATAGCGTCAGCTCTTATCATATCAATGGCCTTCATGAGCTCCTTTACTCCGTAACCCTTTGCTAGCTGGGCAGCTCCCACATTTGCGACCACAAATGTGGTTGGAGCCCTCTCTCTAACTACGGCAAAGGTCCTGGCCAGGGAAGGATCCTCTATGGCAGCCCTCTGGCTCCCAACCCCTATTGCTATTCCAAAGCTTTCTGCGACCTCTGCGAGCGCCGCGTTTATAGGCTCTGCGTCAGGGTGTCCCCCAGTCATGCCTGTGAACATCAGGGGCGCCTGCAGGGTGTGGCCGCAGAACTCTGTTGAAATGTCGACATGCTCAAGGTCTACCTCAGGGTCAGCCCTATTAATTAATCTAACGTACTCCAGTAACGTAGTCGCCTGAGCCTCTGTGCCGCCCCTCCTTACTATATCTATATGTTCAAGCTTTCTGTCGCTGGTCTTGTTCAAGCCTCATCGGGCTCTTCTTGTCGTTGCCAAAATAAAAGCTAACGCTCTGCCTCAGCGCGGCCTCTGTAGGCTTGAAGCTCGTCAAGTATCTCGGCATATATGAAGCCTATGAGAATCCATGCGACGAATATGTCGAGCTCCAGCTGAATACCATTGGACCTGAAGGTGCTGAGCAGGGCCCACATGCTAATAGCCGTGGCGATGACGGCTATTATTATGTCTGAGACCTTCTGGAAGACCCACTTAAACGACTTTAAAGAAGTGTAGGTGAGCGCCCTTCTAAGTCCTCTCACGCCTTCGAGGAAGTATGAGAAGTCCCCTGAGATGTGTACGAAGAGGTTTGCAAGGCCTGCTATGCTGCCATAAACTAGGAACACTGTGAGTG
>CAYFFU010000009.1:0-19559 GCA_964342665.1 uncultured Desulfurococcales archaeon
CCCTCATGCATTGTTGTTACCAAAGTTTTTATAGTTAAACCCATCACTATAACTAGTGCTGTTAGTGTATTATTTGCTCAAGTTGAAAAATTTTGAATGCATATAGACATGCTATCTGTGTAGGCATACAACAGCTAGCAGGCCTTGCTGGTAAAGATAGCGTTAAGTCTAACTATAAGCTCTAAGTAAAAGCCCTTAATAGCTACAGGCTTGCCAACTGCAATAGGGCAGGATAACAGTGGTAAAGTTATTCTCTGAGGCCTTAGGGAAGGAAGTAGAGGTGCCTGACAGACCTACAAGGATAGTTAGCCTTGCCCCAGCGATTACCGAAACCTTGTATTTATTAGGCGCAGGCGATAGAGTAGTTGGCGTAAGCTTCTTCTGTGACAAGCCACCAGAGGTCTCCAAGAAGCCAAGGGTTGGCGCCTACCTTAATGTGAACTACAGCTTATTAGAGAAGCTGAGCCCAGACCTGATACTCGTCACCACAGGGGCCCAAAGAGAGAGGATAGCTGAGCTCGAAAATAAAGGATACAAGGTTTACCCCATACCTCTTCCGGTGAGCGTCTATGGCATCATAGATAACGTAATAATAACGGGCATAGTAATAGGTGAGCTGGGCCCTGCGAGAAGGCTGGCATACGAGCTTGCAGGAAAGCTTATGAGCTTACATAACTCCCTGCATGGGGTGAAGCTTTACTATGAAATAGATCTTGGAGGCCCAGTAAGCGTTGGGGCCCACAGCTACATTGGTGACTCCTTTGAGTTCATAGGGGCCCTACACCCGTTTGCATCCAGCAGGGTACCTTACATAGTTAACCCTGACCCTTCGACAATAAGGTCCTTCGACCCCGACGTAATAGTATACGAGCAGAAGCTCGGAGAGCGTGCGACTACAGAGAGCGTCAAGGCCAGACTAAAGCAGCGCGGCCTCGAAGACCTAAGGGCTGTAAAGGACAATAAGATAGTAGTAATGGAGTATGATAGCCTAGCACACTATGGACCTAGCTTCTTCTCTGCGCTAGAAACAATGGTTGAGAAAGTCAAGAGTGTGCTGCACTTGTAACTGTCCTAGCTCGGCTCTGAGTTTAAGGTTACATGCCTTAAAGAAACCCACCTGACGACCAGGCTAGCCGGCACAGCCGTATGCCTTAGGGGTTCACAGATATTGATCACCTTGGGCCCTATCGCTTGAAATTATGAGCACCCTATTGGCATAGCGTGCATTGTGTTCATAGATCGCCTTAGTGGTAGTAAACTTAATGTTGCGCTCGATGGACTTACGGCGTCTGCGCCTGGTAAAACTCGTCTAAGGTTCTGTTAATATCAACGAACTTGTATGATGTCCTTAGGGCTGCCAGCGACATGCTCTTGTACTTGTCAGTAGCAAACAGGTCTATTGCCTGTCTGAGGTACTTCGAGAACTCCGAGTAGTCCTTCTCATCAATCTCTGAAGCCTTGGGATCCGTGTAGATATTTACAAGGTCTCTCAGGTCTTCCCCGAAGAGCCACCCGTTAACCTCATGCTGTACAACTTCAACTACAGCTCCGTCCCTTGAAGCTACAACAGGTATTCCGTTAGCTAGCGACTTCATAAAGCTGGTGCCGCTGGCCTCCCAGCCTGAGAACGGCGTGAACGTCTGTATGTCCGCCCCTGACTGCAGCACCTTGGCTTTTATTACATCATAATCCGGTATATGGATTACGTTTGGGTACGCCTTTGATAACTTGTGGAACTCTTCCATGTATTTTAAGCCATCTAAGTCACGTGGATGAGCCTTACCACCCACGACAAATACGACGTCCTTGGGCTCCTCTTCCCTGATAAATCTCGCAATGAAGTAGGGCCTCTTATACCTGGTGTTCCTCCTTAGCCATATAACTATGGGCTTGTCAAGCAGCGACTGATCCAAATCCTTATAGGCCCTTATCATATTAAGGAGATCCTGTCTTGCCTTAGTATGAACAGCCCATAGGTCTTCCTCAGTTATGTTGTCTAAGCCCTTATTGGTAATTAACTTCTTGAGCTCTGGGTGAACCCACCTCTCCAGGTCAACGCCGTTTGTTATGTGCGATATTTTTGACTCATATTCCTTAAAGGTCTTCTTAGTTATTTCTTCATGCTTAGCCGAGACAGCGTAAGTTATGGTAGCCCTCTCCATGCCGACCTTGGTCAGCACTACGTAAGGGTCTGGGGCTCCAAAGTTAAACTCCTCGCCGAGGACTGCCGTAGGGTAAACGGGGTGACCCCACGGTCCTGGGGTATGAGTTACAAACCTGTAGTCCTTGAACTCAGGCAATGCCAGCATGACCAGTACCGTGTAGGCCTCCTGCAGGTCTATGTGCTTGACGTTCTCAAGGCCTATGCGATCCTTTATGTAGGCTGCTGCGCCTTTGGCTAATACTATGTATTTGTATATGTTCTCGTCAAAGCTGTTCTCCACGTATGCCTGCTCGCTGTACCTGCGAGCCCACGTAGGGCACTCAGCTTCAAGGAAAACTACATGGGACTTGCCTCTATCGTAGACCCATGGCCTTAATACTACGGTCTCATTCTTTACTTTAATTTCCAGCGGTCTCTCTGGCCTTAGAACCTTCTCAATGTCGAGCGGCTGTTCTTGAGGTCTTGGCTCCGGTTCGTCTGAGTCGTTAAAGACGTAGTCGACATAGCCGTGCCTATAGAGTAACGTGATGACGTAGTACTTAGAGCCCCTTCTTGACATTGCGTAGAACTTGTCCCCTTCGAGAACACCAAGACCTCCTGCATAGCTGTAAAGCTCGTCTAGCGCTATCTCAGGCGTAACTGAAACTATGACATCCTTGGCCATGCATTACACCTGGCTCTCTGCGTAGAGGCCGATTATTTAAGTACATAATTGAATAGCCTGTCTTCTGCCTTATTTAAGCGGTAGCTCCAGCGTCAGCTTCCGCGAATAAGTAGGTAGCCATCAAGTACGCTGCCGTGCAACCCGCGCGAGATTATTATATTGTCTCTAGCACTTGCCTTGATGTCCACAGGACCCCTTGTAACTATTGCCTTAACGATGCCTTTGCCCCACACCCTTGTGACCTCGATGCCGTCCTCTGTTAGCGGCCTTGCTCTAAATAGACCAAACCTAAGCTCAGGCAGCTCCTTTACCCTTAACAGCTCTCTATAAAAGTTCAGCAGCTCCTTGTCCCAACTGCTTTCAGACCAAACCATGGGTCTCCTGTTATCAGGGTCTGGGCCCCCTTTCATGCCCACCTCATCTCCATAGTATATGCTTATTGATCCATAGATTGACGCCTCAAGCACCGCAGACCTCATTACTAGGTCGCTGCTGCCTAAGACGCTTAAAACCCTTGGCGTATCGTGGCTTCCAAGTAGGTTGTAGAGCGAGTTAGCCACGTCTATAGGAAGCCTAACGTATTGCATGTTTAGCCTGTGAGCGAGCTCCTCAGAGCCTATCCTGCCAAGGAAAAAGTCTAGTATCAGGCCTCTGGCCTCATAGTTCATCGCTGAGTTAGCTGTTATGCCCAGGGGGAACGCCGAGGCCTCGCCCATGATCTCCATAATGACCGGCGCCTCATTATTTGCTTCTTTCACGCACCTGTAGATCTTTTCCATTGAACGGTCTGGAAGACCGTGGGCTACATCAACTCTAAATCCGTCCACACCCTTCTTAAGCCACTTTACTACGACATCGCATAGGTACTCGTCTACCTCGCTATTATCATGGTTCAGCTTAGGCATGCTCCAGACATTAGCGAACGTCTCGTAGAACGGCTTCCTGCCACTAAGAGACGAAGGTAGAGCAGTACACCCTGAGCTCACGTAGTCAAGCATCGCTTTCCTTAGATCCTCCACCCCATTTAAGTCATCCACCAAGAACCTATACCACTTCCAGTGCTTAGAAGTCCTGCCGTTGACTAGAGCATCCTTGAACTGCTCAGCGCACGGAGAGGTGTGGTGCACTACTAGGTCTAGTATTACCTTAAGGCCGGCGTCGTGGGCCTTTTTCAAGAACTCCTCCAGCGCGCCGCAGCCTCCGAGCTCTGGATCCACCGACAGGTGGTCTATTACGTCATACCTGTGGTAGCTGCGAGACACATATATTGGAGTCAAATAGATGGCCTTTACTCCCAGCTCCTTAATGTAATCTAACCTGCGCGCGGCCGCCTCCAAGTTACCTCCTATCCTAGTCCTCGGCCTCTCGTTGGAGTGCAGCCACTCGGACCTGAAGCCGGCGAAACTATCCGGAAACACCAGGTAATATGACGTACCCACATACCAGGCAGGCTCCGCATTAAGCTCTGCTTCCTTGACGATCCAGGGCTCTTCGTAGCCTAGCCCATCGATGCCGAAGGGTCTTAAAGCGCCGTTGGTCCTGATCACGAAGTAGTAGGCTTTAAGATCGTTGGCAGGCACCGTGGCCTCAAAGTAGTCTCTGTACATGTAGCTGTCAACTTTCTCAGCGGCGTACTCCCTCCACGAACCTCCTACGAGTGCTTTTACTGTAACCTCTTCTACCTCGTCCTTCACAGTTAGTATTCTTATGACTGCCACACCCCCGTAGCCTGAGAAGTAGCCTGGCCACCTCTCGTCGTGGAGTATGAGTTCGTCGTGCAGTCCACCCTCTTCATTAGCCCTCCTCAGCTCGGCCAGGCCTGCCTCAGCCACGTTAGCTTCAACCTTGGAGATTCCCAGGCCTATATCGATGGTCTCGCCGCCCTCGTTTTCGTAATCACGATATACCCTGTAGAGGCTGTCCATGTAGAGATAGTGGTAGGTGCCCTCCCTAACCGGTACAGATGTTACTCCCCTGCTCCCGCGCCTCTGAAGCTCCACCCTGCCTGGGAAAAACGCTGTAAACTCAGAAATCACATACATATGAAGGCCTTCTCCTTTGCTAGGCCAGGGAATGCTGAACTCTAGCTCTGGCTCACCTACCCTTCTCCTTCCAAGCCTCTGCCTTCTGCTGATATACATGCGTTAATCCCTGTAGCTCCTCAGCTCAGTTACAGGCCTCTTAACAAGTTTATTAATAGATTCAGCAGTAAGCTAAGCGGGTGGTCCCGTGAAGCTGTTTGAATACGAAGCCAAGGAGATAATCAAGAAGTACGGCTTTGAGGTGCCTAAGGGCGTCGTAGTTCACGAGGGTGACGACATTAGGAAAGCCGTAGAGAGCGCCGGGCTGACACCACCCTTAGCAGTTAAGGCGCAGGTGCTTGTGGCGGCAAGGGGAAAGGCCGGCGGCGTTAAAATAGTTAACAGCATTGACGAGGCCGTCTCGGTCGCGAGCCAGCTCTTTAAGACGCCCATAAGGGGTATCAAGCCTTCGATACTGCTGATAGAGCAGGCGATAAAGCATGATGCGGAGCTGTACGCTGGCATTGTAGTTGACAGAGCCGAGAGGAAGCCCCTCGTCCTCGTAAGTAAGTACGGAGGTGTAGACCTTGAGGAAGTTGCAAGGGAGCATCCTGACGCAATAATAAAGCACTACGTAGACCCTTACAAGGGCCTAAGGAGCTATGAGGCCAGGTCCCTGGGCAAGGCCCTAGGGCTCAGCGGAAAGCAGCTAGCGAGCTTTGAGGCGTTCCTTATGGCGCTTTATAGCGCCTTTATGGACTATGACGCTGAGCTAGCAGAGAGCAACCCGCTCGCGCTGCTAGAGGACAGGGTCATACCGTTAGACCTCAGGATAATAATAGATGATAACAGCTTGTTCAGGCATCAGGACTACGCTGCCACTGAGAAGGAGCGGCTTGGAGAGCTCACAGAGAGGGAGATAGCCGCCAGGGATAAGGACCTTGCCTACGTAGAGCTTGACGGCGACGTTGGAGTCATAGGTAACGGCGCAGGCCTCACAATGACTACCATGGACCTAGTCTACGAGTTCGGCATGAAGCCGGCTGACTTCCTTGACGTAGGCGGAGGAGCTGAGGCTGAGCACATACGCGATGCTGTAGAGTTCGTCATGAGTGACCCAAAGGTTAAGAAAGTGTTCGTAAACATATTTGGCGGCATCACAAGGGCTGACGAGGTCGCCAGAGGCATCGTCATGGCTCTTAAAGACCTTGGCAGCGCTGCAAAGCCCATAGTAGTAAGGCTTACTGGAACCAATGAAGAGCAGGGCAGAGAAATACTTAAGGAAGTAGGCATAACACCATACAGCGATCCACTCGAGGCCTTACAGGCACTTAAGAGACTTTGAGGAGGTGACTCGAGATGGGCATAATAGTTGATGAGAACACGAGAGTAATAGTACAGGGCATTACTGGGAGGGAAGGCTCCTTCCACACAAGGTTGATGCTGCAGTACGGCACTAAGGTGGTTGCAGGCGTAACTCCAGGCAAGGGCGGGACTACAGTCGAGAGCGTGCCCGTCTACGATACTATGGACGAAGCCGTCAGAGCGCACCCTGAAGCCAACACGTCAATAATCTTTGTCCCAGCCAAGTTTGCTGCGGACGCCGTGTTTGAAGCCATAGATGCGGGCATAAAGACCGTGGTAGTAATAACTGAGCACATACCTATACACGACGCCATGGCATTTGTTAACTATGCTAAGGAGAAGGGAACTATAATCATAGGCCCTAACTGCCCAGGCATAATAAACCCTGGCAAGACTAAGGTCGGCATAATGCCGGGCAACGTCTTCATGCCAGGCAACGTTGGAGTTATGTCGAGAAGCGGAACCCTAACTTATGAGGTCAGCTACTTCCTCACAAAGGCAGGCCTTGGCCAGTCGACGGTCATAGGCGTTGGCGGAGACCCCATAACGGGCCTGACGTTCCCTGAGGTCGCTGAGATGTTTGAGAAGGACCCGCAGACTAAGGCAATAGTTATGATAGGGGAAATAGGAGGTGACGCTGAGGAAAGGGTTGCAAAGATGGTAAAGGAGGGAAAGATAACAAAGCCCATAGTAGCCTTCATAGCTGGCCGCACGGCGCCTGAGGGTAAGAGAATGGGTCACGCAGGCGCTATAATAATGCTAGGAACCGGCGCCTACAAGGATAAGGTGGCCGCGCTGGAGGACGCAGGAGTAAGGGTGGCCATGACTCCATACGAGGTGCCGAAGCTAGTCAGCGAGGCCCTCAAGAGGGCCTAACTTGACGTGAGCTGTTACTCTATGGCCTCCCTTCTCTTCTTTGACTGAACAACCTCGCTCGTGCCGCTGGCCACTATCTCATAGAGGATAGCCGTCTTTCCTGGCGCGGGCCTTAAAAGGCGACCAAGCCTCTGTATGAACTGCCTTCTTGATCCAGTGCCCGACACAAGTATGCCAACGTTTGCGTCAGGTATGTCGAGCCCTTCGTCACCTACCGTGGTGACCACGAGCACGCCGCTACGCGCCGCCTTGAACGCCTCCAAGGCCCTTAGCCTCTCATCCTTGTCGAGCTCGCCGTGTATTAGGAAGGCGTTAAGCCTAGAAGCTATTTCCTCGGCCTGCTTCCTGTACTGGGTGAAAACTATTATTTTTGACCCCTTGTTAAGCTCCTCCTTGGCTATTTCAACCGCCTTCGAGATCTTATTTACGCTACCTTGAACTACCTCCTGCATCTGTGCTCTGACCCTGAGGGCCTCTATTGCATTTGGCTCGCCCTTCTTGGCGGCCTCCAGCACCTCCTGGAAGGTCCTCCCCATCGCGAGCTTCTGGTACCTGCTTCTGAGCTCGTCATAGAGCTTCTGCTCGTCCGGCAGCAGCTTCACTGTAACCCTTCTAATTACATAAGGTGCCAAAAAGCCCTCCTGCATAAGCTCGGAGGCGCTCTTCTGATACACTATGCCTCCAATAAGCGGGAACACCTCCTCCTGCTTATTGTCCTCCCTAACGGCTGTAGCTGACAGTCCCATGCGATAGGGCGCTAAGGAGCCCTTGGCTATGGCCTTAAACTTGTCGGCAGGCAGATGGTGAGCCTCGTCAAATATTAGAAGCCCGAAGTGCCGCGAGAGCCCCTTGATGTGCCGATAAGCGGTCTGGTACGTAGTTACGGTTATGTTAGCTATAACTTTCTCGTCCCCATAAAAGGCCCCTAGCAGTCCTCCGGCGTCGGTGAACCTTCTTATTGAGTCCATCCACTGCCTCAGATGCTCCTTGGTATATACTACTATTAGCGTCTTCACGTTCAGCCTGGCCATAGCAGCTATCGCAACTACGGTCTTGCCTGATCCTGTGGGGAGAACTATCACGCCCCTGTTTCCATTCTTTATCCATGCATCTATGGCCTCTTGTTGATAGGTCCTGAGAGTTCCATTGAAGGTAATGTTCCTAGGCAACTTCATATTATTAAGCAGCCCAACCTTGTCGTCAACTATGAGGCCCTTGCTTGTAAAGAACTTCACTACATCAAAGTACAGGTATGGGTCCCCGACATACTTACCAACTGCATGGCTATATTTCAAGTCCTGGCTGCCTAGCTCGTAAACATAAGGCTTTAGCATGACCTCGCTCGACACTGTAAGCCAGCCCTTGGCTTCATCATATGATACTATAACTGAGTACTTTGCCTTCAGGTAGTTTATGACCGACTTAAGGTCCGCCTCAGGTATTAGCTTGCTCATGTCGTTCATTACCTTAGCTACGTCTTCGGGCCCCAGCTCTGACTCCTTCATCTTACCCTCGTCCAGTTCGAAAAGCGACGCGCCGCCCTCCCTGCCTAGGTATCTCGAGAACTCCAGCAGCCTTCTGAAGTCCTCATCGGAGATCCAGCCCTTTACTCTGAACCTAGGCGGGGCTTGCAACTTCATCATCCCTTAGCACTCTGTAGCCCTTTATCTCTTTGGGCTCCGGAATACCTAATTTCCTTATGAGGTTCCTGGCCTTTAAAGGGGGGTCTGGCCTTGAGTGAAGCACGGCGCAGTTGCCGTCTATCTCAGCCGAGTCTACCTCCGGTAGTTCGAAAGCTCTCAGGCCGCTCTCGACGCTGTTACATATCCTTACAGCGACCTCCATTACTTCAAGGCACCTGAGCGACACGAAGCACCTCGCGTAGACCTGGGTATGGTCGTCATAATACAACAGAACATCAACATAATTATACTCCCTATTAACTAAATTATAGTATAATTCCTCCACGTCATTTTTATCAAGGCCTGAGAACAGCCCATCGAGACAGGGCCTAGCTCCTGGCGTGGGTTCGCGCTCATCCCCCATCATATAGGGTCGCCTCTTAAAACCTTCTTCACCGCCAGGCCCTCTTAGCCCTGCTCCTGGAGAGGAATTAACATACCTTTGAGCCAGGCTGTACTGGCTCCAGCACAGTAAGTATCACAGGCTTCTCCGAGTCGCCACAGGGCGCGGCCAGCAGCATCCCCTGGCTCACTAGGCCAGCCATCTGCTTAGGCTTTAGGTTAGCGACAACTACGACATACTTGCCAAGCAGGTCCTCAGGCTTATACCACTTCTGAAGCCCTGCAAGTATCTGCCTCTTCTCGGTGCCAAGGTCTACCTCAAGCCTCAGCAGCTTTCTGCTGTTGGGAACGGGCTCGACCGAAACTACCTTGCCTACCCTGAGGTCAAGCCTTGCAAACTCCGAGTAATCTACCAGCTGCTGTCCCTGTCCTGGGCTGCCCTCCTGGCCTGCGCTCAACTCTGACCACCCTCCTTCTTCTGCCTCCACTCGTCTTTGCCAAGGTAGGCCTGCCTCATAGTTAACCCTATCCGCATGACTCCAAGCCTCTTTGGGCCTTTGCTGACCTGCGTTATCCTTACAGTGACTATGTCGCCCACGTTAAGTGTTCTGCCCGTCTCGCGACCCTTAAATCCCCTGGCCTCTTGAACAAAGTCAACGTCCTCGTCCATTAACTGAGTCCTGTGAACGAGTCCGTCTGTAGGCCCCAGGGATACGAAGGCCCCGAACTCCCTGGCGTCACTGACTATGCCCTTATCTATTTCCTGTAGTATAGGTTCGAAGCTAAGCACGCGGTACCTCACGGGGAAGTATATCTGGGGGTCGTTCGGAAGTAGGACGCCATCCCCTTGAACTTCGGCGTCTATAACAGATATTATTATCCCCATTACATCATCGACCTGACCCTCGAGCTCCTCCCGAAGCGACTGAAGCACAGCCTGCTTTATTTCACCGCTGTAGGCCAGCTCTGGCTTAACGCCGACCCATTCATATAGAGTGTACTCAGAGTACAAGCGTATCCACCCTTTATGCCTCGCCTAAAAGTGCTGTCGAGGAACCTTTAAGCTCTCATACTCCACTAATTTAACCTTGGACAGGGCTTGAAGGCTGAGACTGACTATAAGTATGACAGGTACAGGGCGGTAAGAATACTTAGGGCAGCGAGGGCCTTCTACCCCCTCACGGAGCTGTCTAAGATAATAGGAATACCAGTCCCTATGCTCTCCAGGTATATAAGTGGCTCGAGCCTGCCGTCCGAAGGCAACGCGAGAAAGATCGTGGACTCGCTGCTCTCCAGGGGCTTTGTGACAAGCCTTGTAGCCAAGGCCATACGTGTCTACAACGGCTTTTACAACATAAGCGGCGTCACACTTGATCCTATGGCGCTCACGTTGGTTTCAGAGTACGCGATCAACAGGTTCGACAGGAGCTTCAACTTAGTTTTAACGCCTGAGGCCGGAGGCATAAGCCTAGCAACAGCTATTGGCTTGGCAGCTAACGTGCCCATCGTGGTGGCAAGGAAGCAGAGGCCTCCGTCGGAGGAGCCAGTCCTTGAAAGCATGCACCTCTCAGGCCCGGCCTCTTACACTGTGTTCTACGTAACTAAGAGGGAGATACCGAAGGACTCTAAGGTCTTAATAGTAGACGATTTTAGCGTACACGGCCACACGCTCAAGGCTCTCGCAGAGCTTGTAAGAAAGGCCGGGGCTAAGCTAGTAGGCACTATGGTAGTGGTTGGCATTGGAGTGGACTGGAAGATTATTGATAACTCGGAAGCGCTCTTAGAAATAAGAGGGTGACACTACTTCTTAGCACAACCACGTGTTTGCCGCGACCGCTCGGCTTCCAGCCGCCTCATCGAAGCTAACAGATGGTTACCGAGCGCCTGCAGCTATGGCTGAGATATTATGCCGCTGCTACGAAGCTCAGAGGCCACAAGCGGCGCCACATCTATGTTGGTAACTATGTTGCTCGTTGACGGAGTAGTGTTGGCCGCATATATTTTTGTAATGCCAACTGACCTAAGTCTCTCCTCAGCGCCTGGGGCCAGTATTGCATGAGCTACAAGTATCGTAAAGCCCCTTGCCCCCTGAGACGATAGCATAGCTACCGCGCTGGCTATAGTCGACCCAGTGCTTATTATGTCATCAACTATAACTACGTGCTTGCCCTCTACGCTGACCTCTTTAGGCTTAATAGTTATGTTTCCCGTCAGCCTGTCGCGGCTCTTCTCTAAGTAGTCATAAGAGACTCCGAGGTGCTCCGCTAGCGTTTTAGCTCTCTCCAGCGCGCCTAGATCTGGCGAGATCACTACTATGTCAGATCCCTTCAGCCCTATTTGATCAGCCATAAATGAGTACGGTCTTACGTTAAGGGAGGGGCCAGGAAAGTGTCTTAGGCTCTCGGCCTTATGCACTTCAACGGTCGCTAAGGCGCTAAACCCAGAGGTCCACAAAGCCTTAAGGACGGCCCTTATGCTAACAGGCTCGCCGGCCAGGAACTGCCTGTCCTGCCTAGCGTAAGCCATGTAAGGGGCTATCATGACTAGCCTCTCGGCACCTGACGCCTTTATCGCATCAGCTGCAAGGACAGCCTCTACTATGGAGCTATCCTGAGCAGGTATCATGGTCTTTACATAAATTACCTCGGCACCGCTTATATTGCAGTCCAGCCTTAGGTACTTCTCACCATCTGGAAACGTCTTGTATGTAGGCTCACACAGCTCGGCGCCCAGCAGGCTGCTTAATGACTTAGAAAATGCCCTTGAGACCTCATCAGAGCCTGTAACTACTATCTTGCGCAAGCCTGGTCCCGTTGTGCCTAGCCATACCAGGGTTAAAGATTTTAGAACCAGCGAGCCGGATCGTGGCGTAATAGTCCTTTACGCTTATATGTTTAAGCATTTGCTTAATAAATTCTACGGTTGCTCAAACCATACCTTGAAGGCTTAAATCCTCTCACAAAGGTCTCCCAAACACTAAAAGTTATATTGGTGACCTAGCATTTACTTTATACTTGGTTGGGTGCACCGGATGACCGCACAGGCAATAGTTATGATAAACACCGATGTTGGAAAGGAGAATGACATATTCAACGAGCTCCTCAAGATAGACGAGGTCAAGAAGGTCTACATGGTTTATGGAATACACGACTTAGTGGCGTTCGTAGAAGCTGAGAACATGGATAAGCTTAGGTCATTAATAACAGACAAGATAAGGAAGCTTGAGGGCGTTAAGAGCACGCTCACAAGCATAATAGTGGTTGGAAAAGAGAGGTAAACACGCTTTCTGGCGCACATCCAAGCGTGTTTGCCTATGTGACAGCAACCGGTAGCCGCTGTTTATTTAGGCCATGATGTTGATAGCCGACTCTTTTTCTTTAGCCTGACGCGACCGTTGAGCAGTTCAATTGCCGGCTATTATTTTATGTCCGGCGTTGGCCCAGCCTGTTCTAACTCCCAAATTTTAATCTCCAGGGGCTCCTAAAGCTAGAGCCTGGGGCCGCACATACTATGTCAAGGCCTGACGTAACAGTTGTTGGTCTAGGGCTAGCAGGCTCTCTAACCTCGCTGAGATTAGCTGAGCTTGGATTTAACGTGGTTGCGTATGAGAGGGCCCCCTTATATTCGAAGCCTTGTGGAGAGCAGCTAACCCTGGACCCTATAGCGAGCAAGGTCGCCAACGAGTTCGACGTAGTGAAGACCGTAGTTGACAGGGTCGAGGTCTTTATAGATGGCCGTTATGTAACTACTGTTGACATGAGGCCAAACTCTAAGTGGGCAATTATAGATAAGCCTAGGCTTGTCATGACTCTAAGGGAGCAGGCCCTGGGCCACGGCGTCACAATAGTGAGGGGTGCCTGGAACGGCAAGGCTGAGGGCCTCACAATAGACTCCAGGGGCCCGTACGCAGGAAGCTACGATGACGAGGTTCTGGCCGTGAGGGTTCTAAGTAAAGTTAAGAGCTGGGATCCGGGCCTTGCCTGGCTTGACTTCAGGCCCGGCGAAGGAGGACTGTACTGGGTCTTTCCATACGATGACAGCGGCAAGATAGTGAACGCAGGCGCAGGCTTCATAGGCTTAAAGGACGCCAGGAGGGTTCAAGGTCTCACGGAGAGGTACCTCAGGTCTAGGGTTGATGATAATGAGGAGCCCCTAGAGGTGAAGGGAGCGCCTATAGACATCACGAGCAGGCCAACCCTTGAGAGAGGCGGACTAATTAAGGTTGGCGAAGCGGCGGGGCTAGTCATGGCTTGGAGCGGCGAAGGTAACAGGCCTGCCATATTATCAGCTGAATACCTGGCTAGAGCCGTTGGTGCTGCCTGGGACGACAGGGCCTCCATAATCGAGGAGTACTCCAGGCTGGCCTCGGAGCTTATGGCTACGGCTATACTGTCCAGGTTGATGGCTAGGATTTCACTTAAGTCAAAAGCCCTAGGGCGACTGCTGGAAAGAATGCCGCACTGGACATGGGAAAGATATGTCAAACAGGAGCTCACCCTGAAGGACCTGTTAAGGGCTATTCCTGAGGGAGCCAAGGGCGCCAGCAAGGGGCAGAGCTCTTAGACCCCCTTCAAAATAGGCGGAGAAGGCGGGCACACCTTCAAGGAGCTGCGGTAAATTTTAAAATTAGGGCTTCGATAGCCTATAGTGGAGGGCCCGTAGCTCAGCCAGGTAGAGCGCCCGGCTCATAACCGGGTGGTCCGGGGTTCAAACCCCCGCGGGCCCATATAGCAGCCTTTGAGTCTCCTAAAATAAGATTAGGACTTTAGGCCCTGCCGGCACTGTCTGGGTATAGGGCGACTATGAGGACGGTGGAGCGACTCTGAAGAGATGATGTGCGACTTTCCCCTGAGTCGCCCTCTATTACTAAGTATTGACAAACTAGTGACAGCACAGTTAATTAAGTTACGTAGAACTTAAATTGTCTGTCCTGAGCTGTATACAGCTAATAGGAAGTGAGGTGGCAGCAACTTGAAGGTTCCAGAGAAGGTCGACGTGGCATTCATAGGCGGAGGGGGCGCCTCATACCCAGGCGCCTTTGAGCTCGCAGAAGCAGGTCTCTCAGTGCTCATGGTAGACGAGAAGGGAAACCTAGGTGGGGACTGCCTGTACGCCGGCTGCATACCTTCTAAGACGGTGAGGACTAAGATATTGGAGTACACGTCGACCACTAATAAGATCGACCCTGAGCAGGTCTGGCAGGAGGTAGTTAAAGCCAAGGAGGAGGTCCAGAGGATAAGGTACGAGCACCACATGGAGGAGATAAAGGAGCACGAGCCAAACCTGACGTTCTTAAAGGGCTGGGCTACAATACTGGGTCCCAATAAGGTCAAGGTTGAGACCGAGGAGGGCACCTATGAAGTTGAGACTAAGAGGCTTGTTATAGGCGCGGGCGCAGAGCACGTTATAATACCCATACCGGGAAAGGAGCTAGCAATAACCAGCGACGCGCTTTTTGCCTACCAGAAGACCATGGGCAGCCTACCGAAGGAGCTAGCAATAATAGGGGGAGGCTACATAGGCATCGAAGTGGCTGACATGCTAAGCAGGCTGGGCGTGCACGTCTCGATCATTGAGATGATGGACAGGCTGCTGCCTAACATGCCGCCTGAGCTGTCAGAGGCCGCGCTGCAGCGGATGAAGGAGGCGGGCGTCGATGTTTACCTCAAGAGCCCGGCATCTGCTATAGAGAAGAGGGGCGAGCAGAAGGTACTTAAGGCCAAGAGGGAGGACGGCTCAGAGCTAGAAGTTGAGGCCGAGGAGGTCCTGATGGCCGTGGGCAGGAGGGCCAGGACCAGGGGTTATGGACTTGAAGCTCTCGAGAGCCAGGGCCTCAAGGTTGACAAGACGGGCGTTCAGGTGACTCCAGGCCTCAGGACAACGCTGCCCAACGTCTACGCAGCCGGCGACGTGACCGGCAAGGCTATGCTGTTCCACGCTGCCGTGAAGGAGAGCGTCATAGTTGCAAGGAACATATTAGCCGGTAAAGAGGTCTACAGGTTTAACTATCACTCAGTGCCCTACACAGTCTTCACGTATCCTGAGATAGCCCTAGTAGGGTATACTGAGGACGAGCTGAAGGCGCTCGGGATACCTTACGAGGTCGTCAACTACAGCTTAAAGCATGACGCTCAGTCTGAGATAGTGAACCACCGCGAAGGGTGGATGAAGATACTCCTCGAGAAGGAGTCCCTGAGGGTGCTAGGATTTGAGGCATACGCGCACGACGCAGCGGAGCTGGCAGCCGTGTTTGCGGTGGCCATTGAAAACAACTTAACTGCGAAGAACTTAGCCTGGGTGGCAGGCCCGCACCCATTGACCTTCGAGTCCATAAACTACGCGCTGAGGCCATACTTCTAAGCATGCTAAGCAGGCTCTGGGCCTTTTTTCCTACTTAGGTACTCTTTGTTAAACCTAGTTGGAAGGAGCTCTGAGAGCCGCCACGTCCTTTCCCCTCCCGAGAGCGACACCGAGTGAATCACCGTATCATCGTCGCCGAACTCTGAGATTACCTGGAGGCAGGCCCCGCAGGGGGGCGCCGGCTCGCCAGACTCAAATAGGACCAGGACCTCCTTTATCTTGCGCTCTCCCCTAGACACCGCATTAAAGACTGCCACCCTCTCGGCGCACATACTAAGACCATAGCTAGCATTCTCAACGTTAGTGCCCGTGTAAATGTTGCCGCTCTCAGCCCTAACCGCTGAGGCTACCTTATAGCCCGAGTAGGGCGCATAGGCATTGTTTAGCACGGACCTGGCTGCTCTAAATAGGTCGTCAGGCACACCCAATGGCAGCTCGCCTACGCCATCACCGAACGTCCTAGACTTTAAAGGTTCAGCTGCTATATATGATATATTTTCTATATAGAGTTCTATAGAGCTCCACATAAAGTATAGACATGCTTAAATAGCCAAGATAGGCGCTTCTATGTGGTGCAGAAGAGGTTGAAACAGAGCCCTAGTGACGGCGACGGAAACCCCTTCAAGTACCTTGACTCCACAAACAGGTTGACGATGGGTCTCTGGAAGGTCATTTTGGTCTCAGGCATGGGGTTCTTCACTGATGCCTACGACCTATTTAACATAAACATAATGCTGCTTTTCCTCACGCCGCTGTGGCACCTGACGAGCGTTCAGATGGGCCTTCTGGCGTCGTCGGCCATATGGTCAGCAATACTGGGGCAGCTGACCTTCGGCAGGCTCTTAGACTTACTTGGCAGGAAGAAGATATATGGCATCGAGGCGGCGATACTCGCGGTAGGCGCCGCCCTGAGCGCCTTTTCAACGTCGTTCCTCATGCTCCTGGCGACGAGAACCCTAATGGGTTTTGGCATAGGCGGCGACTATCCTGCGTCGGCAACCATAGCCAGCGAGTACGCCCCAACCAAGACAAGGGGCAAGTCTGTGGCGTTGGTCTTCTCAATGCAGGGGTTTGGAATAGCTACCTCGGTTATAGTAGGCCTGCTCGCGGCGGGCTACCTGCCGCCAGACCTAGCGTGGAGGGTTGTAGCAGGCATCGGCGCCATACCTCCCTCACTAGTAGTTTACTTCAGGAGGCACGTCCCAGAGACCCCTAGGTACTCGCTTCTAGTGAAGGGTGACGTAAACGAGGCCTCCAAGGGCCTAAAGCTTGTAACTGGCTCCGAGGCTGAGGTGCGCCCAGCTGTAGCCGAGAAGATCAGCTTCCTGGAGTTCATCAGTATGTTCGGAGCCCTGCTCATAGGCACTACGCTCCCCTGGACGTTTATGGACATGGCGCTTTACGGAACGTCCGTCTTCTCAGGAACAATATCCCAGGCGCTGGTACCCTTCCACACGGCCGTAGGGAAAGTGCTCGGGGCCGGCGTCCCGCTACTTATAGGCGTGCCAGGCTACTTCATAGCGGCCACGCTGGTAGATAAGGTAGGCAGGAAGGCGCTTCAGATCGCTGGCTTCTTAATAGCGGCGGCCGTCTACGCGCCTATGACGCTCTACTTCTATGGGCTCATGCACGTGAGCAGCTACCTCATCTACGCTGCCTTCGGCCTCTCCCTCACAGCCCTTAACTTAGGGCCAAACACCACTACGTTCATACTGCCCGCCGAGGTATACCCAGTTAGGTACAGGTCCACGGGACATGGAATATCCGCGGCAGCAGGCAAGGTTGGCGCCGCTATAACCACCCTCCTGTTCCCAATACTTAAGTCAACGCCTAGCCTCGGCCTAGGGTTCATATTTCTGATACTTGTAGTAGCGAGCCTGGCAGGCATAGGCATAACTGCCGCGTTCATACCAGAGACCAAGGGCAAGGTGCTCGAGGAGATAAGCCGCGAGAGGATAGTAGCTAAGCCTGTTGCAGTTTCACAGCAAAGGGCGCCCTAGGCGGCCTTTGTGCTCTCCCCTTTTATTGCATCTATGTCTAACGCCTTTGGCTTCTCGGCACCTCTCAGGCCCTCCAGAACCCTTAGGGCGCCGTGCCTTGAGAGGAACCTGTTGTTGTTACCGCAGTACGGCGAGTAGACGCACCTAGGGCAGCCGTCCTGGCAGGTACAGGAGCTGACTATGCTCTTAGCTATTTCCTGTACCCTGAGGAGCCTCTCGTAGGCGAGCCTAGAGGCGCCGTTACCTCCTACGTGGGAGTCATAGATCACTATGTGACCTGTGGGGTAGCTAACGCCGCTTAGGTCTGTGTCGCTAGCGCCCACCACGGGCCTGGCCGCGGATATGAGGACGTGCTCCAGCGCGTGGTATGCGCTTAGGGACTCCTCCACGGTGTCGAAGTCCATTAATGGGTACCTTAGCAGCACCCCTTTAGTCCAGTAGTCCCATGATATTGGCACGTCATAGGTCACCTCTGATATCGTGGTCCCGCTGAACTCGTCTTTAACGACGTACCCTGTTGTGGACACCTTCACGTGAACCCTTCCATAGGCCGCGGCCACTGGCCCGTAGGACCTCTCGTCCTCAATGTCGACCTCTAATATGTCTATGTTGTATAAAGGCTTCGTGTAGAAGCTCACGCTCTGGGGCAGCTCTGAGACCTGCGCCCTCATAGAGTTTAAGTCCAGCAAGGTAGATATGTAAGGCCTGCCAGCGTGGTAGTAAACAGCGCCAGGGTGAAGGTCGTACAGAGCCATGGGCATCTCCCTCTCACCTATTACCTTAGCGCCGCTCACTATCTTTACCATGGGGCCGGCGCTCCTAAGGCTGCGCGACTGGACGTAATTTGCAGCTGCCCTGTAGTTGACGAGCAGCGCGTCCGACCTCCTCCTTGCAAGTCCCTCCCTGACCAGGCGCTCCACCACTGACTTGAATTCGTCCGGAAGCGTGCTGACCCTGATAGCGCCCCTCTGGAGCAGCATAGCGGCCAGGTGCACTGCCGCAACCTCAGGGTTGCTGGGCTCTATGTAGGCTGGGTCTGGGGCCCTTCCAAAGAACTCGCTTGGCCTTGATGAGTAGTAGGCCTCTATGGGATCGTCGCCCATGAGGGTCAACACAAGCCCTGGCCTACCCCTCCTTCCAGCCCTTCCAGCCCTCTGGACATAGCTTGTGTAGCTCTTAGGCAGCGATGCCATCACAACAGCGTCCAGGTCGCCTATGTCTATACCTAACTCCAGCGTTGACGTTGCCACCACAGCGCTTAGGGAGCCCTCAGAGAACCTGCGCTCCACAGACCTCCTATGCTCAGCTGGCAGCCCAGCCCTGTGAACGCCAACATCAACGCCGTACTCCTTCTTGGCTATCCTGGCCACTAGCTCCGTCATCTGCTGTGAGTCGGTGAACCCAAGCACCTTAAGGCCGCTCTTGACAAGCGACGCTATTAGGTAAGCCGCGAATGACCACCTGCTTAAGTTGCCATAGCTGACGAAAGCGTGAAGCGCCTGTCCCCTGCGCCTAGGGGGGCCTCTGACAACTTCAACATAGGGCTTGTTGAAAAGCTTAGGCCCTATGTCCTCCGGGTTGCCTATTGTTGCCCCTGACCCTATTAGCTGTAGGTCCCCTGCCTCCTGGAGTAACCTGTAGATTATCCACTTAACGTGCGACCCGAAAACCCCCTGGTATACGTGCATCTCATCAAGCACCACGGCGTCTATCCTTGACATAAGTTCCCTGAACTCCCTCGACATTGCTAGGGCCATATGGACGAAGTCTGGATTTGATATGATTATGTTGGGTGGGTCCTCGTAGATGGACCTCCGCTCCGCAGGAGCCGTATCGCCGTCCAGCACAGCGTACCTGGCCCTTGTATAACCTAGGATCTGTGAGAGCCTCTTGGCCTGATCCCTAGCTAAGGCCTTAGTCGGGTAAAGGAGCAAGGCACTGCCTTCCTTAGCTATAACGGGCAGGAGGAAGGCCTCAGTCTTGCCTGTGCCCGTGCCAGCCACTATTACGACGTCCTTGCCTTCCCTGATCTTCTGAAGCGCCTCCCACTGAAACCTGTAGAGCCTGTCTATGCCTCTCCTTGCC
>CAYFFU010000010.1:0-19494 GCA_964342665.1 uncultured Desulfurococcales archaeon
CCCATACATAGGTTGCCTAGAAGGCCTTCAACTACATATCTTGCGCCAACCCCCCTCCATTTGCCTGGAATCGTGACGGTCCTGCCGAACTTGTAAAAGTGTAGGCCTGAGACTGACACTACGGAGCAAGGACCTGAAACCCCGTTTATCAGCCTAACGTCTATTCCCCTAGTCTTAGCCTCTACAACTAGTGAGGAGTGAGTGGTGGCTATCATAGGATCTCCTGGAGTAACTATAGCTACGTTGTTGGTCCTGGCCAGCTCTATCTCCTCTCTCGACATGTCCTCTAGCAGATGCCTGTCAGAAACCCTTACATTACTGTTGAGCTGCCTGGCGGTCTCAACGATCCACGAGCTCTTAGGGGATGTATAGGTCTCAACATAAACTATGTCAGCAGATTTTATTGCGTCCTCGGCTTCATGAGTTAGCTGTGATCTATAGAGGCCAGCCCCTATTATAGTTAACAATGCAGCTCCCAGCGGCTAAACAGGTAGAGAATTCAAATAAGGGTTCCTTGGTTTTAGGGAACTTATGTAGGATCTCAGGCATTCGTTGTGCTGTTAGGAGAGCTAACGGGCCTACTGCACTGGGTTGTGATCACGTTTGATATCTGGGCCAGCCATCTACTTATGTTATCACACACGTTCTGGGCGTCCTTTTCGAATCCGCGCTCCTTAAGCTGCTTAATTGCGTTGCCCATTATGTTGCTCAACATGTACATGTAGAACTCGCTCTTCTTGGCAAGGAGGTTTCTGAACTCATCCCAGCCCTTCTCAGTCAGCGAGTAAACTATCCTCCTCCCGCCCCTCACGCCGCTCTCCTCAACGCTGACTATATCTATAAGTCCTAGATCTTTCATGTAGCTGAGCAGAGGGTAAATGGAACCGGCCGCAGGCCTCCACTGGTTCATTGTGAGCTCACTTATCCTTTTGATTATCTCATAGCCATGCATAGGCCTTTCTGACAGTATGAGTAACAGGAACCACACTAGCGTGTCCCTATATTTTAGAGCACCCTTACTTTCCTCGCTAGCGTTGGCCACGACTAGGCACCTGGAGAGATCTCAGTTACTCCATATTCAGAAATATCGCTAAGATATATATATTTTTCTTTTAAGGGGTGACATATCAACAGAAGGCCACTAGCCTAGGCACGGTGTGACGGCGCTCAGTACTGGTGTCACGCATCATTTCAGGCTAATCAGTAATACCAACCCTCTTCACAGCGCCGCGCTGATATAAGTTATTGAGCAGAGGGTATAACAAACGTTACTCCCGGCACCCTTATGGGAGTGAACGGTATGCCGCTTCCCCTGAAGAACTTGCCAAACCACTCGTAGAAGTGGAGCCTCAGGTCATGTGCAAACGCAACTATGCCCTCCAGCCCTGCGGTAAGCAGGTTGCCTATTATGTAAACCACTATGGCCGAGGCGTAGTTAAGCGGGCCTGGGTGTGACGTGAGCAGCACATAGTACAACACCGTAAAGCCTATCATCAGCCCTGAGTGGGCTAGGCTAAGTCCCATTATCCTAAGGAAGCTTATGGTGTTCCCAAGAGCCGTTATGAGGCCCTCAAATATGCCGAGGAAGCTCTCATATGGGTCGATCTTAAAGCCTTCCCCAACGGCAGCCCTGTAGGCGCCGTCGCCAACTATCAGCCATATGAGTGAGGCTATGCCGCCGTAGAATACAAAGGCCTCCATGGGTCCACCGCGCCCTAGCGTGAACAGGCCTACCTCTATTACATAGCCGGCCTTATACGCATTGAAATATACCAGGAACGGCAGGTCAGCGGCCAGGAACAGGAGGGTCAGGGGCAGTCTTCTTGATACTAGGTCCTCATAGTCATGGCTAATTATGTCGTCAGCTACGCCCAACAGGTTACCGAAGGTCAGCATGAAGCCTCCTATCCAGAATGACAGGTCGAGCAGCTCGTTGAAGAGTATCATAGTGTAGTTTGATGAGGAGCTGCTCAGCGCCGCCTCTAGGGGTGACTCCAGGGGAGGCACCTTGAAGCCCAGGCTCCTCCACAGGGTGTCTAGCCCCACTGCGTGGGCCGGTATAGGGCCAAAGAACTCGCCTGCGAGGAACCCAGTTATCATTCCAGCTGCCCCTAGCACGGCTGCTACCTTGGCTACGTTCCTGCTCCGCGGCATCATGTAGAAGATCGCAAACAGTAACACTAGGAGCCCATGACCTATATCGGGGAACATGAGGCCAAATATGATAGGCATTATTATTGCCATAAACACCGTCGGAACTATCTCATTGTTTGACGGGGTTCCATAAAGCTCAACTATGTTCTCAAACCACTTAAAGTACCCAGGCAGCTCTATCTTAGATGGGACGTAGCTCTCGCCCCTCTTGTAGCCAAGGCTCATGACAACGTAGGCGCCGTTGCAGCACCTATCGAGGCTCTCCCTGAGGCGCTTAGAGTCCTTGCTATCAACAAAGCCGTATATGAAGGACGTAGTGTCAGTCCTAGCTGAGTAGGCTAGGAACTTAAATACCTCGGACATGGCAGAGACCTTTGTATAGTAGTCCTTTAGTTCATCAACGTGAGACCTCACGTCCGCGCGTATGTCTTCGAGCTCCTTGCTGAGCTTGCCCAGCAGCTCTCTTAGCTGATCTGAGGCCTTGGCCGGTGAGCCTTCAACGTCGGCCGGCGGTATAAACTGCTTCCACCCTGTCGATCTTGAGAGTTCAGAGGCTGTCTCCCTTACAAGGTCAGGCGCTCCCGCGAATGAGACTATTGCCTGGTCCTCGCCGACCTGCTCGATGACGTATAGCAGCTGCTCCTTCCCCTTAAGTATCAGCTCGGCCTGCTCGACGGCCTTTAGCTGTAAGGTACCCACGGCGGCCCTGATAGAGGCTCCGTTCCAGGCCTCCCTGAGGTCGGAGCTCAGTCCCTTCAGGGGCTCCAGGGCTGCCAGCACGCCCTCTATCTCAGCAATTTTAGCAGAGATCTCCGAGGCCCTGGCAGCCTCCTTCTCCAACCTCTTCTCAAGGTTCTCGTAGGTCTTAGTTATGCCCAGAAAAGTCTCCTCCCATGTGCTTACCTCTATCTTTACGCCAGGGACCGTGCTTGGCTCTAGGCCAGCCAGCTTAAAGAAGCCTTCAAGTTTTGACTTAAGCTCTGAGGACTCCAGCATGAGGTGCCTGTAGCCCCTGTTAGTTAGCTTTGAGAGCTCACCCTTGGGCTCATCTACGTGAAGGATTCCAGCTGAGGCTAGCTCCGCCAGGGCCCTGTCGTAGTGCTCGTTTGGGACAGCTATTAACACCTCTTCAAGCCTGTTGGCAATTAGCATAGCCTGTCTCATTAGTACAGCCACGGCAGTTGTATTAAAAACTTAAGCCTTGCAAGGTTCCTTCTGCCGATAAAGCCTTTTATGACCTTTTACGCTAACTTATTATAAAAACAATATTTTTATAAAGTTTAAAAATCTCTTAGGCATGGCAACACGCGAGGGGTAGCTATAAGATATGTCGTCGCCTCTGAACGAGTCTAAAGTGTTAGTAGTTGGTGACGAGAACAGCTTAGCCCTGTTCAGGATGGCTGGCATGAGCGTTAAGGTGGTTTCAAGTCAGGCAGAGGCGGAGGCTGCAGTGTCGGAGGCGCCGGCCAAGGGCTTCTCGCTGGTGATAGTTTTAAGGCACGTAGTCTCAGACGAGGATTCAATCAGGAAGATCGCTAAGAGCGCAGGGGTCACACTTCTACTCTTGCCTACTAAGTGGTCAAGGGGAGAGCCTATAAACGTTGAGAAGCTGCTCCTTCAGGCGCTGGGCCGGGGCTAACGAGAGGAGGGTGTGATAACATATGAGCATAAGCGGCAACCCTGCCAGAGTAGCGGATGAGATAGTTAAGCGGAAGCTTGCAGAGTTCAGCTCCATGCTAGACGACAGCGTCTCGGCTGCCGAGAAGCTTGTCAACTCAGCTTACGAAGCGGCAGAGAAGAAGCTGCGAGACTCTATAACTTCCAAGGCTCAGGAGCTAAAGGAGCTCCTTAGGAGTGCGCAGGCTTCTGCTGACCTTCAGGTTAAGCTGAAGGAGGACGAAATCAAAAACAACGCGATAAACGACGTAATGGATGAAGTTAAAAGGAGGCTGTCGAGCGAGAGGGGGGACTGGTACAACGCTTATTTACGGGCAGCGCTTAAGGAGCTCTCCGCCGAGTCCAAGATGTACGGCAAGTTTAAGATCATGTGCTCCCCTAAGGACCTAGACCTAGTGAAGGACCTAGTGAAGGGCTTAGAGGGGCTAGAGGTCAGCGACGACACGTTAAACATCATAGGTGGCATAGTTGCGGTGAGCCAGGACGGCTCCGTGAGGGTGGACTACACACTAGATCAGCTTATAAGTGAAAACGAGGCCCTTCTCAGGGGAATAGCTTCCAGGGCGCTTTTCGGAGGTGGGCAATGATGGTGGTAAGAGGAAGAATTCACAGGGTCGCCGGGCCGCTCGTAGTAGCGGACGGCATGACCGGCGTTCAGATGTACGAGATGGTGAGGGTAGGGGAGGAGGGCCTAATAGGTGAGGTGACAAGGGTTAGGGGCGACATGGCATTTATCCAGGTTTACGAGTCCACGAGCGGCCTCAGGCCTGGGGAGCCTGTTGAGGGCACAGGCGCCCCCTTAAGCGTTGAGCTTGGCCCAGGACTTATAGGCAGCATATTTGACGGCGTTCAAAGACCGCTGTCACAGATAGCGAGCTTCCTGGAGAAGAAGGACCCCAAGAGGAGCATCTTCGTGGAGAGAGGCGTCAGCGTGCCCTCGATACCGAAGGACAGGAAGTACCACTTCGTTCCAACGGACTCCATAAAGGCTGGAGACAAGGTTCACGGAGGGGACGTCATAGGCGTCGTGCAGGAGACCCCTATAGTGCTTCATAAAATAATGGTGCCCCCTAACATAAGTGGCACCGTAAAGTGGATAGCAAGCGAAGGGGATTACACGCTTGTTGACCCGATAGCTGAGGTCGACCTAGGCGGAGGCGACGTAAGGCAGCTGTACATGTACCATAAGTGGCCTGTAAGGGTTCCAAGGCCCTACAGGGAAAAGCTGGAGCCTACGGAGCCCCTTATCACTGGCATGAGGATCATAGACCTCCTCTTCCCCATGGCCAAGGGCGGCACCGGAATGATACCTGGCGGCTTCGGCACTGGGAAGACCGTGACCCTCCATAACCTAGCGCAGTGGTCGTCCGCTAACGTAATTCTATACATAGGGTGCGGCGAG
Source organism: uncultured Desulfurococcales archaeon (assembly GCA_964342665.1). GTDB lineage: Archaea > Thermoproteota > Thermoprotei_A > Sulfolobales > Acidilobaceae > Acidilobus. The sequence goes on from CAYFFU010000010.1 coordinate 5,234, forward strand.
AGAGGTAATGAGATGACCGAGGTGCTGGAGAAGTTCCCCACGTACAAGGACCCGTGGACCGGCAGGCCCCTCATGGAGAGGAGTATACTTGTTGCCAACACTAGTAATATGCCAGTGGCCGCGAGGGAGGCCAGCATATATGTTGGCATAACAATGGCCGAGTACTACCGCGACATGGGCTACGATGTTCTGCTAGTTGCTGACTCAACCAGCAGGTGGGCCGAGGCGCTTAGGGAGATGGCAGGCAGACTTGAGGAGATGCCAGCCGAGGAGGGATACCCAAGCTACTTGGCGTCAAGGCTTGCCGAGTTCTATGAGAGGGCCGGCAGAGTCAAGGCTCTGGGCGACCCAAGCAGGCTCGGAAGCGTTACCGTTATAGGCGCCGTAAGCCCTCCAGGAGGGGACTTCACGGAGCCTGTGACAAACCACACCAAGAGGTTCACCAAGGTCTTCTGGGCCCTGGACACAGCCCTAGCGTACAGCAGGCATTACCCAGCAATTAACTGGATAACTAGCTACAGCGCCTACTCGGAGACCGTAGCCGGGTGGTGGCACAAGAACGTCGACCCCCGCTGGGCTGAGTACAGGGCCACGATAATGGATATCCTTATTAGGGAAAATGAGCTGAGGGAGATAGTGAGGCTCATAGGAACTGAGGGCCTTAGCGAGCAGGACAAGCTTATACTGGAGACTGCGAGCCTTATAAAGGAGGGCCTACTTAAGCAGAACGCCTTCGACCCAATAGACACGTTCACAACGGTACAGAAGCAGTTTGCCCTAATGAGGATGTTCGTAGAGTTCTACAGGGCCGCCAACGAGGCCGTTAAAAGGAACGTGTCAGTCAGCAAGATAAGGGACTCCCTAGGAAGGCTTTATAGCCTCATGAAGAGGGCTAGGTTCACGGTGCCTAACGACAAGGTGGACGAGATAGAGAACATGACTAAGGAGATAGTTAACATAATAAATGGGCTGGCAGGTGGTCAATGATGAGCGTGCTGGGCGCTAGGGAGTACAGCAGGATCTCCGAGATAAGGGGTCCGCTCCTAGTAGTTGAGGGCGTGAGCAGGGTAGCGTATGACGAGATAGTAGAGGTAGAGCTGAGCAGCGGCGAGAGGCGGAGAGGAAGAGTCCTAGAGGTCGCTGGCAACACCGCTGTAGTTCAGGTATTCGAGGGGACCACGGGCATCTCAACCACAGGCGCCAAGGTGCGGTTCCTCGGCAGAACGCTTGAGATACCTGTATCGGCAGACATGCTTGGCAGGACGTTCGACGCCCTAGGGAAGCCAATAGACGGAGGCCCTGACATAATAGCAGAGGAGAAGTACGACATAAATGGGTCGCCAATAAACCCAGCGGTCAGGGCCTACCCAGAGGACTTCATACAGACGGGCGTTAGCGCAATAGACGGCATGAACACCCTGGTTAGGGGGCAGAAGCTGCCAATATTCAGCGGCAGCGGGCTACCTCACAACGAGCTTGCCGCGCAGATAGCTAGGCAGGCCACCGTGAGGGGCGAGGAAGAGGAGTTCAGCGTGGTCTTTGCAGCAATAGGCATAAAGTATGATGACTACATGTTCTTCAGGAAGTTCTTTGAGGAAATGGGAGCCATGAAGCGCGTAGCCATGTTTGTCAACCTGGCTGACGAGCCTGCGATGCTTAGAATAGTCACGCCTAGGTCAGCGCTGACGTTGGCCGAGTACCTGGCCTATGAGAACGATATGCACGTCCTGGTCATACTTACCGACATGACTAACTACGCCGAGGCGCTGAGGGAGATCAGCGCTGCGAGGGAAGAGGTTCCTGGCAGGCAGGGCTACCCAGGCTACATGTACAGCGACCTGGCCAGCATATATGAGAGGGCCGGCAGGGTTCATGGGCGCAAGGGAAGCATAACGCAGATGCCCATACTGACGATGCCTAACGATGATATAACGCACCCCATACCAGACCTAACGGGCTACATAACTGAGGGACAGATAGTTCTGAGCAGGGACCTCTATAACAGAGGCATATACCCGCCAATTAACGTGCTCATGAGCCTCTCAAGACTTATGAAGGAGGGCATAGGCGCCGGCAAGACCAGGGAGGACCACGCTCAGGTCAGTGACCAGCTGTACGCTGCATATAGCAGGGGCGTCGAGCTCAGAAGCCTGGCAGCTGTTATCGGAGAGGAGGGCCTAAGTGACGTTGATAAGAAGTACTTGAGGTTCGCAGACCTCTTTGAGAAGAGGTTCCTGAGCCAGGGACTGAGGGAGAACCGTTCGATAGAGGAGACCTTGGACATAGCGTGGGACATACTCGCAGAGCTCCCAGAGGACGAACTGACAAACATTAGGGAGGAGATGATAAAGAAGTACCATCCAAAGTACCGCTCACAGCAGGGGAGCTCCAACGCGGCCGTTGGGCGCTGAGGCATAACTCACCCGATCTAGGCCTCAGCACAGCTTAGGCTCTTCAGTTTGTTTCAAGTAGTCCTCCTAGGCCTTTTAAGGCTAGAACAGGCAGGGCTAACACTTTAACATTAATTAATTTGCCTCAGATGCAGGGCAACAACGGCTTTAACTTATTAAAGGAACCTAGGCCTGCGAGGAGGACGCGGCGCCCTGGCATACCTTGCTAAGGGTCGCCCTAATTTTGCCTAAAAGCTCGTCCGTCACCTCTAGGTTCTCCTTAGAGCTTAGTATGAGCCTTACGAACCCGTCGTCGTCAGGACAAAGGTTGACGAGCTGGACGGCCAAGTACTCATCAATGCCCTCTTTAACCAACTCATCGACCGCATTCCTTGCAAGAGTTGGGTCAGCCGTCCCGAACGTCTTGAGGTACTGCCAGGTTCTCTCCTGCGTTGGGTTGAGGGCCCCGTTGGCCTCGGCTATCCTGGCCTCCATTATCTGGCGGGCCTCGCTGTACGTTAGGTATCTTCTGCCCTCAAGCTTTCTTAGCATGTTAATAGGCACCTCGTTAGGCCTTAAGAGGCCTGAGGTGCGATGCGTACGTAATCACGGTCTTAACGGAGTTGCCTACGGGCACGCTGACCACATAGGCCCTGCCGCGAGTTCCGACTATAGTGCCTGTAAGGCCCTGGAACCTGCGGTGTGGCATACCCTTGTGGAAGGACGGATCTATGACTATAGCTACCTTGTCTCCCAGCTTATATGGGTAGAACAGCACGCTCGCCCTAGGCACTGCTCCCTTCTCCCTCACGCTCTTTGTCAACAGCTTCCTAGTCCTATGTCTATAGCCTTTAGGGGCCTTAACCATTAGCCGCCACCATAGCCTTTTACTTTCCTTTCTCACATACTTAAAAGCGTTGTTGCGGAGCCTGGGCCTGAGCTGAGGCTGGTCCTGCAAGGTAGCTGAGCTGCGCAGCAACTTGTCGGCTATGCCTGACCCACAGTGCTAAAGCAGAAGCTTCACAGGTATTATCTGTACAAGACCCGACGGCGTATACCTTACAACAGATATGGGCAGTAAGCCGTGATCAAGCTCGTACTGGGCTACAGCTATGGAGTCCTTGGGTATTCCAACCTTGTCAGGGTCTACAAGTGGCATAGCGCCGTTGTCCAGCTGCAGCGCCCTTAGCCCTATAATTTTAGACCTCTCATACTTAGTTAATGTAGAGGGCCCTATTACTATCTCGTCCTTTGACGTAGGGTAAAGCTTTACTTGCCGCTGTGCAGACATTTAAGCTCACGCACCAAACCGCTGTGCTTTTATGATGCTTTTAAATTTTTAACTCACAGCCTTACACTACCAGTAATAAGGAGATACCAATGAGCGAGGACCAGGAGGAAGAGAAGGAAAACGTCGAAGAAAGCGAGGAAAACGAGGAGGAGAGCTCCGAGACCTCAGCTGAGGAGGGGGAACTGCTAGAGTACAAGGTGAGCAGCCCGGAGCTCCTTGAAATTATGTTAAACGCCTTTGACATACTGGAGAGCGCCAGTGAGGGCAAGATAACTATAGATGAAGCCAAGGCGCTTTACCTTGAAAAGGTAGAGGACGCCCTGAAGAAGGCAGGCGAGAGCGTAAGGAAGAGGAGAAGGGTAAGGCGCGCCAAGAAGGCCAAGAAGGAGACTTCTAGCGGGGGAAGGAGAAGGAGGAGGTCTTCAAGCAAATCTAAGGCGCCGGCCGAGGGCGGGGAGGAGGGCGGCGGCACCGAGGAGGGCGCTGCCTAGAGCTTCATGCAGCGTTTCTGCGAGCGGTAACAGCTGTTTGACGCTCAACTTAATTTGGTGACTTCCAGTCTAAACAAATAATAAATCGGTACTAGGATGCCTCGGCGGCAGATGTTGCCTGTGCGTATGGTTTAGAATTTGAAGCCTGATGCCGCGCTCATAGACCCCCTAGGGCGCCGAACGGTTTGTCACAACAGCCTACGGGGACAGGCACACCCTGTAAGTCTAGCCAAATTAGCCTACTAAGGTCCCTAGCTCCTCGTTTTTAACGAGAATCCTATAGATGACTGACGGGTCACTGCCATCAGCGAACCTGACCTTAATAGAGCTCCTCTTAACTATAGCAAGTGCGACTGAGTCAAAGAGCTCGTAGGTCCCGGCGAGGCTGGCCTTGTCCCTTACGATGTTCTCAAGCTCATCGTAGGTGGCCTTGCTAATTAGGCGAGAGGCGGGATCCCTTGGATCTCCAGTGTAAACTCCGGCCACTCCATTGAGCAGGTTTACAATTAGCTTAGCCCCTATCGTCTCGGCAAGGATAGCTGCAACAGCATTGGTGCTGTGCCCAGGCTGGAGGCCGCCCATGACAGGTACCAGGCCCTCCTGGAACTCCAGCAGCGACTCCCTAATGTTCCTCGGTACGTTGATTGGTGACCTTGGGTAGAGGGCTGCCGCCACCGCCATAGCGTTGAGTACTGTGGACTCTATTCCTATCTCATCCAGTATTGACTCAGGGACCCCGAGGGACCTAAGCTGCGATATGTAAGACCTGGCGACCTGGCCGCCGCCGACAACTATGCCAACCCTCCAGCCAGAGCTCAGGACGTCCTCTATAGACTTGCGCAGGTCCTTCAGGTAGCTCTCCTTAGATGATGATATGAGGGAACCGCTCAACTTAATGACAGCGACCTTGGGGCTTTCCTGCATCTAAGCTCGCCTCAGGCGCCTAGCCTCGATCATCTAGGGTCACAGCTTTTAACCCTCATCATCGGCGCTATTCAAGTGTTATCAAAGGTTATTAAGTCCTAGGTAGACTGAACAGGCAGGGACATGCGTTGCCCTCAGCTACTGTTGAGATAGACATGGGGAAGTACAAGAGCGTTAGGCTGCCCCTAGACGTCGCGGAGAAACTGATAGTCGACGTCAGCAAAAGGTTAAACGTGGAGTCAAGGGACGTCATGGAGTCGCTAAGGATAGTGAGGAACTTTGACGAGTTCTACGAGTTTCAGCAGAAGAAGTTTAAGGACTACGTAGTGCCAGATAAGGACATAGGTGACATGATAAAGGGCGCCGTGGTAGTAGACAGCATCAAGCTAATTAAGGAGGGCTCTGAGAGGTACGTGGTAATAACGTTTGATAGGAGGGTGAAGGAGGAAGTAATAGTGGACTCATTGAAGTCGCTGGGGTTCGAGGTTGAAGTGAAGAGAATGGACCTCTCGGAGCTCCTCAAGAAGTAGCGATATCCCTTATCTTAGTAGGCTGCGCGGTCGTTGTAACTTAAGAGGCCTTTAATGGGCCGCTAAGGGCTAAGTAGCATGAGCTCGATTGGTTCTAAACTGGCCAAAGAACAGGTAGGAGGGAGCGGCAGGCGTGCAGAGAGCTAAGTGTTCAATGCCAGACCACTACGACGTAATAATTGCAGAGAAGCCAAAGGCCGCTAACAAGATAGCCTACGCGCTGGGCAGGCCAACCAAGTGCATTGTGAACAGGGTGCCTCTCTTCATAATAAGCACAGGCCACGAGTACCCTGTTGTAGTAGTGTCTAGCGCAGGCCACATGTTTGGTCCATCGACGTCAGTGGAGGGCCTGCCGGTCACAACTATTAGGTGGGAGCCCATATGGAAGTTTGAGAGGAGGTCCTCATACCTTAAACCATACTATGAGGTTCTCTCAAGGGTTGTCCCCAAGGCGAGGTACTTTATAAACGCCTGTGACTACGACATAGAGGGCAGCACCATAGGGTTCAAGATAATAGAGACCTTCGGGGACCTTAGAAGGGCTAAGAGAATGAAGTTCTCAAGCCTTGTGCCGTCGGAGCTTAAGGAGGCCTACAGGAGGCTGCTCCCCCTTGACATAAATAACGCCATGGCTGGAGTCGCAAGGGCTGAGCTTGACTGGCTCTGGGGGATAAACCTTTCGAGGCTGTTGATGAAGGCCTACGCCAGCGCGGCCGGCAGCAGGATATCGCTGAGCGCGGGAAGGGTTCAGACTCCAACCCTTGCAGAAGCCGTGAGGAGGTGGATCAGGATAAACTCATACGTTCCGCTGCCGGTCTTCTCGCTGGCCGCGCAGCTCAACGCAGGAGGAAGGACTTTCACTGCGGTGCCCGAGGGCTGGAGGCCCTCGACTCTCGCAGAGGCCAGGCTGATAGCCAGGGAGGTTAAGGTCTCAGGCAAGATGAAAGTTGTGGACTTCCGTAGCACGAGGAAGGTGGTGAGCCCGCCGCCTCCATTTAACTTGACGCGCCTGCAGGAAGAAGCAGCCAGAATTTACGGCATGTCACCGTTTACCACGCAGGAGGTTGCAGAGGACCTCTACCTTGCGGCGCTGATAAGTTACCCTAGGACAAACAGCGAGAAGCTGCCCAGGGGGCTGAACTACGTGGAAGTTGTAAGGTCTATTGGCAGGCAGAGGGAGTACAGCGAGCTTGTTACAAGGCTGCTGGACGAGACTAAAGGGGTCCTTGAGCCCCACGAGGGGAAGTCTGACGACCCTGCCCACCCAGCTATTTACCCGACGGGCGAGCAGCCTACAAGGCTTGACTCTAAGCACAGGGCCATCTATGACCTCATAGTTAGGAGGTTCCTGGCCACCTTTGCGACCCCTGAGATAGTCTCGAGCACCACAGCAGTGCTGGTCGATCATAAGTCAAGGAAATGGCGCTCTGAGGGCGCCCAAGTTGTGGACCCAGGTTGGACCAAGTACTACCCTTTCCGTAAGGAGAGGTCAGCGGAGCTGCCGCCATTAAATATAGGGGACCAGGTGGCGGTCTCCAAGGTGAGCCTGAGGACAGTCTGGGAGGGGCCTGGAGTAAAGCTGAGCAGGCTCTCGCTCCTTGAGTGGATGGAAGCCAATGACTTGGGTACAAAGGGTACCCGTGCGAGGATAATAGAGACCCTCTACAGGAGGGGGTTCTTAAGGCAGCAGGGTCGAGCCACTGAGGTTACAGACCTCGGGTTCGCCGTCTATAAGGCGCTTAGCACGCTAGCCCCTGAGCTGCTGAGCGTCTCGCTCACAAGGGATTTTGAGAAGCTCCTGGAGGACATAAGCGAGGGCAGGGCCACGAGGGATGCTGTTGTAAGCAAGGCTAAGGAGTACATCTCAGGGCTGGTCAGCAAGCACATGGGCGCTGACCTTGCAGAAATAGGCTCTATGCTCGCCTCGTTCAACGGCAAGGGAAGGCCTGGGAGGAGGTGCGTTATCTGTGGCCGTCCTGCCGAGGAGGGGTCCCAGTTCTGCGAGCTTCACATGATGGCGTTTAATAACATAAGCAAGAGCCTGGGAGACCTCACCATGAGGCTTGGAACTACTAGGCAGGAGGCCCTCAGGAGGCTCGCTGAGAACAACGTGGCTGGGCGTTGGGTCAGGGAGGTCGCTAGGTATTTAGCGGACAGCGAGGGTAAGTCCTCCTATGTAAGGGATAGCTAAGGGCCTAGACCCTCCTACGACTTCGCCTAGCACAAAGTAATATGGGGTGCCGCCCACCTCGGTCCCGTTTATGTTGACGTAGCCGCATATGGAGGGGTAGCCTGGGTCTGGGAATGGGTTATTATCACCCTTGGTGACAAAGCAGAGGATGCCGTCATGGTAATACTTATATATGACCCTGTGGATTATTAGCGCGTTATTTAGGTATATGCCATAGAAGTTGCCAGTAAACCTGTAAACTATTACGTCGCCCACATTTATCTTGCTCGGGGGAACCCTCACTATGAAGACTATGTCGCCGGACTGCAGGGTAGGGAGCATGCTCCTGCCATCCACCACTACTGCCTGAAGCCCATAGACCTCATGCGCGAGCACTAATAGGCCTATTATAATGACTATGGCTGTTATGCCAATTATGTACTTAAAGGAAGGCCCTGAGCGGCGCCCCTCTGTCAACTATGCTCACAGGTCATCTGACCTGTAACCAGCATTTTAAAAAGTACCATCACCTCTGGGCTGGCGTCGCAAGTTATTGGCGAATGCCCTTAGATGTTGCAGGTCTTGCACGTGCTGTTCTCATCGGCATCTACTTCAACGACGTCTCCTTTCTCCTTCACGTCGAAGAGCGACCTCAGCCTCTCGTCGGCCTGCAGCTCCTCAGGCCTGACCTCCTTCTTTACCAGCGCCATTCTCATCGATGCCCTCTTGATAAGCCTTATTGGAGCGCCGCTCAGGTTCCTCTCCTGCCCCCCGAAGTATATCACCTGGACCCCCTTGCTCTCGTCCCTGTACACGGTGACGCCCTTGAGACCTGCGAGCCACGCAGTGAAGTACGCCGTGGCGACCTCCTCGACGGGCGCCTCCTTCCTCAGGTTCACGGTCTTGCTTATCGCCTGGTCCGTGTAGAGCTGGGCCGCCGCCTGGTGGGCTACGTGGTACCAGACGTCGAAGTCCATGCTCGTCGCGAAGAGCCTCGCGAGCTCCCTCACTTTCACTATGAGCTTTTCAGGGTTCCACTGGGCCTTCACTACCTTGCCTCCAGGGAGCTCCTGCAGGGCCGCAGCTCTGATAGCTTTCTCCATGTCCTCGAGGGCCCACCTCAGGCTGCCCTTGTGCCTGGAGATGACTTCAAGCAGCTGATCGAGGAGCTCGATGGGCGCTCCCGAGTCCCTTATAGCCTCGACTAGCCTGTCCCTGAAGGCCTTGATAACCTCCCAGAGCTCCCCTATGGTGACTCTCCTGAGGTAGACCAGCGCGAAGTACGGCTCTATCCCGCTTGTCGTGCCGGCAATTATGCTAATGGTTCCAGTCGGCGCCGTGGTGTTTACAGCGGTGTGCCTCGGCGCCCTGGCCCCCAGGGACCTGCCGTAGGCCTTGAGGGCCTCCCAGAGGCCCCCAGGGTCGTATATTGCCATTGCCAGCATGTGCCTCGGGCTCTGGGCCAGCTCCTCCGGCCTCATCCTCCTGGCCTCCTCCAGCGTCGCCTCCGTGACGCCGAAGAAGTCCCTCAGCACCCTTCCCAGCGCGTCGAGGCTTAGGAGCCTCACCGAGCCGTCGTCAAGGACCCTCCTGGCGGACTCCCCCACCAGCTGCGACCTGACGTAGTCGTTGAGCCTCACGTCGTGGTACTTCACCACGAGCCAGCCGCCCTTAAAGCTAGCGACCTCCGAGGCCTTGAGCAGCGCCGGGGTCAGGAGCTCTACCATCTCCTCCGGCCTGCCGGGCCTCACGCACCTGAGCTCCCTCCAGTCGAACTCAGCGCACTCGAAGGCCGGGGCGTGGCCGAGCCTGGCCCCCAGCTCCCAGCTCCTCTTCCAGGCGGCCGCCTCGAGCAGGGCCATCATGGACATGCTGAAGGCAACGGCCTCCTCGCTGTCGTACGGGAGGCCGAGCTCGGCCAGGGCGTTGGCCAGGCCCATTATGCCGAGCCCCACCTTCCTCGTGAACTTGTTGACGAGGTCCTGCCTGGGGTCGGGCTGCCTGTTCAGGTCTATGACGGCGTCGAGGGCGTCCACAGCCAGTTCGACGTCCCTCGCGAAGGCGTCGACGTCGAACCTGCCGTCCCTGACGTACTTGTCAACGGAGAGCGAGCCGAGGTTGCAGCTCTCGTAGGGGTACAGGGGCTCCTCGCCGCACGGGTTAGTGGCGGCCACGGCGCCGAGCCACGGCGTGGGAACCCACTTGTTGTGGTTGTCAAGCAGGAAGAGGCCTGGGTCGCCGCCCTCCCAGGCGCCCCTGACTATCTCCTCCCACAGCCTCCTGGCTGGGTAGCGCCAGGCGTGCGGGTTCTTCCTCGACGCGTCCACGCCCTGCGGGGCCCTCCTCAGCGACTCGGCCAGCACGTCCTCGAGGACGTTAAGGTACGGCGTGCTGACCCTCCCCTCCCTCAGGAGCCTCAGCGACCTGCCCTCGCCCGTGGCCCTGGAGACGGCGTAGTGAAGCCTGTATATTCCATCACCCAGGTCGCTGTACCTGGGGTTCACCATCCACCAGTCCCTGTCCTCAACCACCGCCTCCATGAAGGCGTCGTGGACGCCAACGCTTATGTTGAAGTTTGTGAGGAAGGAGTCCTGCATCGGAGCCCTCTTAGCCTGTATGAAGCCGGCCTCCTCGGGCTCCATGTAGCCCTCGGTCAGCTTCTTAAGGGCGTCCAGGAGCGTCTTGTCTACCTCGTAGTATCCGTCGTTCTGCAGCTTCTCCAGGGTGTCCCTGAACTGAGATATCAATGCTGCTATCTGGGGCGCTAGGGACGCCGAGAGCGCCTTCCAGGGGTCAAAGTCAGGGTTGTACAGGTCTGGGTGCCAGTCGTGCAGTATGCCCATGTTGGCGCCCCTCCTCTTGCCACCCTGCTTTACTACGTCTGTGGCCACGTCGTACAGCCTCATGAAGCTCAGGGGGCCGCTGGCGACGCCGCTGGTTCCCGCGACCACGTCGCCCCTAGGCCTCAGCTCAGAGAAGCTGAAGCCCTGGCCGCCGCCGTACTTGAACGTCATGGCTTGAACTGTCAGACCATCAAGTATGCCCCTCATGTCATCTCTAACGGGCGTTACGTAACAGGCGCTCAGGGCCCCCCTTGCCCCGTCCGAAAACATGTTAAAGAGCGTGGGCGAGTTAAACATGAACCTGCCATTTATAAGTATATCGTAAAGGTCTGTCTCGCTAACGCGGGAGCTGAACCCCTTAGCGACCCTAGCCATTACCATCGATGGCGTCTCCATGTACTCCCCGTTAAGGCTTTTAACCATGTACCTGCTCATGAGCACCCTAATGGCATTATACGTAAACTTCATATCGTCCGGGCACGGGGGGCTGTCTAGGCAGCTTGGCCTCTCGGCTAGCCTGCCCCCGTTGGGGGCCCTTAGCGAGTAGGATCTCCTTACCTGTTCATATATCTCCGAGAGCAGGAGCTCCTTGGCCTCGTTCTCGGCCTCAGGCTTTAGCAGGGACTCTCTCAGGAGCTCTACCTGTCTTACGTCGCTTCTGCTGCTCATAGTAGTCACCTCAGCTGCTAGCAGTAACTCTTAGGTGAGCTAGCACAGATCTGCTAACTGCTGTCAGTCCCACAACATAAGCTTCTGCAGGACAAGAGAACACCAGAGATAGAGCGTCATAGCGGCTTAAGCTAAATGAGGAATACCCACAGACCTGCCGTGTCACTATCGATATTACCCACTGCGGCATGTGGCTATTAATGGTGCGGCTGTCGGTTGACAACTGGTAACACCTCAGCGGCGCCCTCATATTTCTATAGCGACTCCTGCAGTAATTTACTAGAATAAAGAGCCCGAGAATTCCTAGGGAGGCCGCCGTACTCAGATTGCGGAGACCGGAAGTGACTAAGCGTGCTTGCTGAGCCCTGCGACGTCTGCGGTGTCAGGCCAGCTAAGTACTACAGGTCCTACAGCGGCGAGAGGCTCTGCGAGAGGTGCCTCTTCAAGGCAATCGAGGGCCTCTCGTCGAGGTCCCTTAGCAGGGCCAAGCCCAGGGAGAGCTCGACGTTCTTAGTGCCAATAACGGCTAGCATGCCGACCGCCTCGCTGCTGGCTGCTAGGGTGCTCTCATCTGTTGAGAGGAGGTTTAAGTCCAACATAGTAGTTGCCGTACCAACGTTCTACGAGGAGGGGCTGGCGCTGGAAGGGTGTGACACCAGGTGCAGGCGGGTGAGGGTGAAGGTCCTTCCATCTCCGCCTAGCCATGAGGACATGATAGCATGTATAAGATATGATAGGGCCTGGTCCCTACAGCTGGCAGCGAGGCTCGGCGCTGACGTAGTCGTGCTCCCGCTCAGCAGGACCGACCTGACGTTGACGATGCTTGAGTCCCTCCTCGGTGGCAGGAGGTGCGGCATTAGCGAGGCAATGCAGCTCTTCGAGGTAAACGGCATTAAGGTGATAAACCTGTTCTCGCTTGTGGAGCGGGAGGCCGTAGCTGCCATGGAGTTCCTGGACAACGTTGTTGACATGGTTAGGCCTGCCTGCGTCCCTAAGGTTTCAGTTAAAGGGGTCTACATGTCGGTAGCAGGCAGGCCTGAGATGGACTATGGCGCCTTAGCGATTGCGGAAAGGCTCGGGGAGTCTTTCACGACCAGGTGCAGGGTCTGCGGCGGCTTCACATCAAAAGCTAGGGCTGTCTGCAGCTACTGCGAGAGGTTGGGCCTGGAGTCGCTCAGAGTTGAAGTGTTGCCTGAGTAGGCCTCAAGGGCCTTCTTGAGGAGCTCCCTCTCAGACTTATTGAGGTGAATTATGAGCGAGAAGCCCTGCTTAGGCGCCATGCTAGGCGGGTTTATGTCGCCGTCAAGCACGACGTACCCTGCTGCCAGTATCTCCTCGATGAGCCTTGGGTGAAGCCTCGAGGTCAGCCTGGTCAGCATCTCGTCGAACTTCATGTACCTCTTAAGCTCCCCCTCGCTTAGCTCAGCGCCGCAGACGCTGCACGTGAGGTCAGGGGTCACCGCCCTGAAGCCGCACCTTGGGCACTCGACCGGAGTTGGATTACCGTACTGGGACCACAGCCCCCTGAGGGAGTCCACCACGTCAGGCGCGTTGAGCTTGGTCGCCACCCTGTATAGGTAAGGCGCGGCGCGGCCCGCCAGGTCAGGCGCGTAGGCTATTATGAACTCCAGCTGCTCCCTGGTCATCTGACCCTCCCTTGACAGTAGGGAGGCCGCTATGGCCTTCAATATGCCGTCCTTGGTAGCCATGATCTTCTTTATGGCTACGTCCTCGGTTAGCTTAGAGGACCTCGACTCAGCTATGGAGCTTAGCACAGAGTACACAAGGTCCTTTATGTCATCAGCTTTAAGCCCAATAAGGTCAAGGCCTAGAAGGGGTATGAGCTTCTCAGCCACTACAGGCGTCAGCGCCTTTAAGTCATCCTCGCTGGTTGCCCGCTTTGGCGTTGTTGATGGCCTGCGCCTTCGCTGGGGCTGTTGCACCTGCGTTGGATCCTGCCTTCTCCTTCCCCTGGGCACCTCGCTCTCATCCACAAGTCTCTGTGCGCACAGAAGCTAATAGGGACGACTCACTTCATGGCATGCATCGCTGGGCCGTCGTCTGTGCGATGTTCAACGTATAAGGCCTGGACGGCACATAGCTGTGAAGAAGCGGGCATGTCCCAGCGCGCAGGCTACAACCCGATAGAGAGGGCCGAGGCTGTCAGAAAGCTTGTGACCAAGAGGGTCGGCGGTGAAGAGCTCAGGCTATACTACAGGTTCCGCGCGGACAGGTGGTACGGCGGAATAGCCACGGGCGACGTCATAGGCTGCGACCTGTCCTGCGCCTTCTGTTGGAGCTGGAGGTTCAGGGACAACGCGAGCTTGGGTAAGTTCAGAACCCCTGAGGAGGCCTTCAGCGCAATATACTCCATAGCGAAGTCAAAGGGGTTCACGCAGGTTAGGCTAAGCGGCGGGGAGCCCACTATAAGCAGGGAGCACATACTGAGGCTTGCTAAGTTACTTGACGAGGAGGGCCTAACGTTCATTATAGAGACCAACGGCCTGTTAATAGGTTATGATGCCTCATATGCTAAAGACCTGGCGAGCCTGAACAACGTCGTGGTCAGGGTCTCATTTAAGGGCGCGTCGCCCGAGGAGTTTCACAGGCTCACTGGCGCCTCAAGCGAGTTCTACGACCTTCAGTTCAAGGCGCTAGAGAACCTGGTCTCGGCCGGGCTTGAGCCTGGCAAGAGCGTGTACCCAGCGGCCATGATAAGCTTCAGCACGGACGAGGCTGTAAGGAGCTTTGTCAGGAGGCTGGCCTCTATAGACGAGAGGCTGACCGACGTGGACTGGGAGTACGTAATAATGTACAGGCATGTAGAGGACCAGCTCAGAAGGCTTGGGCTGTGGCCAAACAGGTTCGTCACGCCTGACAACATACCAAGAAGCATGATATAACTTTCAAGTTACACTAGCTTATCTACCCTAAGGCCCTACAACATTATGGT
>CAYFFU010000011.1:0-18695 GCA_964342665.1 uncultured Desulfurococcales archaeon
CTCTCCTCTCTATAATTTTCTTACGCCAGTTATCCTTCATATTAAGGTCAATGAGAAGCAGGTTCCACGGTCTAAACTTAACTAATATTTCCGTCCCGTCAGCCTTCTTTCTAGTTATACCCTCTATTTTAACCCAGAGCCCTTTTAGATCGACCTCTGCAACCTTGCCGCTCTTGCCCTTATAGTTGCCTTTCATAACAAGTACCTTGTCGCCAACCCTAACCGGTAATGACCTGACGCCTAGCTTATCCCTTAGCTCTTTGCTTAGGTGTACAGACATGAACTTGTGCCTTATATGAAGGGGTGCATTGAAGAATTCCTTCCTCTGCTGCCTTGCCTGCGCGCTTGCCATCGAAGCATCACCTCATATTATCGATGTCGCGAGCTTTGCTATTGACGGCCATCTCTCAGCGGCCTCCCTGGCGACTGGGCCCCTAATCTCGCTTCCCTTGGGTGTCCCGTCCTGATTTATTAAAACTATTGCATTGTCAGCAAAAGATATCCAAGTTCCGTCTGGACGCCTGTAGGCCCTCTTCTGCCTTATTACGACGGCATAACTTATTTGTTTCCTTACCTGCGGCGTGCCCTTCTTGACAGTCACGATAACCATGTCCCCTGGACCAGCAGCTGCCAGCCTCCTCACCCTGGTCTTGACGCCTGGCACGTCTACTATCATGGCCTCCTTGGCGCCGCTGTTGTCTGCGACCACAGCATAGGTCCCAACCTGGAGACCCGCACTGTAACCAAACCTAGACAGTATGGCGGTGTACTTCTGCCTCCTTACCATGCGCTCACCCCTCCAGCTTGCCTAATACAACAAACTTAACGGTCTTAGACAAGGGCCTAGTCTCGCCGATAACCACCTTATCGCCTGGCTTTATCTCTATACATGGAGGAACGTGAACGTGCTTCCTGGTTCTCCTCCACTCGTACCTCTTATACTTACTGTCATAGTATAGGTAGTCATGCCTAACAACCGCTGTGCTCTTCGTCCTTAACTTCTCTACAACGACCTGAAGCAGTATCCCGCGTACCTTGAGTGAACCATGCCAAGGACAATTAGGGTCCGAACATGAAGTAGAGGGTGGCCTAACCCCTGGTATTTTCAACATCTTCAACGCTTTCGGCGCTGGCATACGTGTATTTCCCCTTCCCTTGCAACAGATTATGTAAGGACTTAAAAGTCTGTCGGCAGCCCTAGGATCCCTATGATTTCAAGGTATTATTTCTAGCTTAAAGCCACCTCTTTATCCTAGAGCTCGGCCTGCCTAGTATCTCCTCGCCTTTCACTACAAAACTTCCATCACAGGTCTCTATTGAGAACTTACACCCATAGGCTTTCATTACGGTTATCTTCCTCCTTGGGCTTGTATCAGTCCTTAATATCACTAGCGACCTATCTCTGTCCTCTAAAATAAGGCCAGTGGCGCCTATCAGAGAAGGATCCGTGCAGTCTATTATAGTGACCCTGAGACCTATAAGGGGTCTGTACTTGACGTTCTGCTCGGTAAACTTCATTACTTGCCCTCCTTGGCTGTGGCCTCGCTACGACTCTTCTCCTTAATTATCGTTAATATTCTTGCTATGTTTTTCCTTATCTCGCGAACCTTCGCTGGTGACTCTATGGAGCCTGACAACCCCTTCTGTCTCAGCGAGATCAGCTGGGCGCGCTGGTCAGCCAGGAGCTTGTTTAATTCCTCAACGCTCTTGCTCCTTAGGTCGCTAGGATTGAGCCTGTACTTCCCCACTCTTCTCACCCTCCTCACTCTTCTCCTGGCCTGTGAGCTCACTTACTACCTCTGACGCCTTGCTCTCGACCTCCTCCTCCAGCTGTTTTATTATGGGCGCTACCTCATCACTCGACCTCACCTTTATATCTGGCTCCGAGGCCTCAGGCTTGATTATCCTTACTTCCACGCCTATAATTCCCAGGGGGAGCCTGGCGTAAGCTATTGCCCTATCGGTGTGAATGTCGACAACGTTACCAGTCTTTATTACCTTGCCAGCCTGAAGCTTCTCAAACCTAGCCCTCTCCCTGGTCAGCTTCCCGCTTATCACTATCTCGACGCCCGCTGCGCCGGCCTCCATTATCCTCCTAATAGCTGCCATTGCAACTCTTCTGAAGTGGTAGCCCATCTCCAGAGACCTGGCTATCCTGAACGCCTGAACCCGCGCGTTCAGTTCTAAGTTGTCTGGCTGGCTCACAGTTATTTGAACTGCCTCAAGCCCGAAGACCTTTTCCATCACAGCCTGCAGCTTTCTGATTGTAGCGCCCCTCCTGCCTATGACTAACGCGGGCCTCTCTGCAAATATGTGAACCCTAGTTCCAAGGCCGCTCTGAACTATCTGAAGCCCCGCATAGCCAGCTGTGTAAAAGTTCTGAGCGAGGTACTCATCGATCTTAACTTTGTTTAACCCCTGTCTAAGGAAGTAACTCTTGATCCTTGACATGCCTGTCACCTCTCCTCAACTACGACCTCTACATGAGAGTGAACCTTCCTTATTATGTCAGCCCTGCCGAATGCCCTGGGATAGGCCCTCTTTAAAGTCAAGCCCTTATGAACTGCTATGTGAGTTATATAAAGCCTATCTACATCCAAGTTCTTGTTCTCAGCGTTATTTGCCACGTTCTCTAAAAGCTTTAGCATGTATTGAGCCGCCTTAACTGGATATTTGCCCATGGGGACCCCCCACCTGTCCGCTAGGCCGCGCTTGTGGGGTATCTTCTTCGACGCCGACCTATAGGGTATTGGCTCCTTAAGCGCTATCACTCTCCTGAGCAGGTCCTCGGCCTTGTCGAGCTTCATGCCCTTTATGCTCCTCGCTATCTCTACTAGCACCTTAGGGTGAACTGGCACATCCCACATAACAGCCTTAGCTGAGAGGCCCTCATTAGCAGGCCTGTAAGAATATGTCCACTCCGGCATACGGCTCACCCTTTGGCAGCTATGTGCAGGCTGCTCCTCGAAGCCTTGAGCCCAGGCTCGCCGTGGTGAACTATCTTAGTCGTGTGGCTGAACTCTCCCAGTCTATGGCCTATCATCTCTGGCACTATCCTGACTGGAACGTACTCCTTCCCGTTGTAGACGGCTATCGTCATACCCACCATTTCAGGCAGAATCACGAGATCCCTGACATGCGTTTTAACCATCACGTCGGTCTTGCCTAGCCTTCTCAAGGCCCTGAGCTTAGCCAACAACCTTTTCTGAGCTGGCGTGAGACCCCTGGTAAGGCTTCTCCTCTGCCTGGCCGGCAGAAGCTGTATGAACTCGTCTAGGGACATGTTAAGTAGCTCCTCTATGCTCTTGCCCCTGTATCTGAACCTTCTCCATTCAGGCCTTATCTCAATTGACATCACTTATCTGCCCCAGCTCAGCCATAGGAGGCTTCTACAGGTTTTTAAATAATTTTGACATCCTCAAGACGCTGAGACCATAGAACTAATGAAGCCTCAGAAGCTAGGCGCCTCGAACTGCCTTATCATAACCTGCGTAACTATGTCCAAGTTCTCTAGGGTCTTACGTATCGTCTCCACATCAGCTGTCGACTGGCTCATGTCTGCTATAAAGACGCACTCGCCCTCCTCACCTCTGGTTATCGAGGCGCACCTGCTGGCCACTATGTCAACCTTAAGCTCACTAAGCTTATCCGCTACCTTAGCTAGGGCGCCTACCTTATCTAGCACGCTTACATCTATTTCTATAACCTTGGCGTTCTCGGCCAGAATCGGACTAACTATGATTTCCTTCTTTTCAGTGTCGGCCAGCAGTGCCACTAGCATGCCAGCCTCTATCCCCAGCGACTCCCTGATGGTCTGCGGTATGGTTATTCTTCCTTTAGAGTCGACTTTTACAAGGCCTGTTAACCTAGTAGACATTTACTATCCCACCTCCGATTCACATAGACTAAAAGTAACGTTATTAAAACTTTTGCTCCTGTAAACGTTAGCCCTTACCTTAGTGCAGCTCAATCATAGGTAAGCCCCAAGACATAACGGCCCTCATGGCAGGCTGGGCTCTGCTATCGTAGCTAGTCAACGCTAAACCCCTATTTTATGCTCTTGCTCACAACTAGGGCACAATGCTAGGCGCCCCTTACAAAGAAGAAGCCCCTACGACAACTGACCACGGTCAGTGTGAGTCTAGGTATCTCATCCTTACGTCGTTGGCTGCCCACGTCCTCATCCCGTGGCTAGAGACTTTTGTGGCGTGAGAGGTAAAAACCAGATCGCAGAACACTAAGAGATAGCGTAATCCTTTAAGAGCGGCGGTCTTTTCTCGTTGGCGGCCCTCCTGGCATTCTCTATGATGCTATCAATCTTATCTAAGAAGTCGTCTGGCAGCTTCTTGAACAGTGGGTGAATGTCACCTATTCTCTGCCCAGCACTAATAGGCAACTCAAGAGTTGATGGCCACTGATAGCTAAAGACGCTCTTGTCAAAACCCAGCTGGCCCCACAGGTCCTCCGCGGCGCTTGGCATAAATGGCGACATAAGTTGGGCAACCATCTTTACTAGGGACGCTGCAGCATATATTACTGACGAGGCCCTCTCTTTGTCCTTCTTTATCAGATCCCATGGAGCTGACTCGTTAAGGAACTTATTTCCAAGCCTTGCAACCTCTAATACTAGCTCGCTTGCCCTCTTAAGCTCTATGCCGTCCATTGCCTGAATGACCTGTCTTGCCAAAGATCTTGCGTCGTCCAGGACGTTGTTCTCCTCCTGGCCCAGGGGGCCGGGAGAAGGTATGACCCCTCCAAACCTGCTGCGGACAAAGCTTAGAACTCTGTATGCGAAATTGCCTATGTCATCATTTAGCTCACTGTTGACTATCCTGTAGAACTCTCTCCACTGGAAGCTCACGTCGCCGCTCTCAGGTCTCATGCGTATCAGGACCCAACGCCAATAGTCAGGGGGAGCTATTTCCAAGGCTTCATCTATCCATATGCCTACCCTATGGCTCTTGCTGAAGTGCTTACCCTCATAAAGCATATAGTCTGTCGCGCTGATTCTCCAAGGCATTACATATGGGTCCCCAGACGCTATGAATAGCGAAGGTAATATTATGGCGTGGAACGGTATGTTGTCCTTTCCTATAAAGTAGACGCTCCTCGTGCCTGGGTTGAACCACCAGTCCTTCCAGGCGTCCTCTCCTTTGCCGACGTTCATTAGGTACTCCTTTGTGGCGCTAACATAGCCCAGCAACGCGTCAAACCAGACGTATATTGTCTTGCCCTCTGCCCCCTCGAAGGGCGCAGGTATGCCCCAATCAACATCCCTAGTTAGGGCCCTTGGCTTAAGGCCCTGCTTGACCCAATCAATGCTGTAGTTTTTCACGTTGTCCTGAAGCTCACTCCCCTCCAGCCACTTCAGGAGCGGCTCTTGAACCTTGGTTAAATCTATGTAATAGTTCACTGTCTTCACCCATATAGGCGTGGCTCCGCATATGGCGCACCTGGGATTTATTAACTCCTTGGGGGTGAGGAGCCTCCCGCAGTTATCGCACTGGTCGCCCCTTGCGTGCTCGTAGCCGCAGTAGGGGCAGGTGCCCTCAATGAACCTGTCTGGCAGGAAGATCTTATCGTTAGGGCAGAATGGCATCTCCTCCTCGAGGGGCCTTATGTACCCCCTTCTGCTTAGGTTCAAGAAGAACTCCTGCACAAACCTCTTATGGACGTCGCTCTCTGTCCTGGAGTAGAGGCTAAATTCGAACTCAAACTTCTTAAACAGCTCAACGTCGTATGCGTGAACCTGATCGGTTAGCTCCTTGGGCTTAACCCCCCTCTTCTTGGCCTCTAACGCTATCGGGGTTCCGTGCTCGTCGCTGCCAGTGACGTAAATTACCTCATGCCCCATTAGCCTTAGGTACCTAGAGTAAACGTCGGCACTTAAGAGGTGCAGTATCGTGCCTAGGTGAGGTATAAAGTTGGAGTATGGCCATGCTGAAGCTACTATGTACCTGCTCATACCCTCTTCACTTCAGCTATTTGAGTGTGGGCTATGCCCACAGCTATAAATATCTCCTATAGAGGTAGGGGCTTCTGACAGATTAGACCTTGGACTTCTCCAAGAGCTCCAGCATCCCTGGTCTCTCCCTGCTTCCTAGCACCACGGTCTTACCATCACCAAGAAGCCTGCCGACCAGCCTCACGACCCCGCCTTCGTATAGGGGGCCCCCTAGGTTAAACTCGTAGGAGACCACTACGTATCCCTCCTCAGAGGCCACGCACGGCGGATAAAGCAGGGCCATAGGCTGCCTGGGAGGTATGGTTACTGTGA
The DNA here is from genome assembly GCA_964342665.1 of uncultured Desulfurococcales archaeon. Taxonomy (GTDB): domain Archaea; phylum Thermoproteota; class Thermoprotei_A; order Sulfolobales; family Acidilobaceae; genus Acidilobus. The sequence goes on from CAYFFU010000011.1 coordinate 6,278, forward strand.
CTTCAACGTCGCGACTCGGAGGGCTTAAGTTCTCGTATCTTCTTAAGACATTGCAGTGCCCAGCTACTTCGTTAGGTACGCCGACCCAGCTAACTGGTACTTCGCTGTCGCCTACGAAGCCCCTCCTCCACGGCGTGCAACTATACCCTCTAACTGTAACCCCTCCAAATTCGCTCTTGCACTCGACAGCCCTTGCGCGGGACGTAAAGAGCTCATATAAGGCCTCCGCGGCTTCATTCCCATACACGGTGAAGTCTACGTCTGAGAACCTCTGCTCCATTCCAACCGCGGCAGACCCAGTTAGGCCTAGCTGGTCTAGCCCTGTCAGGCCTTTCGATAAGGCCGCTGCCACCCTGGATATAAATGGCTGTAGAGGCGAGGAGCCCCTTAGAGCGGCCTCCAGTGCGCGCCTCGGGTTAACATAATGCGTCACATCATGATACTCAACGTATGGCATGTTACTGCCATAATTAGGGTCGTAACGCTGCGACAGCTGCGACGTGTTAATTGCCTTAGACACGCCCGTAGGGCCATAGTTTTCTATTACCCGGCAGAACTTCGAGCCCGGCGTAGCCCATGGACCTGAGGCGCAGGTCACATACTTAGGTATGATTGGTATAAAGCCTTGGGGCGCAGGGATACCTATCTCCACTGAGATAAGCCACCCCTTAACTACTACTATGCTGCCGTGTCCATACCTGTAATGGCCTGATGTAGCCTCCAATGTCAGGTACAACATAAAGCTCGCCCCCAGGCAAGGACTTCTGAACTAGCCCCCTAACTAGGTAAAGGCCTGGCGGCAGCTCCTGATACCTGGTCCTCCACGTAACGAGCTTCAAAGGACCAGGCACCCCATCAAAGTAGGCGTCATACATGGCTGGTACTAGGTACGACTCGTCAATGTCGTGTATTACTGCAGGGCCCTCGAGCCAGCCCAGCGCCTCAAACCTGCTGCAACACGGCTTCTCGCTTACTTCGCGCAGTATTCTTAGCGTGAAAGGAATGTCTTCGTAGCAGGAGTCCAAGAGCTTTAGCGGGTGCAGCAGGTCATAATCCTCCCTAGACCAGGAGTCCCTTACCTTTAGGTACCTAACATCGTTGATGCACTCCTTTATCTTGCCCTCTGCCGCAAGGTCCTTCAGCGCGCTGTAGACCCTCCACGGACTCCCAGAGTAGAGCAGGAAGTCGTAGTCGCTTAGGCCGCTCCTGAGCCCAAGCGCTGAGCTGCCGGTCAGGCCAACCCAGTCAGGGCTTAGTATTTCAAGTAGCTCCATTAGGCGCCTTGGCAGCTCCACGCTCTTCATCGCCCTCTCAGGGTCGATAGCCCTTGAAATGGCGCCCCTCGGCAACACGTAAACCTCTCTTCCAACACACTCTAGGAAAGCCCTTACCGCGGCTGTGTGCCTAGAGCTGCTACGGGGCTCGCCTCCTCTTTGCCGGTGGTTTACTACAATATAGCCTTCATCGGGCTGCTCGTAGCCCTTTACTATCCATGGCTTGCCGGTAGCGTCTATTAGAATCCAACCCTCAAATGGCATAGCCACATGCCTTTCTCAGAGCCAGTGGTCTGTAAAACAGCTAATACTCTTTAACTCTTTAGCGACCCTCCCGCCTCCATCGCCGTACTTAAACTTCTAGGCTAATTGCTCAGCGACAAAAGCTAGCAAAGCCTGGGCACGCTTCAAGGGGCTGCATTCCCATCCAGCCCAGGAACCATAGTTTTATTATCTCTTGTTGATATATTAACCTTTATGGTGCCAGCACATGGGTGAGGAGCGCAGAAGGAGGAAAGCTGCTGATATATTTGATGAAATTGATGAACTTATGAGAAGGTTTGAGGAGGAGTTTGAGGACATGGAAAAGGAGTTTGAGGACATGCTTAGAAGCTCGCCGTCAGGAGGCGAGGGGCCTTACTACTATGGCGTCAGGGTGTACGTTGGGCCTGACGGAGTGCCCCACATAGAGCAGTTCGGTAACATAAAGAAGGGCAAGGGAGGTAACAAGGTAATAATCAGTGACGAGACGGAGCCTATGGTCGATGTAATGGAGCATGGAGATGAGGTCTGGGTCGTCGCTGACCTACCTGGCGTGGAGAAGGACCAGATAAAGGTATCATCCGATGGGAAAACTGTCACAATAAGGGCTGAGGGCGACAAGAGGAAGTACTACAAGGAGGTTGAACTCCCAGCCGAGGTAGACCCTAGCACTGCCAAGGCAACCTATAAGAACGGCGTGCTTGAAATAAAGTTCAAGAAGGTCCGAGGAGGGAAGCAAGGGTACGAGATCAAGGTTGAGTGACATTTTAATAGCAGCCGGCAAAATATAAACAAGGCTTTTAATTTCTAACATACTTGAACTGCAGGGAGTTAATTTGCCAAAAGAGCTTAATTATGATGTAATAATAGTAGGCCTAGGACCTGCAGGCTCTTCGCTTGCCTACTTCCTCAGAGGCGCTGGCCTTAAGGTAGCTGGCATTGAGATGAACGGCCCTGAGAACGTTTGGGGGAAGCCCTGTGGAGATGCCATAGGAAAGCACCACTTCGATGAGACAGGCCTTCCCTACCCTGAAGGCGAGTCACTCAAGCAGAAGGTTGAGGGCATCGACCTCATAAGCCCTTATGGGGGAGTAAAGCTACGAGTTAAGGGAGAAGGCTTTATCATTGATAGGAACAAGTATGGCCTTCGCCTAATAAAGGAGGCCGAGAGGGGAGGAGTTGACGTATATCTCAGGACAAGGGTTACGACGCCAAAGTTTGAGGGAGAAAGGCTTGTAGGCGTCAATGCTGTTGGACCCAACGGAGAAGAGGTGGTGTTTAGGGGAAAGATAGTGGTCGACGCGACGGGCAACAGTGGCCTGCTGAGAAGGCAGCTGCCTAAAGAATGGCCGGCAAATGAGCCCCTTAACCTTAAGGACGCCAATATAGCCTACAGGGAGATAAGGGAGCTGGAATACGAGATCGAGGAGCCTGAGTACCTCAGGATTTACATAAACCAGGAGATATCGCCTGGAGGGTACTGGTGGTACTTCCCCGAGGGCAAGAGCAGTGCTAACATAGGTCTCGGGGTTCAGGGTGGCATGGGGTATCCTAACCCAAACGTAATATTCAAGCAGAGGCTTGAAGGCCTTGACGAGGTCAGGAAGTACACGCGTGTGATTAGTGCCGCCGGGTCTAAGGTGCCTACTAGAAGGCCTGCCAACACGCTTGTATGGAATAACTTCATAGGAATTGGCGACAATGGATACACCGTCAACCCAGTTCACGGAGGTGGCATGGGCTACGCTATGGTTGCTGCGTACTACGCCTCAAAGAGCATAATTAACGCGTTTGAGAATAACGACTTCTCAGCCAGGTCCCTCTGGAAGTTAAACTTAGACTACATCAGGGCCATCGGTAAGAGACAGGCCTCCCTTGACATATTTAGGATATTCCTTCAGAGGCTTTCCAACGATGATATAGAGTATGGCCTGAAGCATGGTATAATGAACTCGGATCAAATATATGAGACCAGCGTCTCAGGGGAGCTTAAGGCTAACTTGGGCCTCCTGGACAAGGTCTCCATAGCGCTGCGCATGCTGGGAAGGCCGTCGCTTCTGCCAAAGCTAGCAGTGGTAGCTTCCTATATGAAGAAGGTCCAGGAGCTGTACGACGCATATCCGGCCTCGCCTGAAGGCCTGGACGTCTGGGTCTCTGCAATAGAGAGGCTGTACTCCGAGTACAAGTCTAAGCTCTGAGCATGAAAACATAGCTCACCCGGTCTTAGTTCTCCTCCACGTTGTCACATCTCCCGTATCCATAAGCGTTACACCGTAGTTTGCAAGCTTGCTTCTAATGTAGTCCGCCAGGTCAAACATCTTGTTCTTCCTGAGCTGAGACCTGACCTCGACCAGCAGGTCTATAAGTTGGTCCTCAATGCTTGGAAGCGGGCTTAGTGACTTATTAAGCACGTCATCTACTACGCCGTAGACTGCGTTAAAATCAGACAATATCTTATAGGAGTACGCCAGAAGCGAATAGGACTCCGAGGAAGCTATTGACTTGTAATACTCTGTCGTAAACTCCCACACAACACTGGCGGCCTCGCTCATGTTAAAGTCGTCCTGCATGGCCTGGTGCCACCTGAGCAGAAGCCCGCGAAGCCTGCCAAGCTCCTCTACGTCAGAGTCCTTCATATAGTGCGTGTAGCTCTCTGTAGAGGTTCTCCTTGTAACGTCAAGTGCTATGTCTTTAAGCCTGTCCACGAGCCTCTTGGCCTGACTAAGGCTTTGCTCGGAGTATTCAATGGAAGCCCTATAGTGCGACGACAGGACCCACATCCTAATTGTCTCAGGCCCCCACTCATTCACGGCGTCCTTTAAGCTAACTATGTTGCCCAGGCTCTTGCTCATCTTTTCGCCCCTTATTGTAAGCATGCCAGAGTGAAGCCAGTACTTCACCCACTTATCCCCAAAGAGGCCCTCGCTCTGGGCCCTCTCGTTCTCATGGTGAGGGAATATTAGGTCTGAGCCCCCTCCATGTATGTCTATCTTACTTCCGAGATACCGTGAGCTCATGACGCTGCACTCTATGTGCCAGCCAGGCCTTCCCTTCCCCCACGGACTGTCCCACCACGGCTCTCCAGGCTTAGCTGCCTTCCATAATGCAAAGTCGTATGGGTGCCTCTTCTCTGATGTAAGCTCTTCTCCTTGATCCCACAGGGCCTTGTTAAAGTTGCCGCTCAGCCTTCCATAGTCTGGATACTTGTCAACATCGAAGTAAACGCTGCCACTCGGGGCCACATAGGCCAGCCCCTTATCTATGAGCCCCTGTATGAACTTGATGATCTCGCCTATGTGGTCTGTGACCCTGGGGTGAACGTCAATTCTTATCTTAAGAGTGTTCATCATATCTAGGTAGTCGCTTGCGTACAGGTCTGCAACGTCCTTCCAGCTCACGCCTCTCTCGGCGGCCCTCTTAATTATTTTATCATCAATGTCGGTTATGTTTTGAACGTGATAGACCGAATACCCGATTAAGTTAAGGTACCTCTTTATGCCATCAAACGCTACGAACGTCCTTGCATGACCTATGTGAACATAGTCGTACACTGTAGGACCACATACGTACATGCTGACCATGGGTGGGCTCCATGGCCTAAAGACCTCCTGCCTTCTTCCGAGGGTGTTGGTGATCGTTAGCACGCCTAGGCACCAGAACGAGTTCCTCTTCGCAGATATATATTGCTCAATTACTAACGCAAGTCCTTAGAGCTAGCAGCAACAAAAGCCTAGCCCTCAAGGACAGCTATCTATAGCTGCGTTGAAAGCGCCGCAAACGAGAATCTTTGCAAGTCGTGGCCTTTGGCAGCAGATCTAATAACTACAAAAACGACAGACGGCTAATTAAAGGCTAACCTTCATACTCTGAAGAGGAACAAGCTCCCTCCTATTAGAGATGTGTCTTCAAAGCGCTAAGGAACAGCTCCTTATAAGTGTTCATCATACCTGACCGGAAATCGTCGCACAGATGTGATAAGATCCTAGACCAGCGGTGCTTAGGCGCTAGGTAAGCTTTATCTAGCCGTACTAACCACCTAGTAGTGGTGTTGTTATGCAGACGAAGAGCGCATCAGACAAGACATCGATTAGCAAAAAGATAGTAGAAGGCACCAGGCCTTGGAGCCTACCAATGTTCGTCCTGGTCTTAATGATTGGGTTCCTCTTGGGCCTTGAGAAGTCTCGCGCCCAGGGAAATTCCCTAGGATACCTGGCCTTGATAGCAGCTCTAGCCACCATAGGGGAGCTCTTCATGCACTCAGGAACTAACATTATAAACGACTACTATGACTATTACATAGGCATAGACACGCCTGAGTACGTTAATAATGTAATGAAGAGGTATCATATGGCCTTTGACCCACTAATAGGGCCTGTGAAGATGTACGAGATCTCCATAGCTATGTTTATATCCTCAGGGATGATTGGCGTCATCATCGCTCTGCTGGGAAGGCCGTTGGCATTAGCGCTAGGAGTTGCCGGGATACTCTTGGGTTACTTTTACAGCGCTCCCCCCGTGAAAGCTAAGTATAGAGGGCTCGGAGACCTTTTCGTGATACTTTCAATGCTCATACTTGAGGTCACGGGATACTACCTGTCAACGGGCAGACTAAGCTCACAGCAAATAATCGTTGGGCTCCCCCTGGCGATGCTGATAGATAACGTCCTGCTGGCAAACAATATAAGGGATTTAGGCAGGGACAGCGCTGCAGGAGTAAAGACTTTGGCCTTATATTTAGGTGACAAGGCGTCAAGGTTCCTTTACGTGTCTTTCGAGGCAGCTGCATACCTTGTAGAGTTAGCAGGTGTTGTAATAAGGGTCCTGCCGCTGACGTCTCTTATCACACTGGCTACGCTGCCCCTGGCCTACACACTTGGCAAGGACGCATTAACTAGTGACTTAGTGGGCCTTGACGTAAAGAGCGCTAAGCTTGTACTTATATTTGGCGTCCTGAGCATTATAGCTATAATACCTGCGGTGGTCATGCACTGACCGCGCAAAGCCTATCTATGGCTCCCTTGAGGCCCTTAATAACCATCGACACATTATATGGATCCTTCACACTAAATGAGATCGTCTCAGCATCACACAATCTGTGTGATCCGTTTAGTCTAACTATCACCGAGCCATCGTAATAAGTGCCCTCCTCTACCCTCAGCACCCGATGCCATCTAGTTAGCTTGGCGCAGGGATACCCAGGATCCTTGGACTGCCCCCAGCACCTAAGCACCTTGACTAGGTACACGCTGTTGTCCTGAAACGATATACACACTAGACACGGCTGGCCTGAGCTGCCCACTGTGCAGCTCATAGAATCCCTAAGGAAGCTATACGAAACCCCGGTGCACCCGATAGCCTCTAGCTGCGCTGCTAGCGATCTCTGCCTCCTCTCTATTCTGATCACCAAGGCTGACGATATTAGGATGGAGATCAGGAGGAGGGCTGTCGCAGTTAGCTTAGGCACCGGTGAAATGGACGACCTGGTCACAAGCAAAACTAGCAGTATCGTTATAACTATGTCGACAGCTATTATCGTACGCCAAGGTGCCCAGCTACCTCTCACCTAGAGGCCCACTCCTTCTCATATTTGTTAATGATGTCGTCATAAGCCCCTGAATCTATGTCCTTTATCACGTCCTTTGGGTCTTTGTTGTCCACGGTAAGGCCTATGCTCTTAGCAGTGCCTAGAACGGTCTTGACAGCTGACTTGAGAGTCTTAGCGGATATCTTTGGTTTGATCATCATGGCAACCTTGATGACCGACTCTAGGCTAATGTTCCCTATCTTCTTGTGGGCTGGGTCACCGCTGGGGGCCTCGGCGCCGGCCTCCTTTAAGAGCAGCGCAGTAACCGTGGGTATCCCGACCTCTATTCTGTAGCTCTTAGTCGTAGTATCTACGATTATCTTGACAGGGACCGTCATGCCCTTAAAGTCCTTGGTCTTATTGTTTATATCATCTATTACCTGCTTCACGTTCAAGCCGAGCGATGAGAGAGTAGGCCCAAGCGGCGGGCCAGGCTTAGCGTTACCACCCTCTATCTGTATGCTAACTACTTTCTCCTGTGGCACAGTAGGCACCGAATCGTGTGATGCAAGGTCGATTTAAAAGGTTTAGAGCAATAGGCGCTTTTCGCTATATCTATATTTAAGGCTAGTACACTACCTGTTTAAAAGAGAAAAGCAGAGGTGTTAAGTATCATGGAATTTAAAGTACTTTATGTTGATGCTTCTAAACATTCTTACTATGTCGAAAAGGTTAACGATCCTAACCTATACGGAATCATAGACCTCGGGCTCAAAATACATATGGATCTCAAGAGTTACTCAGTAGATCCATTGGATCCCGCCAACCCACTAGTGCTAGGAATAGGCCCGTTAGCTGGCGGGGCCGTAGTTGGAAGCCATAGAATAGTAGCTATTTTCAAGAGCCCCATAAGCTACGGAATTCACGTCAGCGAGATGGGAGGGGCTGGCTACTCATTCTTCAGGACAGGCCTTGACGCAATAGCAATAGTGGGCCGCAGCCAGAACCCCCTCATAATAGATGTATTTGGAGACCCTCAGGGCAACCCGAAGGTCTCCTTCTCTGAAATCAGCCAGGAGGACCTTTCTAAGATATTCAGCGGCTACGGAGGCCTGTTTGGCACAAAGGCTCTGACAAAGTATGTGGTGGACCGCGAGAGGGACCTCATAGTAAAGAACAAGGGAAGGGTAGCGGTGGTGGGGCCGGGCGCCTATAGGACTAGGTTTGCCGGCATATTCAGCTATGTGCTTGACGATAAGGCCAACTTAACGGAGGTCTCGGACTCAGCTTCAAGGGGCGGCGGAGGCAGCGTAATGGCTCAGGCGCATAACGTGGTCGCGATATCCTTTGGCGGGGAGTACAAGAGGCCCAACCCAAACCTCAGCAACGTGGGCAAGCTTAATGCCATAGCCCAGGCCGCCTTCAAGAAGCCCTACTCCCAGGCCCTGCTGGAGAAGACCGTTAAGTACAGGTTCGACCCCTCCATTAAGACCGGGGGCACCTTTGGCGTCAACTACCCGCACTACAAGGAGCTAGTGCCAACCCTTAACTATAACCATGTATACTACAGCCGCGGCCTTAGGCTTGAGATACATGGAAAGATCATGGACAGCTACTGGAAGCCCTTCGAAGAGCAGGTCTTTGATGGCGGTAAGCTGACGTCAGCTTCAAAGAACTGCGGTGAGCCATGCCCTGTGGTTTGTAAGAAGATATTCAACGGCGTTAAGATAGACTACGAGCCTGCGCATGGTCTTGGACCCATAAGCGGCATAATAGACATCAAGAGGAGCGCTGAACTAGTGGACCTTGTGGATAACCTAGGACTAGACGCTATAGAGGCTGGCCACTTCGTTGGATGGATATTCGATCTAATAACCAGGGGCCTCCTCAGGCCTGAAGAGGTAGGACTTGACAGGCAGCCTATAATGGATCCGCAGCAGCTGAGCGTTGAAAGCAGCCAAGTTAACGCCGAGCTGGCAAAAAGGCTCCTACTGAACCTAGTTGACGAGAACCCGCCAAAGGTGCTCAAGCTGATAGGAACCCTCGGGCTCAGAGCCGCAGCTAAGGCAATGGACGACATATTTAAGGAGAGGGTGGCATCGGTCGGGCTTAAGTTTGAGGACCTCTTAGTGTACGCACCCTTCGGGAAGGAGGGGTACTTCACTCCAAACTATTACTGGTCCCCTGGCGTGCTGGCCCCGCTCTACGTGCTGGGAAAGTATTGGACTGACTACTCGCCCGCGTTCAGGGAGCCGGAGGACTACGCGCAGGCTTCGCTTAGGCGTGCAATTATGGAGTATGCTGTAGCTAATGCTGGGTTCTGCAGGTTCCACAGGGGATGGGCAGAGGAGACGCTGGGCAGGCTTTATAGCGATCTACTTGGCGCCGACCTCGACGTATACAAGCACGGCCTCGAGACGTACAAGCTGATAGCTAAGTACCAGTCCCTTTCAGAGGCCACGCCAGTGCCTTGGGAGTCCAAGAAGGTTATGGACGCCATAGCCTCGCTTGCCGCGGAGACAGGAGTGACTAGCTGGGAGACAGCAATGTACCAGAGGGACAAAATGCTTGAGTGGTGGAACAGGTTCTACAGGAAGCTAAATGAGGAGCTCAATGGATGAGATGGAAAGGGCCTTTAAAAGGCCCTTACTTGCGCTCAGCCCTTTTGCCCAGCCCTCCCCTCTAGCACCTTCTTGATCAGCTGCTCAACCCTGCTAGGCTCTTCGCTGGCTACGAAGCTCGCATAGGTTCCCTTACCTCCCCCGCTTAACTTTATCTCTGATGAGAGCGCCGACACTATCTCCTGGGCACTAATATGGTTAGCAGCGTCAGAGCCGAGACCTAGCTCATACCTGTAGCTGTTGCCCTGTCTGACCGCTATGGCTACTATAGAGTCCCTGTACTTGTCTGTGAGGTCCCTTAGGACCTCGCGCGCGGCCTTAACGTCGTCCTCTATGAATGTAAATACGCCGACGCGGAGAGACTGTCCCTCACCTGACGACCTTAGCGAGTTCTCGATGTTTGAGAGCCACACGCTGCGATAAGACTTTAGGTACTCATCTAGGCGCCTTAGCCTCTCCTTGATCTCCCTGACGCCAGAGAGCTCATCACCGCCCCTGATTTCAAGCTCGTTTATAACCTTGCGGAATCTGTCCTCTAGTGATGACATCTCCTCCGCGACCCTAGTACCAGCAACGAACTCCAGCCTGACTACACCGTCCTGAATTCTCTCAACGTTAATTATCTTTATGCCGCCTATCTCGCCCGTGTTAGTTACGTGGGTTCCAAAGCAGGCCTCGACGTCCCACCCTGGTATCTCGACAACCCTAATCTTCCTGCCTGACGGCACCCCTCCCTCATAGAGTACAAACCCATACTTGCCCTCAGCCTCATTGCGCTCCATGTACGACTGAAGAACGGGCCTCCTCTCGTCTATGACCTTGTTTGCCAGCTCCTCGATGCGCCTGACCTCCTCCGGAGTAATGGGTTTATGGTGAGTTATGTCAAGCCTCGCCTTCTCAGGGGTCTTCTCAGCACCAGCCTGCCACACGTGCGAGCCTAGGACCTTTCTGGCGGCGCCTAAAACTATGTGAGTTGCAGTGTGATGTCTCATAAGTCTGAATCTGCGAACCCAGTCTATCTGCCCCTTGACGGTGCCGCAGTCATACCTTTCTATCTTACGGTCAACCTTATGAACTATGATATCCCCTACCTTCTGTACGTCGATTACGTCATATGTGTCGCCGCAGATCTCTACCTTACCTGTGTCGTGTACCTGACCTCCTCCGGTGGCGTAAAATGCCGTGGAGTCCACGATGAAATACTCACCGTTGACTCCTAGGAGCTTAGCAGTGAACGACCTGGCGTATGGATCCCTGTGAAATATGAGCTCGGTCGGCTGGTACCCCGAAGCCCATTTAATTATCTCCTGTGGCAACGTGGCCTTCTGCTCGATTACCCTGACCTTCTCGGGCGCCCTGTGCCTAGCTGCGACCAGTGAATAGAAGTTCCTTGGAATGCTTACGGAAATCCCTCTCTTCTTTGCTACTTCGGCTATTAGCTCTGGCGGCACGCCATAGCTATCATAAAGTTTTATTAAAGTCTCAGTATCGATGTTAGGGCCTATTTGCTTCTCTATTAACTTCTCTCCCCTCTTCAAGAGGTCCTTATACCTGCTCTCCTCCAACTCTACAACCTCAAGGATGTAATCCTTGTTGTCCTTGAGCTGAGGAAAGTCAGAGCCCCAGAGGCCGATCTGCTTATCTACTATGTTTACAAGATCGTAGTCGCTGCTGAGAAGCCTCAGCTGCCGCAGGGCCCTCCTTATTACTAGCCTAGCCAGGTAGCCCTCGCCTGAGTTGCTTGGAACAACTCCATCCCCTAGCATCATGGCAATTGTTTTACTATGATCTATGACGCTGTAGAGCCTTGCCTCGGTCTCAAGATACCTTCTGACCTCATCAAGAGGTACGCCGGTTATCTTAGACACCTGAGAGTAGAAGCTATCGAGGCTGCCATCCACGTCAGGATTAAACTTGGCGGCGGCCCTGAAGGCCCCCCAGAGTACTTCCTCTGGTGGCTTCTGAAGGCCCAGGTCCTGTCTAATTTCGTCGATTAGTTGGCCGTATATCGCGTGGAACGCTGTAGGCGTCTTCTGAGTAAACCAAGCCATGCGCTCAACCCCATAGCCTGTGTCCACTATCTTAAGTGGCAGTTCGACGTATTTGCCGTCCCTCACCTCATACTGCATGAACACTAGCGTCGCTAGCTCGAGCCCGCCAACTGTAACCTCAAACGATGGACCTGCGTTACCGCCACCCTCCCACCACGACTCCTTAAACACTATGAGGTCCCCTGGAATTCCTAGCTCCTTTGTGAAGAACTCATAGGCGTACCTAACGGTCTCGTCCTTCCAGTACACGTACTTGTCAGGGTAGTTAAAGGCGTGGTGCGCGGCCATCTCAAAGGTTGTTAGGTGCCTTCCTATGGTTAGGCCTACATTATCTATGTCCTCAAGCCTTATGCAGGGCTGGCTGATTACTAAGGGGTTGGCGGGCGGTGGTACCTCCCCGCTTGTTACGTGAGGCTGAAAATCTACGATACTAGCTATTGTTAGATAGAGGTCCTCGCGCCATCTAGCAACAACCGGCCTGGGGGGTATCGGCGTGTGGCCGTTCCTCTCAAAAAAACTTATGAACTTCCTTCTGGCCTCGCTAACCGTCAGCCCTGGGACTGAAGGTATCTTGTCAAACCAATAATCAGTATCAGGCACATCCTGGCAGGTATCAAAGTCAGGGTTAAGGGTCCAGAAGTAGTCGCCACCTACCTTGCACTTCCTCCTTTCATACCCTCTCTCCTT
>CAYFFU010000012.1:0-17192 GCA_964342665.1 uncultured Desulfurococcales archaeon
AACCTCTCCCTCTCCTCCGCAAGGGTAAATTGTGAAAAAGAACAGGTACCACCAGGGGGACACAAAGAAAGGTGGATGGGCTCCCAGGCCCCAAGGAGCGTCGCCATAATAAAGGACAAGAAGTACCGCGGCGCCATAGTGCTCCAGCCTCCCCAGGGAGTGTTCTTTAACGTCATAGTGCTAGACTTTGCAAGCCTGTACCCGTCGGTGATAAGGAACTGGAACCTCAGCTACGAGACGGTCAACAACCCGTACTGCAGCAAGTACGTGGATGTGCCTGAGGTGGGCCACAGGATATGCATGGACAGGAGAGGCATATCAAGCCAGCTCGTGGGCCTCCTCAGGGACTTCAGAGTCAAGGTCTACAAGAGGAAGGCCAAGGACAAGAGCCTGAAGCCTGAGGAGAAGGTCTGGTACGACACTGTGCAGGCCGCTATGAAGGTCTACATAAATGCAAGCTACGGAGTTTTCGGCAACGAGTCCTTCGCGCTCTACAGCCTCCCGGTGGCCGAGAGCGTGACGGCCATAGGCAGGACCATGCTGCTTGAGACCCTCCGCAAGGCCTCAGAGCTTAACCTCCACATACTCTACGGAGACACTGACAGCCTGTTCGTCTGGGACCCGCCAAAGGAGGCCATGAGCGAGGTGATGAAGTACGTTCAGGAGAAGCTGGGGCTGGACCTTGACATAGACAAGACGTTCAGGCTCGTCCTCTTCAGTGGCCTCAAGAAGAACTACGTCGGCTTTGAGGGAGACAACTATATAATAAAGGGCATGGTAGCTAAGAAGAGCAACACGCCGGAGTTCATAAAGATGGAGACCATGGAGGTCATGAAGATACTGGGCAGCATCAAGAGCCCTGACGAGATCGAGAAGTCCCTTGACATGCTTAGGGATAAGGTGCAGGAGATCTACAACAAGCTCAGAAAGAAGGAGTACACGCTGGACCAGCTGGCCATATCAGTCATGCTGAGCAAGGACCCGAAGGAGTACAAGAAGAACACCCCCCAACACGTCAAGGCTGCCCTGCTGTTAATGAACGAGGGCATAACTGTGACCAAGGGCGACATAATATCCTTCGTCAAGACTAAGGACAAGGTTGGCGTTAAGCCGGTGAGGCTGGCCAAGCTGTCAGACGTCGACACGTCAAAGTACTTGGAGTACGTCAGGTCCGCGTTCGAGCAGTTCCTCCTAGCCTTTGGAGTCCAGTGGGACGAGCTGGCGGGCGTCAGGAGGCTCCTCTGAGGCCCAGGTATTTCTCTACCATCAGCCCGATGTCTGGTGTTGCCCAGTTCCCAGAGGAAAACTATAATTTATCTGGACGCCTCCAAACTACCGAGCTACGCGAGGTGAGTCAGGTTGGCGGCTGAGGAGAGCTCCAAGCCGGTAAGCTACAGGCTCGTGCTCAGGAAGACTGCAAGGGGACTAGTAATACAGTTCAGGGGCCCCGGCTCGCAGGGAAGGGAAGCAACGCTAGTAAGAATAGGCGGCAGGAAGGCGCAGCAGCTCTTTGACATGCTTTCCTCTGCCCTCAAGAGCGGAGGCTTCATAGAGGAGGAGGCCAGCACCAGCAACTACACGTCATACAGAATAAAGCCCGACGTCGGTGGGGCCGTAGGCGGCTTCCTAGTTATCACCAGGAGGAGCAGGGACCCAACTGCGTGGGCGCCATACTTCGCCGACCTCATAAAGGGTGAGAAGTACCCAGGCTCCCGCGAGGTGCTGACGTCTGTGCTGAACCTAGGCCTCGAGCTTAGCAAGATAAGCCCACCACCTGCCAGGGCTAGGATGCAGCTTAACCCGAAGATACTGGACGCCATCAGCGCTGGCCTAAAGGTCACTGCAAGGAAGCTGTGGGGCATAAGGAGCCCCAAGTAAATAGTTTTTCTTTTAAAAGCTAAAGATGATCCTACCCTTTTCTTACACTTTGAGGTCCTTTCAATGTGCTTCAATCTAAAGTCGCAGGCCTACGTCTAGCATCGCCTTTAAGGGGCCCAGCGGACGTCGGTCCTCACACGGTTCTTCAGCCCTAGGCAAGGTCTGCCCGAAGTCGCTCCTCATCCGCCCGCCTAGGTCTGGGGGCCCTAGGACGCTAATTAAGCTTATAACTAAAGTACGCCCTATGCGTCGTTACCAGCAAGACCATGGACCTATCCGAACGCCAAGAAAGCTACTAGGTCTTTTAAAAAGCCTACCTAGGCATTGGCGCCTAGTGGCCCCTAACGGCGTAGGCTATCCCAGTTCCAATGCCAACCACTGCTAGGTTCACCAGTAAGGCCAGCACACCTATGTAAAGCGGGTAGCCTAGCACTGAGTACGTTGACTTAGTAAGCGGGCCGAAGTGGTTCGCGTAGAGCAGGAGGAGTATGCCGCTTAGCATTCCGGCAGTCCAACCAGCTATCAGCGAGTACTTGTCTAGCTTCCTCGTGAGGAGCCCTAGAAATATGGGCGGGAGCGTCTGAAGTATGATTATTCCGCCGGTGAGCTGAAGCTGAATTGCGTACGTCAGCGGCGTCGTGAAGACGAACGCCAAAGCTATGAACTTGAACACCACGGAGGACCACTGCGCCGCGCGGGTCTCGCCCCTGTCGCTCAGCTTGAAGAAGGGCTTTATTATGTTCCTGACGAGGAGGTTGGCCTGAGCTATGGCCATTATTGCGGCAGGCACCATGCCTCCTACAAATATGCCTAGGAGCACTATCCCGGCGAACCAGGAGGGCAGGGTCGCGGCGGCCAGCGCTGGAACCGCCAGGAGACCCCTCTCAGAGCTAGGGAAGAGGCTCAGCAGCTTCAGGGCACTTGGCGAGGCGTAGACAAGTATGCCCAGGAGCGCGAGTATGGCAAGGCCTATCCCATACACGGGGAGGTAGGCCGTGCTGTACCTTAGCGCCTTCCTGGACTCCGCGCTCAGGGAGCCGTTAACCGCGTGCGGGTATAGATACAGGGCCAGCGCCGAGCCTATGAAGAGGCTCTCGTAAGCCGCTATGAAGGTGGGCCTTAGCTCGTAAACACCGCTGACAAGCTTCTTGGAGGCCGCCGCCGAGAACGCGGCCGAGAAGCAGCCATGGATTGACAATGGCACTATCACTATGAGCGATATGACGCCAAGCCACACCAGGGCATCCTTGAAGACCGCGCCGAGGGCCGACCCCCTCAGGCCGCTGGTGTAAGTGAAGGCGGCAAGAATTATGAAGGCCACCACCAGCGCAATCTCTGATATCCTCTCGGAGCTCGCAAGGCCAGCCATCATAACTTCAAGGACAGCCCTCATGCCATCGATCTGAAGCGCTATGTACGGGAGCTCGGCCACTATACCAGTTATTGCAACCAGTATCGCTAACGTTATTGAGTTGAACTGGTCCTGTACGAAGTCCGCGGCAGTTATGTAGCCCTTCTCCCTTGACTTATCCCAAAGCATTGCCATAAATAGCATGGCCACCGCGAACGTTATGGACACGTATGGCACTGCGAAGAACGCCAGGGCCCCCTGCGCGTACTCAAGCGATGGAACGGCGACGAACGTGTACGCCGTGTATAGGTCCGCGCCTATCAGGAACCAAGCTAAGAATATGCCAAGCCTCCTCCCAGCTAAGGCCCACTCGTGCAGCTGAGCCAGGTTACCCCTCCTCCACCTGGCGCCGTAGAAGCCTAGGAAAACAAAGACTACGAAGAGCGTCCAGAACGTGATCCAGCCAGGCGTGCCCAGCACCGCAGCTCACCTCTTCTGCCCGCGGCTAAGCCATAGCTCCCAGAGGTACGCCGCTACGCCAAACAGCACAGACGATATCACCAGCCACAGCATCTGATACCAGTAAAAGAACGGGACGCCGGCCAGCTCAGGGCTGGCGCGGTTGTAGGTGTCTATTGCAACATATGCAACAAGTGGTATTATAAGTAAAACTGCTATTACAGCCTTCTGGCCCCCTGTAAGTCCTTCGCTCATAGCCATCAGTTGTATACAGATAGTTCCTGTTATTTTATACTTTAAATAAAGCCTGTATATATTTATTGGTTTCACCGGCTTCGCGTGCACAGGGCGTAATGAGACGGGCCTGAGCGACTTCACTTCAACTGCAACAGCGTTTAGGCCTTTATTTACTGTGGCCTCCCAGGCTACTTGGTGATTGGCGTGGCGCAAGAGGGCGAGGTGGGGCCTGCCCGCCTAACCATAGAGGACGTCAAGTCCATGTGGATAGAGTATGACAGGCAGAGCGACACGCTCTACATAGGCTTCGGCTCCGAGGAGTCCGAGGAGAGCTACCTCCTAGATAACGGGGTTATAGTAAATTATAAGGGCGATAAGCTGATAAGCATAGTCATTGAGGACCTGAGTCGGAGGCTTGGCCTTTAGCGCCTGCCCCAATGCTGGAGAGCCTCACCAGGACGTCCTTCATCTTTTCGACTAGCTCTTTCACGTTACTTATCTCGTCCCTGACGTCCATCACCTCACCCGCCCTCCTGAGGACCTCCAGCTCCCTCTTGGACCCAGCCATCACGTAGTAGCTTATCAGGGCCTCAACATAGTCATCCCTTGCCATACAGCACGTGCTGACGGACTCGTACTCCGTCACAGCCTTTGAAACGCCCTCCCTGACGTTCCTGAGGTAGCCTATCAGCTCGCTCAGCCTATCGGACAGGCCCTGCCTCTGCCCCTCGGGGAGCGACAGGCACTCGTTCACTGCACTGGAGAGCTCGTTAAGTATCTCAGCGTGCTCCTGCATGGACTGAGCTATCCTATCTATGCTGAAGGTGAACAGGTCGTTTACAGAGCTGCAGCTGTACCTGCAGTCCTTGGTCAACGCGAGGCCCTCACCGAGACCGTGCTTCCGTCTGCTATGCCGTGCTCCTTCATCTCGTCTGGGTTGGCCCATATTGTTACGTCGTCGTTCGTGCTCTCATCTATGACAGCCTTAAGCCTGAGCCGTGTCTTGCCGCCGACCGCTACCTCTGCCTGGTCCGTGATCCCAAGCGTCGTCGCCAGCCTCTTAGATATCCTTAGGCTGCCCCTCTCAACAGATTCGTCGTAGACTAGCTTCACCCTCTTCTCCTGAACCTTGCTCTGCTTAGAGTACAGCGTTGAAGCCGCAGGTATGAAAGACAGCATCTTACTTATGTCTGGCTTCCCCTCCTCCGAGCTCATGATCTCTACCCTTCAGGCTCTATAGGCCTTCCAAGCTCACTAATGTCTGCCAAGTTATAAATAAATTTCCTCAGGGCCGAAGACGCATCGCCTATTGGAAGCCTTACCTGCCGCCAGGTGTCCCGGTCCCTGAGAGTTACGGTGTTGTCCTCCAGCGTCTGATAGTCTACAGTGATGGCGGCTGGGACACCCATCTCGTCGGCCCTAGCGTACCTCTTGCCTATGCTGCCGTTATCGTCATACAGCACTGTAAAGCCGTTCCTGACCAGCTCGTCCCTCAGCTCCAGCGCCTTGGCCTCTAGCCTCTGGTCGTCCTCTACCAGCGGGAACACGGCTGCATCTACTGGGGCAAGGTACCTGGGCAGCGAGAGCACGACCCTGCCCTCCTTCTCACGGTATGCCCTCTCGAGCGCTATGTAAAGCAGGCGGTCCGTGCCGAAGGAGGGCTCCACCACGTGAGGTATATACTTGCGGCCGCTGACCTTCTCCTCAGCTTCAATTATCCTAACGGCCGAGGCGGGGAACTCGAACTCCCCGACTACCACCTTACCGCTGGTGGCCAGCTGTCTCTCCACCTCGTCGGGGGACAGGGACTCCAGGGCCTTCATGGCCTCGGCGGCCCTAGCCTTATAGGTCCTGCCAGCGTAGGCCCTGTCAACTATCACCTTCTTCACCTTCACCACCCTTGGCTCCTTGTAGGGCTCGAAGACCTGCAGGTCCTGGCCGCTGTACTTCATGTGCCTGCTCAGGTCGTAGTTGCCCCTGTAGGCGTAGCCTGCCACCTCAACCCAGCCCCACCTCACCGTTTTAACAAGCTGGTCGAACACCTGGGTCGCGTAGTGAGCCTTCTCGTTGGGGCCCTTCTCCTCGAAGAAGGTCTCGTCCTCTCTCACACCTATGTACTTAACTAGGTCAAGCCCAACAGTCATCCAGTACGCCATGCATGGGTGCGCTACGACTCCCTCGTCGATCAGCTCCTTAACTGTGTACTCCTTGGGCTCCCCTCCCTCAAGCCTCACCTTGTAGGGCCTGACCCTGAGCCTCCTGTCAAGGACCCTCTCCAGGCCCGGGCACGTCTTAGACTCGGGGTCAAAGAAGAACTCCATCTCCATTATTGTAAAGTCCCTGAGCCTAATCATGCCCTGCCTTGGGCTTATCTCGTTTCTCCCAACCCTGCCTACCTGAGCTATGCCGATAGGCAGCCTGCCCCTCATGGACTCTAGGACCCTCTTGAAGCTGGTGAACATGCCCTGGGCCAGCTCAGGCCTAACGTACCCTACGCTGCCCTCGTAGGGGCCTATCTGAGTCTTGAACAGCAGGTTGAACGTCTTAACGTCGGACAGCTCGCCGCCGCAGACGGGGCACCTGATATTGTTCTCCCTTATCTTCCTGGTGAGCTCCTCGATGCTTAGGCCCTCGGCACTTATCTTAAGGGCGTCCTCTACCAGGTGGTCAGCGCGGTACACCCTACCGCACTTGGTGCACTTAACTATGGGGTCGGTGAAGCTCTCAACGTGGCCGCTCGCCTCATAAACTATGGAGGGCCCTATGGCTGGGGTCTCGATCTCTACAACGTAGTCCTGGTGGTTGAAAACGAAGAGCCTCCTCCACGCCTCTATAATCTTACGCTTCACTGCAAAGCCGTTGGGGCCTATGTCGTAAAAACCGGCCACGCCGCCGTAGACCTCAAAGCTTGGCCAGAAGAAGCCTCTCCTCCTGGCTAAGTCAATCACTTTATCGTATATGTCAGGCTCTGCCATTCGCACCTTCCTCGCTAGCTATAAGGAAATGAGGTTTTAACCTATATTTCCTTCTGTCTCGTGGGGCCTGACATGGGCGTGGGAAGGCTTTACATAACTGCAGCCAACAGGTTGTTCGCCGGCATTGAGGGGAGACAGAACTCCAGATACAGGGTGCTTGGGGTCCCATACGACTCAACTACAAGCTATAGGCCTGGAACAAGGTTTGGCCCTGACGCGGTGAGGGTGGCCGCCGCCGCGCTCGAGAGCAACAGCGCGTTCATTAAGGACGTCTACCTTGAGGACCTGGCGCCCTATGACGAGGGTGACGTTGCGGTCTCCATAGGAGACACCCAGGAGACCCTGGCCAGGGTTGAGGCCGCGGTGAGGGAGGTTAGAGGCCAAGGCACGCCTTTCATAATAGGCGGCGAGCACACGATAACCCTTGGGGCCCTCAGGGCCTTCTCGGACCTCAGCCCCTGCGTTGTCATGTTTGACGCGCACCTGGACCTAAGGAGCGAATACCTAGGCCTCAAGGTTGGGCACGCTACGTTCATGAGGAGGACACTGGAGCAGGTCAGGATACCCAAGCTAGTCTACGTCGGTGCCAGGGCGTTCTCAAGGGAGGAGATGGAGTTCGCGACGTCTAAGCGTGGAACTATCTCAATAAGGGGGCCGCTGGACTTCATATCCCTGGGGCCAGTCAACGTGGTCTCCTCAATAATCTCTGAGCTCTCATGGTGCCAGCATGTCTACATAACTTTTGACATGGACGCCATAGACCCAGCCTACGCTCCTGGTGTTGGAAACCCAGAGCCCATGGGGCTGACGCCCTACGACGCGCTTTACGCGGTGTCTAAAATAGTGGACCAGAGGCTCATAGGCATGGACGTCGTGGAGACCTCGCCCCACTACGACCCAGGCGGAGGCACTGCGGCGCTTGCAGCAAAGCTCCTAATAGAGGCCATGATTAAGCTCCACGTGTCCCAGAGAACTTAGATCGCGTAGACCCTCCTGGGCGCCACTATCGAAGTTGGCGCCCTCAGCTTTATGAAGACCCTGTAGCCGCACTTAGGACACACCATGCTGTAGTACTGGTTGAGCTCGCTCCTGCTGACCCTGTAGCCGCACCTAAGGCACATGTAGTAGACCTCCCTTGGCTTAATCCCATAGAGTATCTCCTCGCCGCTGGGGCCCTCCTGGCCTCCCTCCTCGGCCAACTGCTGCACCTACACACCCTCTGGCGGCAAGCGTATATATCCTTGCTGTGACCTCTGTGTAACGAGGACGGGGTGGCTACAAAAACCCATGTCTAAGGCTCTCGACTGTGGCGGGTTGCCTCCTGAGATCTGTGAGCAGCTGAACGCCGAGCAGCAAATTATAAAGATAAGGCTGGAGATCAGGAAGTTCAACAAGCAGGTCACAGTAATAGAGGGCATAGACAGCAAGCAGTTCAACATAAAGGAGATAGCCTCCAAGCTTAAGAGCGAGCTGGCCGCGGGCGGAACCTATAAAGATGGCAGGATTGAGATACAGGGCGACCACAGGAAGAGGGTTAAGGAGCTCCTCGTCAGCATGGGCTTCCCTGAAGAGAACATAATGATAATAGAGTGACAGTCCTACATAAGGCCAGGATTAACTAAAAGGCTTTTTTAAATTCAAGGCCCGCGTAGGGGCAGGGCTTAGAAGTGACTAAAGCAAACGCCATAGCAGTCTATATAGGTGGGTCCACGTTAACGTCCACTACGCCTGGAATAAGCGTCGCCGGCCCCAGCCCCCAGGGCACCCTCTACACGCCATCCCTTGACCTGGAGTACCTCATGCTGGGCGCGCCCATGACGCTCAACGTGATACCTATGACGCCTGAGGGGCTGCCGACGCCAGCCCTGCTGACAAGGGCCGCGCTGAGCCTCATTAATGTCCCATACCTAGTCGTGGACTCCGGGACGTACTATGGGATCAAGGCGCCCCACGTGAGGCTCCCAAGCTCCAGGCACGGGAACAACATCGCTGAGGGGCCGGCCTTTGAGCCAGGCACGGCCAAGAGCATATTCTCAGAGGCCCGCGCGTTAGGCATCAGCCTGGGCAGGGCCCGCGGGCTAGTCCTGGTAGGTGAGAGCATACCAGGCGGCACCACCGTGGCGGCGGCAATAATGGCTGCCCTGGGCCTCGAGGACCCTGTGAGCTTAGTGAGCAGCGCCTCCCCGAGCAACCCCAAGGACCTCAAGAGGGCCGTAGTCTCCGCGGCGCTGAGTAGGGTGAGCCCTAACGATGACGTGTTCACTGTGATAGATAAGGTCGGGGACCCGGTCCACGTGGCCATGGCCGGCGTGGCCGCGGGCGCCATGGAGTCTGGCTCCAGCGTGGTCCTGGCAGGGGGTACGCAGATGGGGGCCGTCCTAGCTATACTTAGCCGCCTGGGCGCCCTGAAGGGCAAGGTCAGCGTCTGGACCACCAGGTGGGTCTTGCAGGACCCCCAGTCTAACATATCAAAGCTAATCAGCTACTTCGACGGCGTAGAGCTCATGGCATCAGGCGTGGACTTCAGCGACGCGCCCTACGACGGCCTAAGGGCGTTTGAGAGGGGCTTCGTTAAGGAAGGGGTTGGAGCTGGGGGAACCATGCTTTTGGCTGAGAGCATGGGCGTTGATAAAAATGAGATAAAGTCCGCAATATACTCTGAGTACGAGAGGTTAAGGAAGCTTGGTAAGGCCTGAGGTCTCAGACAGGTACATAGTGGTCGACTTCGAGACCCCAAGGCACGTGCTCACCACGGCGCACCCCAAGGGCCTTGTGGTGTCGTCGAGGGTCGCCATATACAGGGTCTCTGAGGGTGACGACCTGTCTAAGCCCGAGGACTTCAAGGAGGCCGTGAGGTCTGAGCTGGGCCTCGACAGGGACGACCCGGTAATGCTTACTGCTGCAGACCTGAGGGACTACAGGTACGTGCGCTCTGAAGGCGAGGGCGTCATAGCTACCGTAGGGCTCTCAAACCCGGCCTGCCATAACATGCACGGGGGCTACACGCCCCTGAGGCCATCAACTATAAACGTGGTCGCCTGGACCTCGGAGAAGCTCACCGTGTCTGGGATGTTAGACCTGTTCAGGGTAATCTCTGAAGCCAAGGCCGCGGCGGCCTCGGACCTCCTGCTCAGGTGCGAGGGCAGGGCCACAGGAACCGTGAGCGACGCGGTGGCCGTTGCCTCCTTCCTTGACGATAACGGCTACCTCTGGGCTGGGCAGGCCACATCGCTGGGGTCGAGGCTGGCATCCATGACTTACCAGGCCATAACGGCCAGGCCTCCCACGCCTGAGGAGATGCTTGTTAGGGCCCTAGGCATGGGCGTCGAGGACCTCGTCGAGGACGCCATGAAGCTTTACGAGAAGGCGCCTGTGCCTGGCTACCCGCCCCAGGTGGTCAGGCCCATGGTGCTTGATGAAATAAGGAGGGAGCTCAGGGACCCGAACGTGGTGGCCTTTCTAATAGCTGCCAGGGAGTTGGACATACACGGGGCCTCAGGAACCATACCTGGCGTCACGGCCGAGGAGTTCAGCTCCGACACAAAGAAGGTAATAGCTGACGAGCTTCTCGCGACCTCGTTAAGCCTTTACATCAACGGCTTCAAGGCGCTGACCGCCACTTACTGGTCTGACACGCTTAAGGAGAAGCTCGGCCTAAGGCTGTCGTCGCTTCCCATGTTTGAGGACGACATAGCGTCGGCCCTGGCGGCCTCTGCCCTGTCACGCGTCTACGACAGGCTGCTTCAGGAGGTAGATGAGAGGCGTTCGAGGCAACAGTAGTTATGGCTGGCGGCCTGGGATCAAGGTTCGGGGGCCCACATAAGATAGTCGCTGACGTGTGCGGGAAGCCCCTAATACTAAGAGTGCTAGAGCCGTCGCTGGCGCTGTCCAGGGTCGCAATAGTGGCAGTCACCAGGGCAACTGAGGGCATCGTGAAGGGGGTGGTCTCGTCGTACCCAGTTGGCGTTATAATGACCGACGGCCACAGCTACGAAGAGGACCTAGGCCAGGTGCTGAGGACCGTAAGGGCGAGACCTATGCTGGTGCTGCCAGCTGACGTCTACGGCATCTCAGCGGGCCTAGTAAAGGACCTTTACCTCAAGGCGAGCGAGGTTAACGCCGATGTCGTCACATTTAAGGTGGGTGGAAGCTACATTGGCGTTTCCGTGTTCAAGGGCAATAGCACCTCTCCCTGGAGGGACGTTGAGCTTAACTGGGACCTGATTAACATCAACACGGAGGCTGACCTAAGGCTTGCTAGGGCCAGGTGCGCCCAGGCAACACGGGGGTAGCCCTCCCCCAGGAGCTATAGACTTCAGCGCGCCGTCCAACCCCCTCGGGCCCCCTAGGAGGCTAAGGGAGCTGGTCTCCGAGTGCGCGGCCAGCAGAGTCTACGAGTCTTACCCATCAACTAAGCTCTACTCGGAGCTAAGGAGCTCGATAAGCGAGTTCACCGAGCTGAGCGAGGACAGCCTTGTAATTGCAAACGGCTCAGCGGAGCTGCTGAGCGCTCTCCCCCTGGCGCTCAGGGCCAGGAGGCTCATAGTTGTTGAGCCTAACTTTGGGGACCACTTGATCCTGTCGCAGTCCCTGGGCCTGCCCCTGACCAGGCTCCCCATGAAGCCCGAGGGCCCTGCCTTTAAGTTGGACCTGGAGGAGCTGGCCAGGGCCGCCCTGAGGTCCGAGAGGCCCGCAGTGATCTTAATGTCAAGGCCGAACAACCCCACAGGCGCCATGGTGAGCCAAGGCCAGGTCGACGAGCTGCTGAGCAGACTCCCAAAGGACGTCTACCTGGTTGTAGATGAGGCCTTCATAGACCTGAGCCCAGGGGGCAGAAGCCTTGGCGAGAGGGAGGACCTAATACTGCTCAGGTCGCTCACAAAGGACTTCTCAACCCCAGGACTCAGGCTCGGCGTGGCTGCAACGCTTAACCGCAGGGCGCTCATCGCAATTTCAGGCTACATGCAGGCGTGGCCCGTGGACTCGATAACTGCCTGCGCCATGTCAAGGTACCTGAGTGAGCGTGAGGCCAAGTCTTACATACTTGAGGGCAGGGAAGTTGTGGCAAGGGAGCTGCCCAGGATGACCCAGGAGCTGAGGCGGCTTGGGCTGCTCGCTTTCGAGTCCAAGGCGCCATTCATACTCATTAGGCATGAGAAGCCCAACCCGGAGTTCGCCTCGGCACTGCTCAAGAGAGGCGTGTACATCAGGGACGCGTCAAGCTTCTACTCCCTAGGCCCCAACTACTCGAGGGTCTCTGTGAGGCAGCGCGGCCAAAACGACCTTTTACTGAGGGCTGTGGGGGAGGTCATGCTTGGGCTTTAGGGACCTGCTAGCGTTCTTCACAAGGCTCCCAGTAGGCAAGGGGGACCTGTTGGGCGCAGCCTCGAGCTTCTACCTCGTCCCGCTGGTGGGCGCCGTTGAGGGCGCCATAGTGTCAGTTGTGGGCTACCTTGTTGATATGAGGTCAGGGCCCCTCATGGCATCCCTGATCATGCTTGCAGCCCACATAGTAATAGGGGGTAGCCTGCACATAGATGGCCTTGCAGACTACAGCGACCTGTGGGGCTCTGGGGCGAGGGGCGCTGATGCCATCAAGATCATTAAGGACCCGAGGAGGGGGTCATTCTCAATAATGGTGGTCTCGCTGGCCCTGCTGGCCAGATTCGTGCTATTCGACTACCTTGTCAGTAGCCCAGTCGTAGTGACCGCCTCCTACGTCTCGGGCCTCGAAGCCTCGTATGTCACCGCGCTGATGGGCAGACGTGAGCCCTACAACGGCGTCGCAGGGCCCTTCGTTGACTCGGCCAAGCTGAGGGGCCACGCGGTAGCTAACGCTATAACTTACGCTGTTACACTCATCGCGTTAACAGCCATCAGCCCTAGGGCCGCCCTGACCGCACTTGCAATTCTAGTCAGTTTCCTGATGTATCTTGACTCCAGCCATAGGCTCGGCTTCGTTAACGGTGACGTCCTGGGGGCGACAATTGAGCTCTCCGAGCTGGCCTCCATGGTGGTGGGTGTCATAGTATGACCGACGCCAGCTTCCTGTGCCCCGGGCCCGAGTACGAGGTGGCCGCCCTGCTGTTGGCCATTCTTTGGGACTACCTTTACCCTTACCACAGCGGGTTCATGCTCTCGATACACCCGGTTCACGTATCGTACGTGCTTGCGCTCAAGATGTACAGGCCCCGCTCGTCAAGGGCCAGGGGCCTTGGCATATGGCTCCTAGTAATGTCCGTTAACTTAACCTGCTACGGCGCCCTGCTCTACGCCGCGTACGTGGTGAGCCCGGTAGTATGGGTGCTAGCGGCGTCATACATAGTTAAGGTCTCGGCATCCCTCAGGCTACTCCTTGACGAAGTTTACGCTGTAGCCAGGTCGCTGGCCAGGGGCGACCTAGCTGGCGCAAGGCAGCACGCCCAGGGCCTCGTGAGGAGGCCGCTTGACCGCGAGGACGAAGGCCACGTGGCCTCGGCCGCTATAGAGTCCCTGGCTGAGAGCCTCAACGACGGCTTCATATCGCCCCTCTTCTGGCTGCTACTGCTCGGGCCGCTCGGCGCGCTGTCGCAGAGGGTGGCCAACACGCTTGACGGCGCCCTGGGCTTTAAGGATCCTGACCACGCAGACGTCGGCTGGGCCAGCGCCTGGGCCGACACGCTAATCAACTACGTGCCGGCGAGGCTGACCGCGGCGCTTATAGTGCTGGCCTCGGGCAGGCCTGCCTCAATGGCGAGGTCCCTGAGGTCATGGCTTAGGTGCAGGGGGCTCACCGAGAGCAGGAACGCCGGCCACCCCATGTCAGCCATGGCGGGCGCCCTGGGAGTGACCCTGGAGAAGAGGGGCCACTACAGGCTCTGCAGCTGCTTCGGAAGGATGCCAGACAGCGGGGACGTGGCCAAGGCCGTCAACGTTGCCGCCGCGGCCTCTATTATAGGTGTCCTATTAATCTGCGCTGCCATTCTGCTAGCGGGGCGCCTAGCTTGAAGGAAAGCTGCGACGAGCTGGGCCTCGAGCTTATGAGGAGGGTCAGCGACCTGTTGGCTGCGAACGGCTGCGACTGCATACTCTTCAGCGGGGGCATCGACACTACCTTCGTCACACTTGCAGCAATAGAGGGCAGGCTAAGGCCAAGGCTGATAAGCGTGCTGTTCCCAGGCTCCAAGGACGAGCCGTACGTTGACTACGTTGCTAGCTCCCTGTCGCTAGAGCTTTACAAGGTCAGGCCCTCTGACGATGAGGCGCTTAAGTGCGTGGACTTAGCTCTCGAGACGATGCAGACCATTGACCCCATAGAGGTGGCCTCGGCGGCCGCCGTGTGCCTGGGCCTCAAGGCCGCTAGGGAGCTTGGGTGCAGGTGCGTCGCCACTGGTGACGGAGGGGACGAGCTCTACATAGGCTATGACTTCCTACTGAAGGACAGCCAGGAGGAGCTAATGACGTGGCTGAAGAGGGTCTCCAGCTCTGCGTTCTTTAACTCCGTGCCGATCTCGCAGGCGCTCGGGGTCAAGGCGCTCCTGCCCCTTTACAGCGACGCGTCTAAGGAAATAGCGGAGGCCTCCATCCAGGGCTGCGACGTAAAGGATGTTAACGGCGTTAAGTTTGGGAAGTACCTGCTTAGGAGGGCCATAGAGCTAAGGGGGCTTTCCCTTGTGGCCTGGAGGCGGAAGGACCCGATAACCAGCGGCAGCGGGTCCGAGCGCCTCCTAAAGGTCATGTTGTCGCTTATAAGCGACGAGGAGGTCCTGAGGCTCAGGGAGGCCACAGGCATAATCATACCGTCGAGGCCCCACGCGTACCTGCTCTCGAGGAGGCTTAGGCTTGGGCTCAGCATGCCTGCCAGGGTAGCTGGGGGGTGCCCAATATGCGGCTCCCCAATGTCTAATGGGTTCTGCAGGTTCTGCGGCGCATACCTGGGCAGGGAGGGCCTCTCCGTGTACTCAGATGACGTGGCCGCCGTAACCGGGGCCGACAAGGTCATAAGGTCCCTGAGAGGTGAGCCAAGGCCTTCATCATAAACCTCGCGTTATCCAACATCCAGTGGTCATTGTTGAAGAACACGTAGGCCTTAGTAGGCCTCAGTGAGACCACGGCCTTGGCTACATCTAGGAGCTCCGCCTCCGTGTAGTTATGCGCGTACCAGGCGCTCCTGCCGTGCATCCTCAGGTAGACCACGCCGTTGGAGGCCCTTATAAAAGTGGCCATGGGCGAGTCCACGGATACGAAGGTCACCCCGAGGTCCCTGGCAACCTTCACCCCATCCTCCGTAAGCCACGAGCTGTGGCGGAACTCTACAGCTGCCCTGGCCCCCAGGCCTGTTGAAGTGAAGAAGTTCCTAACGCGGTCTATGTTGTCCTCGTTCATTGCAAAGCTAGGGGGCATCTGAAAGAGGTAGAAGTCTATCTGGCTATCAAGGGGGGCCAGGAGGTCCCTAAACTTAGACCAGACCTCAAGCGCCCTCTCGTTAAGCCTGTGCACGTGAGTAATTGACCTGTTAACCTTGACCGACCACCGAAGCCCCTTGCCCTTCCTAGCCCATGATATTACCTGTGAGCGAAAGGGGAACCTGTAAAAGGACGCGTTAAGCTCCACGGAGTTCAGGCCGCTATTATTTACATACCACTCAAGGGAGCCCTCCTGGTTCCAATCGTAAAGCCAGCCCGAGGTGCCCACGTATATGTCCATTTTAGGCCCCTTCGCGTAGACAGGAGGCCCTAAATTAATTTGGCCTACCGCGCTACCTATGTGTGGGTGATCAGAATAAGTGACGCTGCCGACGAGGAACAGCTACTGAGGGAGCTGAGCCCCCTTGGCCTCTACATATTGCTGCACCTGAAGAGGGCTAACGTCGACTACGCCGGATCCATAGCAAAGATGGTAGAGGTGTCCATAGATAAGGTAGTTGATGAGCTAGACAAGCTTGAGTCGCTCGGACTAATTGAGAGGAGGGTCGGGGGCTCGTCTATAAAGAGAAATGAGGCCCGATTTAAGCTGTCCAACGAGGTTCATAAACACCACGTCTACTATGAGCTCAGCAGGACCGGGGAGTCCCTTGTCAGGGAGCTGCTTCACAACAGGGACCTGCTGGCCAAGTACTTTGACAACTTATCAGGGCACAGGAACACGCTAAAGCTGCTGCTGTTCCTCTTCGAGGTCGAAAACGAGCACGCTGGCACGCTAGCCAAGGTAATTGACGACACTGTCTGCAACACAGTTGACCTCCTGGACAAACTTGAGGGGGCAGGCCTCGTGATTAAGGTTAAGGAGAAGGTCATAAAGGCCTCCCACAGGAAGGCCAAGCCTAAGCCTGAGACTAGGACCCACCATGTGTACTATAGGGTCAGCAGGCTAACCGCGATGATCATAAGGTACGGCTGCCTCAGAAGGCAGGAGGCCTAGATGGGCCCCACGCTGGGCCTGCCCTGCCTTACCCCCTGGCCCGCAAGCGGCCTCAGGGCCTCAAGCCCGCCTGTGAGAAGCTTTGCCAGGTTCTCAGCATGGGCGCGGGCCCTGTTTATCGCTATTTCCTTAAGCTCCCGGGGGTCCTGGGACTCGTCTTCATGGACTGTTACGTCAACTATCACCTTCCCTGTGAGGACCGACAACATTACAAGGCCTACGCTCATTGCTATGTAGCTGTACTTGTCAACCTGCGAGGCCCCAACCCACCCCAGGGTTATAATGCCGTCGCAGCCCATGTCAATAAGCCTCCTCGCGGCGCCCGGGAGGTCCTTGATGCCAGGCACGGTGTACCTAACCACCCTGTAGTCTGGGAGCAGCTCCTTCAGCGTCTCCTCAGCCACCGAGCCCATGTCAACCCTGGAGAACGTTGTGTCAACCACTCCAACACATCTCGACTCCGTCACAGCTGTCTATCACCTCCTGGCCGCTCACCAGCGGTATCCCCTCCCTCCTCGCGAACTCCCTCGCCTTATCAAGACTCATGGACTGCCCGAAGTCCAGCATCTCAGCGAATGCTGTGGCTGGCTCAAGCTTTGCAAGCGTCGCGAGCGCTATGCTCAGCTCCGTGTGCCCCCTTCTGTTCTTAAGCCCCCTTGAGGCCAACAGAGGCACGTGGCCAGGGGCCTGGAACTCCCCTATGAACTTCCTCCTAGCCCCCTCAGGGTCACCGTTAACGAAAAGCTTAACGACCTCGTAGAGCTGTGTTATCGTCTTGGAGCGATCCATGTCGCTTATGCCTGTCCTGACGGAAATGTGGTTGACCCATATGGTGAACGCTGGCCTGTCGCCGTAGAACAGCATCCTCTCCGTCAGGGGCCTCAGCGCTGGGA
>CAYFFU010000013.1:0-16691 GCA_964342665.1 uncultured Desulfurococcales archaeon
CTACATAGAGCAGTTCCTCAACAACAGGCTGATAAGGCCCGACGAGAAGTACGTGGGCCCCACCGGACTCAAGTACACGCCCATGTCGCAGAGGAAGTAACTGTAACCAGACCCTTTTCATATATTTCTCTCACATCTATATCTCTCTCCTTTTATGGTACCTAGTGTTTGCTCAGCTCTATATAACTCAGGTATCCTTCGAAATGTTAGTAGTTCAAGCAGACAGTTTTTGAATTTGTTTGAGAGCTTTAATAGAAAAGATATATAAAGCTCTCAGATATATCATCTCTGGGAATTAGGAATGCCAGAGGTATCAATAGAGGCCATAAACCTTACCAAGAAGTACGGCAGCCTCGTAGCGGTGGATCACATAAACTTCAAGGTCTACAGGGGCGAGATCTACTCATTGCTGGGCCCCAACGGGGCTGGGAAGACGACAACCGTCTCCATGCTAGCCACTCTGAGGCTACCGACGGAGGGCGACGCGTTCATAGAAGGACACAGCATAGTTAAGGACAGGGTTAACGTTAGGAAGATAATCGGCGTTGTACCCCAGGACCTCACCGCTGACGACGAGCTAACTGGTTACGACAACGTACTGCTGATGGCAAGACTTCACGGCTACAGAGGGAAGGAGGCCGAGGAGAGGGCATGGGATGCAATTAAGTTTATGGAGCTCGAGGATGCAGCAAAGCGGAGAGTCATGTACTACAGCGGCGGAATGAGGAGGAGGCTTGAGATAGCCATGAGCATAGTACACAACCCAAAGGTCGTGTTCCTGGACGAGCCTACCGTGGGCCTTGACGTCCAGAGCAGGAGGCACATATGGGACCTCGTCAGGGAACTTAAGAAGGAGGGCGTCACGGTAATCCTGACTACCCACTACATGGAGGAGGCCGAGGAGCTCTCAGACCGCGTCGCAATAATAGATCATGGCCATATAGTTGCTGAGGGAACGCCGGAGGAGCTGAAGGCCAAGATAAGGGGTGACAGAATTTACGTAAAGCTGCCAAGCGAGGATGAGACCAAGAGAGCACTTGAGGCCTTGTCGCGCAGCTTTAACGACGTAAAGCTAGTTGATGGAAACGTGGTCATCAAGGTTGAGTCCTCCACAGAGGCCATGCCTCAGCTTATAAAGGAGCTGGCCCCCTTCAACGTGGTTGAGCTGAGGGTCGTGAGGCCTAACCTTGAGGAGGTGTTCCTTGAGCTGACAGGCCACGGCCTCAGGGACGAGGAGTCTTTTGATGCCTTTAAGTTCAGGAGACTCATGAGGGCGGTGAGATCATGATAGAGGAGACCATGGTGCTCGTTGAAAGGGAGCTCAAGAAGTGGGTAGGCAGGAGGGGCACGTTCTTCATATCCCTCATAACTCCAGTTGCGTGGCTAGCGCTGTTCGGCAAGAGCCTCAACTTCGTTAACATGTTCTCGTCGGCTGCAGTCCAGGGAGTGAACCCGCAGCTAGTTCAGCAGTACGTGGACAGCACGCTCCTCAGGCTCTTTGGAACTACGAACTACTTCGATTACCTCGCAACTGGCATGTTCGTCGTCTTCGCGTTCTTCCAGAGCGTCTTCGGAGGAGTTAACATCGTATTTGAGAAGAGGTTGGGCAGCATGAACAGGCTGAGGATGACTCCAGCGCCCAGGTCAAGCATCTTCTTCGCCAAGATGATTGCAACGCTTATAAGGACCTTCTTCTACGAGACCGTGCTGCTACTGATAGCCATGGCGCTCGGGTTCTCCATAGACTTCAGCGCAATAAACTTTGTTGAGGCGGGGGTCGCGATAGCTCTCCTGGCCATGAGCTTTATCAGCATATTTGAGGCCATAGGCTTCACAGTCGACAATCAGGAAATAATGTTCTCCATAGTAAACTTGATTAACCTGCCCCTCATGTTTGCCTCCCCAGCTCTGTTCCCCTTGAAGCAGATGCCCTGGTGGCTTAGGGGCATAGCAAGGTTCAACCCCCTGACGTACACCGTGGACATAGTTAGGTATAACCTGCTTGGTGTTCACAGCTTCAATATAGTTGAGGACTGGATAGTGCTCCTGGTGATAACAGTGATATTCGTAAGCGTTGGAATGGCTGCGAGCCTGAGGGTTCTGGAGAACTACTGACCCGCTAGCGCCTTGTTGCATAGATGGCGGGAACAGTTACTATGTTTGCAACAGCCAGTACCAGCGTCTCCAGCAGCAGGCCCTTCTGAAGCGCTATGCCGGCAGCTACGAATATCCATAGGCTTCCAACCATGTTGATCATGTTTATGGTTGCCAGCGATACTGCGCTCAGGCTCCTCCCATAGCTCTCGACCAAGTATGAGTAGTAGGAGCTGAAGGCTAGGTCCACCAGGAGCCCGTTAATGAACACTATCGTCAGGAACAGGTAGTATGAGCTGGTGTACAGGAGCAGGTAGCTCACAGTGGAGAGCAACATGGCTGCCACCACGAACCTCCTACTGGACGACAGCTTTGCAGGAACCTTGAGCAGCAGCGCGCCTCCTAGGGCGGCCCCAACGAAGTTTAACGATGTAAGCGTCCCTGAGCCAAACGGGGACCTCATAAAGGCCAGCCTGGCCAGCGACGGGAGAAAAGAGCCCAGCGCGTACGACGCGCCGAAGGCCCCTGAGCCGGCCAGGCCTATCAACAGGAGGTCCCTCCACGGCACCGAGCCCCCGTAAAACGCTGAAGGCCTGCCGTTGAACTTTATAGCTAACAGTGACACTAAAGACATCGCTATACCGAGGGCCCCGGCGGCCAGGAGGCCTGCCCTGACGCCTAGCGCGCCGTAGACCAGACCCCACAGTATTGCGACGAAGCCGCCAAGGTTGAAGGCTGCGTTGTACAGTCCCATAAGCCATGACGAGGGGGCCTCGCTGACGCTTACTAGGACGTAGCCTGCTGGCGCGAAGAAGAGGCCAGTCCCGAGCCCTGCTATGAACCTCAGGATCACGGCCTCAACAATATTGTTGGCCATGGACATGGCTATGTCTGACAGCGACAGTATCATCAGGCCAAGCACAAATGTGTTCCTGGCGCCTATCCTGCTTGACATAGCTATTCCCGGAAGCTGGGTCGCGGCGGCGCCCACTATGAATATGAATGGCAGGACGCCGGAGAGCCAGACAGGCGCGTGGTACCTCTGCATCATCAGGAGGGTCACCGGCGCCAGGACGTACCACTGCATTGAGTAGACGAGCCTCGCAGCCAACAGCGTAGCCGGCTCCCGTAATGTCAATGTGCTTCAGCCAGCCCCTCCTGTGTCAAAGGTTGACTTTAAAGCGCTCCCTGCGGGCCGCTAGTTGAAGGCCTTCGCCGTGCGAGCTCTATCGGTGCAGCGCGCCGCGCTCTTGCAGTCTGCAGCTTATCGCT
This sequence comes from uncultured Desulfurococcales archaeon, assembly GCA_964342665.1. Classification (GTDB taxonomy): domain Archaea; phylum Thermoproteota; class Thermoprotei_A; order Sulfolobales; family Acidilobaceae; genus Acidilobus. Next base: position 3,367 of record CAYFFU010000013.1, read on the forward strand.
TGACATAACCTTTTTAGGGGCAAAACGACGGCGAGAGCCAGAGAGCCTTGAAACCTAGAACCTGGCACCAGCTGCTCGTGACGGCCCTGTTGGCAGCCGTTATTATCTTAGAGGTCCTAAGGTACCGCGATGGGCTGCAGCAGCTGAACGGCCTGGTCCTGAGCTCTGTAAGGTTTGACGATAGCCTGCTCGTTAGGCTGACCAGCGACACCGCCAGCCTAGAGGCGTTCGCGGCAGCCACGGCCTTAGCGTACTTAGCTGACGTGCTGCTTCACAGGAGCGCGTCATATAGGCTGGTCTCCTTCGCCACGGCGATCATCTTCTCAATGATAGTTACGGCCGTCCTGAAGGCCTACGTTATGGAGCCGAGGCCCCACGAGCCCTTTGTATACTACGGAGTTATTGGAAACCTGCTGAACGCTGACTACTTCGGCTTCCCCTCTGGGCACACAGTCAGGGTAACCGTTCTAGCCTACTACGCCCTCTCCGAGTTTAAGCCAAGGTCAAGGGCATTGAGGTACCTGGCATACGCCTCCGTCCCCTACGCCGCTCTAATAATGGCCACCAGGCTCCTGCTCCAGGTCCACTGGATAAGCGACATAATAGGCGGCATCCTGGTCGGCGTTTGGTCAAGCATGGTTGTTGAGGGGCTAGGAAGGGGCGTCTGGATCTCCATATATAATCACACCTTCGGCCTTGCAAGGCCTTTAAGGCTAAGGGGGGCTCCCGAATATTAGGCCCCACGCACAGGTAAAGGATGATGCAGGTTGCCGGCGAGGAGCAACAGGTTCATAGTCGACGCGATGCTTGGGACGCTGGCCAAGTGGCTCAGGCTCCTGGGCTACGACACGCTCTACTCGAAGTCATACAACGACTCCCAGATACTGAGCATAGCTGCTAGGAGCGGGAGGATTATTGTCACAAGCGACAAGGGGCTCAACTCAAGAGCCCTCAAGATAGGCATCAAGTCCGTGCTCATACCTGAGGTGGGGGTGACTGAGGCCCTCGCCAGGCTCGCCGACGTCGGACTGATAGAGCTCTCCGTGGACCCATCGATAAGCCGGTGTCCTATATGCAACGGCGTGCTGAGGGAGGTCACGGACAAGAACCTCGTAAGGGGTCGCGTGCCGCCAGGCGCCCTGTCCAAGTACAGCAAGTTCTACGTGTGTACCAGGTGCGGCCACGTGTACTGGGAGGGAGGGCACTGGACCAACATCAGGAGGCTCGTGAGCGAGGCTAGGATGCTAACTGCGCAGCGAGCGAAAAGCTCGGAGACCTAGGCCTTCCCCTGAGACTGAAGCACGTATACCAGTGATATGTAGTGCGGGGCCAGCCTTATTATGTCACGCTTGGAAATTATTCCTATCGGCTTCATGTTGTCACGCGACAGGACGGGAAGGTGCCCTATGTTGTGGGCTCCCATGAGCTCTGCCGCCTCCCTGACCGTGTGGTCCTCAAGCACGTAAAACGGGTTCCTGGTCATAATGTTCCCTATAGGCACGTTCCTGGAGGCGCCCTTGGCTACTACCTCGCGCACTATGTCAGTCTTTGTGACTATCCCTATAAGCACGCCGCTGTCATCAGTGACCACCAGCGAGCCTATGTTGTTGTCAATCATGATCTGGGCGGCCTCGTTGGCCGGGGTAAGGGGACCTACCTTGAACACGGGCGACCTCATTATGTCCCTTACGAGCAGCTCCTCAGTCATTGAGTTCCCCTCACATCATCAAGGAATGCGCTAATTTAAAAATGTATACAGATGCTACAACATGGTCTCTTTGACCTGCGGGGCTGTCGCAGGGCCAACCTCCTGCATTCCTGGGGGACAGCTGTTGTGCAGCTTCAGGCCTCCCACTTGAGGACCTGCAGAAGGAGAGCAAGGATGCTGCGGGCGGCTGGGCGGCTTCGCCTAAGGGCCTATAAAGTGCGCCATTGAAAACTGCCGCCAATTAAGCCTGCGACGCTAAAGGAGCTCCTTTAACGGCGTGGGCAAGTAGATCCTCTTGGCTATAGTTATATGCCTGGTCGACCTCGCTGGAAGCAGGTTGCCGGTCTCCGCGGCCGACTTAACCAGGTCCTTGGTTGGGAGGGGCGGCACGACAACTATGGAGCCATCAATCATGGCTGGCCTCGTGACCACCTTGATCAGCCTCAGCCCCTCCTCCTCTAACTTCTTTATATCATAGTAAGAGCTTTCGTCAGCTAGAAACACCACGGCGCTTCTGCCCTTCACCCTGTAGCTCTTGCTTAGCTGCAGCAGAACGCTAAGCATGTCCTCCCTGTACTCATATACCCTGGCCCACCCGACCAGCTCAACCTTCGAGTAGTCAACCTTAACCACAGGCGCCAGCTCAGCCCCAATTAATCTAAGCGCCTCGTACCTATGCATGCCGTCCAGTATTATGTTAGTTTTTGCCTCGACGAGGAGAGGCTTCATGACAACCTTCGACTTGCTTATACTTTCCATTACCTCCTTCACGTGGTAAGGGAGCGCCTCTTCATGAGGTCTCAGCAGGCTCAGCCGCTCTAAGCCCACGGAGACAGCAAAGGCTCATCAGCTCCTCCCAAGGATGGGCTGTGTGGACAGGCTTTTAAATTAAAGTACTTAGGGCCAAGGCAGGTGCTAGCTTTTTAAACCCCTCCCGTCAAAGAGCCTCTGGCCTCTTCTGCTGCGGCGGAGGGGGCCGCGTAACATAAAGGGAGTGTGTGAGGTGTCCGGAGAGGAGTCGGGCCCTCGCAAGGTGTCGAGCCTTCGCGAGGGCGAGGATAACGTAGATATAAAGGTTCGTGTTATAAGTGTTGAGCCTCCTAAGACAATACACACACAGCGCGGCGACAGGACTATAAGCGAAGCCATTGTCGGCGACGAGACTGGCAGAATAAAGCTCACAGCGTGGGGCCAGCAGGCCGGCAAGCTAAACGAGGGCGACGCGGTCGAGCTCAAGGGCGCCTGGACCACAAGCTTTAAGGGCCAGGTGCAGCTTAACATAGGCGGCAGAGGCTCCATACAGAAGATAGACGACAGCGAGGTGCCTAAGGCCGAGGAGATACCGAACGAGACCCCCAAGGCCTCAAACCCAGGCTACAGGCCCAGAGGAGGACCTCGCGGAGGACGCCGTGGCGGCTTCAGAAGGGGGGGCAGGCCCAGGGGCTTCGGCTCTGAGGGCGGAGAGGAGGGCGGAGAGAGCAGCGAGGAGGGCGAGGACGAGGAGTTTTAGGCCTGAGCCTAGGCCCTATTAGAGATAAACAAATGTTTTTAACACTTCTACCTCTCGTTCAGCTCAGTGAACCCGGTTGACTATAAGTAACCTTGTAGGGAACACCTACCTTGAAAGGGGCAGCCCCTCAACCCTGTTCTACGTCGACTCCGAGATTATATACATAATCGACCCAGGCCAAGGCGATGACAGGCCTAGGCAGCTCAGGCGGGACCTAGAGAAGCTGCCCAAAAAGGAGGTAGCAGTGTTCCTGACGCACTACCACAGCGACCACCTGTCAGCGCTGGAGAAGCTGCAGGAGGTCAAGTCTATAGCGATAAGCTCCGTAGACGCACCAATGGCGAGGACCCCCGAGCTCCGGGTTGCGATGACTTTTACCTACCCATTAAATCCACAGGACTCCATACTAAGCTTTCACGGCCCCGCCGTTGGTGTAACTGACGAGCTGCCAGTGACGTCAAACCGTTATGGCCCGCTGACCCTAGTACCCTTGCCCGGGCACACCGACGGCCAAATGGGGGTTATGACCCCTGATGGGGTGCTCTACGCCGGTGATTCGCTGTTTGGAGACAGGGTGCTCTCAAAGTACGGCGTCCCGTACCATAGGGTGCCGTGCATGGCCTTAGAGTCGCTGAAGCGGCTTGAGGACCTAGCCTCCAAGGCTGAGCTCATAGTGCCAAGCCATGGGCCCGTTGTCAGGGCCGGTGACGCCGTCGGTCTAATCGAGGCTAACATGCAGAGAATATCAGATGCCATGAGCGCGCTTGAGGAGGCGCTTCAAAGACCATCAGGGACTTCTGAGCTTGTCTCAATACTGTTAAAGAAGTACAGGCCTGAAGAGCTGTCAGCGGATGTAATAATGCTACTTGAGGCCACCGTTAAGGGCTACATAAGGTGCCTGCGCGAGGGAGGTAAGGTTGAGGCGCTCGCGAGCGACGCAGGAATAGCCTGGAAGCTCAAGGCGGCTAGCCCTTGAGGTTGTCTCCCTGAACAACCTTGAACTTGGCTATCCTCCTCGAGCCCTCAGGGCCCTCGGGTTCCTTGATGTTAACGGCCTCTAGCTTAAGACCTAGTTCCTCAGCCACATACCTTAAGTCGTCTATCCAGTCGTACAGGCCGCAGGTCTCACAGTAGGTTCCGTCGAACTCAACGTAAACGACGTCCCCCCTGCGGGTGACCAGCCTGGCGGTGGCCTCTGGGGACCTGTACATGTTGTACTTCTTTATCGCGGCCCTGAGCCTGTCCAAGTAGTTGCCCTCGGTCAAAGGCCTAGCACCTTGAGGCCAGGCCCTGCAGCGCCTGCCTGGCTGCGCCGGCGGGGTCCGGGGACTTAGTTATTGCCGACCCTATGATTATTATGTCAGCGCCCGCGGAGACCAGGCGACTGACGTCCTGGGGCTTTATACCGCCGGCGACGGCGACAGGCCCCTTGAACAGCTCCTTGACCTTCTTAACGAGGTCCGTGATCTGAGCTGCAGTTATGCCTAACGCCCTCTGGACGTCTATACCTATGTGTATGAGCGCCACGTGGGCGCCCGCGGACCTGGCCTTGTTAACCCACGCCTCAAGGTCTGTGAAGCCCATCATGTCAGCGTAGACGTCGCGGCCTGACGCCTCGGCCTCCCTCACGGCCTCCTTAATTGTTTCCTCGCTGGAGGCCACTAGCACGCTCATAGCGTCAGCGCCGTGGTCAAAGGCCAGCCTGGCCTCAAGGCCTCCGACGTCCATAGTCTTAGTATCAGCCATCACTAGGTGCCTCCCTGGGATTGACCTGAGGACCTCGACGCTCTTGATGCCCTCGGCCTTTATCAGAGGCGTCCCAGCCTCAAGGATGACTGACGGCCCCAGGGCCGTCAGGGAGCCGACCCTCACAGCGTCAGCGAGGCTCACAAAGTCAAGAGCTACCTGTAGGAGGGGGCCGCACTCGCTAATCCTCTCTGTGAGGCTACCCACGCGCCTTCCCTTGCTAGCCTGAGGACGGCCAGTAAATAAAGCCATCAATGGGTTTAAAGGAGGTCAGGGCCTCCTCACGGTCTGCTTAGGGATTTTAGGTATTACCGCAACAAGGGAGTACTGGATCCCGCGGGGCATCAGACATTGCTGCTAGCGCACATGTCTGATATACACCTTGGCGCCAGAAAATACGGCGAGAACGTCATTTACGAGGACGTGTTTGAGGCCTTCGAGAGGTCCCTAGACGAGATAGCGAGGGAGCACGTGGAGGTCCTTGTGATAGGTGGCGACCTCTTCGACTCGCCCCACCCTGACAATGAGACCATGCTAAGGGCGCTTAGGTTACTTAAGGGCGCCTCTGAGAGGGGCATAAAGATCTTCGCTGTCCACGGGGAGCACGACACTCCTGGAAGGAGGGAGGTCAGCCCACTGGTGGTCCTCTCAGAGGCTATAAGCGGCTTTAAGGCGCCAACGCCGCTTGGCTCAAACCTATCTAGGGAGCCTGAAATAGTTAACTTAATGACTGTCGACTATAATGGGCTCAGGCTGCTCCTGTACCCGTTCTTTAAGCTAAGCATAGAGGAGAGGAGGTCGATCTATCAGAGGCTCAGGCCGTACTACGACGCCAAGGTGAGGGAGGCCAGGTCGGAGGGCCTGAGGACCATCTTTGTGGCGCACATACCAGTGGACCCCGTGTTCAGGTTCAAGGAGGAGACCGTCACGTCAGTAATGTCGTTTCCAAGGGTCGAGTACGTAGCCTTAGGCCACATACATGAGAGGCACATAGGGAGTCAGAGACTTGTTGACGGCGAGCAGTGGTACGCTTACCCTGGGTCGCTTTACCCCTTGGATGTGCTGGAGTCCGCGAACACGCACAAGCGTGGCCCCCTCCTGGTCGACCTTAGCTCAAAGGAGGGCGTGAGCATAAGCGAGGTCAACGTGGAGGTTAGAAAGCACTTCGTGCTCAGCGCGAGGGTGAAGGACGTCATGAGCGTTGGCACCGCGATAAGGGCCACCATCAGCAAGGTGGCCGGAAGCTCTGTAAACGGCAAGGGCCCCCTAGTGCACCTCAAAGTTGAGGTCCCCCCAGGGGTGCCCGCCAGGCTTATTGAGTCTGAGGCCTCAAGGGTGGCCAAGGACCTTAACCTCATAATAATACCTCACCTGGTCCGCGTCTCCGAGGAGGGCGAGGGGAAGCCGCGGACTCCGCACGACGACACCGGCAGGGTGGACGTCAAAAACGTGCTGCTCAATGAAGTTGGCCTCGACGAGGTGACCTCTAAAGTTATAGAGGAGCTGATAGGGCAGGCGGCTGAGGGAGACGAGCAGGCAATAGAGTCTGCGCTGGAGAAGCTGGCCTCCTGGCCTAAATCGTTGGAGACCCTGAGGAGGCTCGCAGAGCCATGAGCCCGTACGTAATTAAGGAGCTGAGCCTTGAGAACTTCCTAAGCCACGCAAAGACCACGCTTAAGCTGCCCCGAGGCAGCATAGCTATAGTAGGCGAGAACGGCGCCGGCAAGAGCAGCCTCTTCGAGGCAATTTACTATGCCTTAACTACCAACGGGTGGAGAGGCAAGACAGCTAACTTGGTCAGAATCGGGAGCAGCAAGGCCACTGTCACCCTAAAGCTTGGAGACGAGGAGGACGAAGTGCTGTCCCGGGCCACCATTGAGAGGAGGAGGGACAGCTCAACGTCAACCTACAAGCTGGTCGCCAGGGGCAAGGTAATAGCCACCACGGCCTCCGACTACAGGCAGGAGATGGCCAAGATACTCGGCCTGCACGGCATCCCTGACTACAGGGGCTTCATAGAGTCAGCAGTAATAATAAGGCAGGGGGGCCTTGAGGACATAGCCTCCGTGCTCGCCAAGGAGGACAGCAAGAGGCTGCGTGAGCTTGTGGAGAGCGCCATAGGGATACCCCAGATAAGGGCCGCCGCCGACAACATAAGGTCCCACGTAATAAGAGCCGTGAGGTCTGACGGAACCCCAATACTTAGCGTCGAGGTGGGGCCTCGGAGGAGGGCCGAGGTAGTTCAAGCTATAGAGAGGGCCAAGAAGCTCAAGCAGGACTCCATTGCGCAGGAGAGGGCGCTCGAGGAAGAGATAAAGCAGCTCATGTCACAGAAGGCGGCCTATGAGAGGGCCGTCAAGGAGGCCGAGGAGGATGTTAACAACACGTGCGGCCAGCTCAGCGCTGCCGACGCTTTGGAGGCCCAGCTGTCTGAGCTGCAGCGCCAGATAACGGCGAAGAGGGGCCTGCTGGAAGAGCTCTCCAGGAGGGAGTCAGAGCTCGCCCAAAGGGCCAGGGAGCTTGAAGTCAGGTCAAACCTCGCCTCACTAGAGCCTAAGGTAAGGGAGCTTGACAGGGTTGAGCTTTCTCTAGGCGACGCCTATAGGAGGCTTGCGCAGCTCAAGGGCCTGGTGGACCTTATAAACGACGTTAAGAAGCACAAGGACGAGTTTGAAAAATACGAACAGCTAAGCAAGGAGCTGGAGTCGCTGAGGCAGAGGGAGGCGGAGCTCTCGGCTAGGCTGAGGGAGCTGAGCTCCCTCAAGAAGCAGTACGACTCGCTGATGGCTTCTGCCAACGCAATTATCAAGGATGCAGCGGACAACTTTAACGTCAGGCTAACCCTTGACGACGCTACTGAGAAGCTGGAGGGGCTGACGCTACAGCTTGAGGAGGAGCTGGAGGGGCTGAGGCGGAGCGTTGAGGAGCTCAGTGGAAAGCTTGAAGTTATTAAGAGCTCTCGCGCACGACTTAACGACATAATAAAGGTCCTCGGCGAGAGCGGGGGTGAAGCTAAGTGCCCAGTGTGCGGCTCGCCCCTCTCGTCTGACAAGCGTGAGGAGCTTATGAGCCATTACGAGGCTGAACTGAAGGAGCTAGACGATGAAGAGTCCAAAACCCTTCGCGCCCTAGACGAGGCTAGACGCAATGCCTCATCTAAGGAGTCAGAGCTTGCTAAGGCCAGGTCGCTCACGGTCCAGTTGAAGCAGGTGCTAAGCTCGATAACGGCCGAGATGAGGACTGCTGAATCATTAGCTGGCAGGGTGAGGGACGAGCTCCAGCAGGTCAGAGGCGAGGAGGAGGCCCTTGAGGCTAACATCAAGGGCCTTGAGGCTGGGCACTCCGCCTACGTCTCCGCTATGGCAAAGCTCAGTAAGGCGGGGGCCACCAGCGAGGATAAGATGGCTTCAATATTGGACGAATACCTTGCGGTTCAGAGGTCAATTGATGAGCTTAACGCCAGGAGGGCCTCGCTCCTGAAGGACCTGCTTGACGCAACTGGGGCGAAGAGCTATGAGGAGGCTAAGGAGGCGATCCTCAGCTCCCAGAGGTCCGCCAGCGAGCTTCAGGCGGTCAAGGCCCAGCTGGAGGCCCTAAACGAGCAGATGGCGTCGCTGAAGGCCGAGCTGGAGAGTCTCACTGCCACGAGGGAGTCCATAAAGAGCAAGTATGATCAAATACTGCAGCTGAAGCCTAAGTGCGAAGAGCTGAAGAGGAGAGCCGAGAGCGTGAGAGAGGAGTATAACAAGCTCCTTATGAAGATAGCTGCGGACGAGGCTAACCTAGAGCAGGCCAGGAAGAACTTACAGCAGGCGTCAGAGGACCTGGACGCGCTCTTAAAGGCGCTTGACAAGTTTGACGCCGCCCTTGGGGTTCTGGAAGCCCTTGAGAGGCTTGAGAAGGCCCTCTACAGGAGGGCGCTGCTCAGCATAGAGAACGAGATGAATGAAGTGTTCCGCATATTTGGCCTTGGCTACAGCAGCGTTGACGTTAAGGAGACCCAGGACGCCTTCTACTTTGTCGTGGTCGACAAGGATGGGCACGAGAGGCCCATAGCTAGCCTCAGCGGGGGCGAGCAGATAGTTATAGCCCTGGCTTACGTGATAGCCCTTAACAAGATAATGCATAGCAACATAGGCTTCCTGCTCCTGGACGAGCCCACTGATATGTTGGATGACGAGAGGAGAAGGGCCTTAGTGGACGTCATAGGCAGGCTGACCCAGGAGGGCGGGATACCGCAGCTTATAATTATAACGCACCACAAGGACATAATGGACAGCGTGGACAAGGTTTACATGGTTGAGAAGGGCCCCAACGGGGTCTCCTCTGTCAGGGACGAGGGTGATCGGGGTGAGCCTGCTTCCTGAGGCCCTGAGCGTAAGGGATTACGTGAGAAGCCTCCTTCAGAGGCTCTCGTTTGACTGCGACTTTGAGTGGAGACCCCTTCCAGAGGTAAGACGTGATGCGCCAGTGTCGTACTCCGCCGAGGACGGGGGCCAGAACGTCAGGAAGCTAAGGACATACAGCGTCGTCAGCGCGAAGGCCTGGGGGGCAGGCTTCCCAACGGATGGGAGGCCTGTCTACGTCCAGAGGGGTTTCGTTGGCGTGATGATACCCCAGGGCCTCGACCCCAGCTCAAGGCTGAGGCTGTACAGGCAGGTACTTGAGCTTGAAGTTGCAGACCTGGCGACTGTTAAGGGCGGCCTAGTGCTCTTCGATGGAACGCCGCCCATGAAGTGGGGTAAGGTCGGCGCTAAGACTAGCTGGGACGAGAGCCTCTCGTTGGCGGCGAAGGTCATGATTAAGGGCTCCGACGCAATAAAGGACCTCACAGACGTGAGCTGCAGCGACAGCAGCGCGGAGTGCGCGCTTCACATGATAGAGAGCTCTAATAAGAGGCCGTTCTCGGGGAGGGCGCTGCTAAGGCTCGCAGCCAAGGGGCTGATCGACGAGTACGTCCTAGGCCCCGACCCAAGGCACTCGTGGATACTGGCCCTTGAGAGCCTGGAGAGGTTCTATATGTTCAGGAAAACTGTAGAGGACGTGTGGTCCAAGGGGTCAATACCCGTGTTCCTAGTAAAGACCAGCAGGTCTACCTCGTTCTGCAGGTCAAGCCTCCCTGACGTTCACGTAATAGAATACGCGCTCAGGTCCCAGGGCGTGCTTGGGCCCGGCTACACAATAGCAAGGGTCTACAACAACATCTATGAGTACTTCGGTCTAAAGCCCAGCCACTCAAGCCTGTATCCAGACGCGGGAGGTCTAAGGAGCTTCTACGAGAACAGGATAGGTGTAATAAGTATGTTCATTAGGCTCAGGCCAGGCGGGTACATATTCAAGGCTGAGGTTGTGTTTGACAACAGCTCTGAGAGGTCACCTGACCAGCTCGTCAACGACGTACTTACCTACCTGTCAAGGATACCCCTAAGCCCTGAGGGGTACCCTTTGCCCCTCGTGACTGCCGACTATAACGCGAGGCTCTCGGAGACCGAGATGGAGGCAGTATTAAGGGCCCTGGGGCTAGACCTAGTACCAGAAAGCAGGAGCGTCCTGAAGGTGTGATAGCATGGACTGCAGCGGAGACTTAAAGGTAGGGTGGATAGTCGGCGAGAGCACTCCGAGGAGCAGTCAGGTCCTATTTAATGACAACGCGATCCCAAAGGTGGGCACCTACGTGGTCGCCGAGACCCCGGAGGGCTGCGTCTTCGGCATTGTGGAGTCCGTGTCGTCCGGCAACAGGCTCCTTACGGACGACGTCACCAGCCCTGAGTCGGTCGACGGCCTAGTGCAGATGATTAAGCAGAGCCCTGGCGTCTCCCCCACATACATAAGGGGCTCCATAAGGTGGCTGAGCTACGAGGACACGCTGGCCGAGGGCTCCGTGTCGCTGCCAAAGGTGCCACCAAGGCCGGGGACCGAGGTCTTCACGGCGTCGAAGAAGCTCCTAGAGGAAATATTCGGCACTGGAAATGAGGGGCCGAAGAGCGGCTGGATAAGGCTTGGAACCCTTATGAATGAAGACATAGCATACAGCATCAACGTCAACAGGCTCACGAGGCACCTTGCAATCCTGGCCGTGACAGGAGGAGGCAAGAGCAACACTGTCTGCGTGATAGCCAGGAGGCTAGTAAGTGACGCGAGAGGCACCGTAGTCATATTTGACATGCACGGAGAGTACGGAGACCTGATGCTTGGAGATATGGCTAACTACATAGCGAGGCCGGCCATAAACCCAGCTAACCTGTCGTTCAGCGAGCTGCTCGAGCTCACTAAGATGCCTGACAACGCCACCAACCAGATAAGGGTCCTGAGGCAGGCCTGGGAGAAGACGATAAGCGAGTATATGAAGGGCTCCATCAAGGCAAGTGATATAATGGATAGGCTTAAGGAGAACGTCGATGAGCTGAAGGAGGGTAAGGGCGGTGACCCGGCGGAGGGCGTGCTCAACAGGCTCAGCGACCTTGAAGACTACTACGGCGATATAATAAACCCTGACGTCCCGCTGCAGCTTAAGGAGGTCATACAGCCCAATAAACTTAACGTCTTTGACCTCAGCGAGCTGGACGAGCTGGGCGCTGACGCGCTGGTTAGCCACTACATGAGGAGGCTGCTCGCGGAGAGGAAGCTGTGGAAGCACAGCGGCGGCAAGCGGGGCTACCCGTCGCCGGCGATAGTCTTTGTGGAGGAGGCGCACGTGCTGATCCCAGCTAAGGACCAGACGCTAACCAAGTACTGGGCCGCCAGGATAGCCAGGGAGGGCAGGAAGTTCGGAATAGGCCTTGCAGTCGTAAGCCAGAGGCCCAGGAACGTCGACCCTGAGGTGCTGAGCCAGACCAACAATAAGATAATACTAAGGGTTGTTGAGCCGCAGGACATAAAGTACGTGCAGGAGACCAGCGAGGAGCTGAGCGAGGACCTCGCCAATATGCTCCCCAGCCTGAACCCAGGTGAGGCAGTAGTAATAGGCTACATGGTCAAGCTTCCGGCCGTCGTAAAGGTTGACTTCTGCGCGTGTGACGGCGAAGGCGGGAAGAGGCCGTGTAACAAGGGCGGCGGCGACGTAGACCTCATAAGGGAGTGGAGGAGAACCCTCGGCGGCGAGGGAGAGCAGGGCAGCGACCTTGGTGAGCTGACTTAATGGTAGAGGTTTTTGGCCTGGCGCCCTGCAGGTGCCTGCTCCTCTCACCGCTCGAGTCGAGGGACATAGCTAGGTCGCGCAGCGGCATCAGCAGCGTGAGCGTAAACCTGGGCCTAGGCAGGGCCAAGGTTGAGGTAGTCGGCGGCGAGGCCCTGATTGAACTCAACGGGAGCAGGCTCAGCGTGGACGTAGACCTGCTGGAGTGGCACTTAAGGAGGAGGTCGGTGCTAGCCATTGATGGCGAAAAAGTCTACGAGGTTGAGTTCAGGGCCCCTGACTCATATTATAAGTTGGTCCCGTTGGAGAGGGGCCCGCCGACGCTTGAGATTAACGGAATACACATGCACAGGGTCTCCGGCACCGACCCCCTAAGCGACGCGTCCCTTAAGGTGTCGCTCGCCAAGGTCTCTAGGGGCGATAGGGTGCTTGAGATAGGCACGGGGCTTGGCTACACTACGATAGAGTCCCTGAAAAGGGGCGCAGCTGAGATAATAACCGTGGAGGCCAACGAGCCCGTGCTGTGGATAGCTGAGAGGAACCCGTGGAGCTGGGGCATCTCCAGCCCCAGGGTTAAGGTGCTCCTGGGCGACGCCTGCAGCCTGCTAGACGAGTTAGACTTCACGTTTGATAAGGTAATACATGACCCGCCCAGGCTTACGCCAGGCACCTCGTGTCTCTACTCAGTGGATTTCTACAGGTCGCTATACAGGCTGCTCAGGCCTGGAGGCGTGCTCTTTCACTACACTGGGGAGCCTGGGAGGGTCCACGGGTTCAGCCTCCCCTCAAAGGTCGCGAGGAACTTAAGGGAGGTGGGGTTCACGTCCATAAAGTACTATAAAAACGCCATGGGCGTCGTCGGTGTTAAGCCCAAGCACTGACTGGCTAAGTAGCCTTGAACCTCTCGCTCCAGGCCTCATAAGCTTTGAGCATCCTCTCGTCAACGCTGGGCTTCCTCGACTTTATGGCCTCCTCGAAGTCCTCCATAGTAACGGGCCTCAAGACCCCTGACTTCTCCTCAAAGTACTCCCTCACAGTCCTCATATATGCGTCCTGGACTAAGTCCTTTATGTCACTTCCTGAGTAGCCATCCAGCCTCCTCGCCAGCTCATCTATGTCTACCTTAGCGCCAGCCGGGAGCTTCGATAAGAGCATCTCGAGCAGCCTCTTCCTGGCCTGAAGGTCTGGCAGCCCTACATAGATCCTCTTCTGGAACCTCCTTATGA
>CAYFFU010000014.1:0-16025 GCA_964342665.1 uncultured Desulfurococcales archaeon
ACTGTGCCTGGATTGCACCCTTTGGGATTTCTAGTTACGGTAGACCAGTCCACCTGTAGAGGAAGACCACGACACTGTAGAAGTACGTTACATTTGAGCCCGCCGGGCTCCAGGCGTAGGGGACTGAGACGAAGAACTTAACTGGCTCGTAGTAGGGCTGGGAGCTTGGGGGACTGACGGGCTGAGGCACTATGGCGCCCGTGGTTGGATCCACGTATTCGACGCCAGCGGGCACGAAGGAGGTCACGTTCCTAAGCCACGCTGCCCCTTGGCCGAAGTAGCCGTACTCCTTGAGCTGGGAGATGCCATAGAGCATGAGGTCGTATATGGTTGCGCTGAGCGTCTGTGAGACGTTAGCAGTGGGAGACCCTGCGAGCGCTGGGAACTGGTAGTACGTGTACCCTCCGTACGTCGTCACTGAGGTGTAGTTAGAGAAGAACGGTGAGCCTGAGTATGGGTCGACCCTCAGGGCTATCCTCAGCATCTGGTAAGACTTAGCTATGTCTGCCAGCCCGTACGTTATGGCGTAGGCGCCTGGGCCAACCGTGTAGACGTTGGGGTACGGGAACATTATGACGGACCTGCTGCTGTTTGAGTATATTCCGATGAAGACGTCATATGTTATTACGTACGTCTCGTTGGCAGGCAGCCTCATCATCTCCAGGTAGGCCCCGCTCTGGTTCACCGGGGCAGTGAAGGCGTTGGCCACGAGGCCTATCTGCGTGCCGTTTATGGTCGAGCCGTCGACGACGGTTGTCCTGTTGGCCAGGGCCGCCACCCAGTAGCCGTAGTCCCACCAGGAGACTACGACGCTGTTTTTAGGAGTATCGTTACGTATATAGCCTAGGGCGGACAGCCAGGCGTTGTTGACAGGCACTATAACCTTGGAGCTCCCTGATGAGGTTGGCACCGACATCGCGCTTAGCCAGCTTGTTGTTACGGCTGGCGCGTCCAGCTTTAGCGCTGCATAGTCTAGTGGCGCATAGTACGCGGCGAAGCCAATAACTACTATTGCTAAGAGCACCCCAACAGCTAAGGCCGAGTAGTTTCTAACGCTGTACGTCCTCCTCTGCTTTCTGTCATACAGCGTTGTCTTCATTGACGTGAGGGCGCCTACAGAGGTGCCCGCCGATAGTGCAAGGAAGAAGGCGGCGGACGGAATGAAGTAAGCCTCATTAACGCTGGCTATGGTAAAGAGAATACCAAGAACCAGGAATGCTACCCTTAACGTGTCGGTGCCCTTAAGGCTCTCCTTTTTGGTGGCAAGCTCATAGATAAACAGAATAACCCCTATTATGGTTACAAAGAAGACCGGGCCGTACTCATCCATGGCTTCAGAGAACGGTATAGGCATGTACTCCTGTACTGTGAGCGGGACTACCCCAGTGAGAGGCCTTATCCCTAGCGCGAGCAGAACCCTCGAGGGCAGCGGAACTATTCCGGATACCGCAGCAGCTACCAGGAGGCCAACGCCTAGCATGAGCACCCACAGGTGTACCCTCCATGAGAAGTTCCTTGTAAGGTGTATCCTATCAAGCGGTATCTTGTCCATGTAGGCCTCTGCAAGGTAAACGGCCAGAAGCGCTATCAGCACAAGGCCTAAGCTGTGATACATAAACTTAAGTCCGACGGCCGGCGACGTGCCTAGCACTATGGCATAACCCAGGACAGCCGCTAGGTGAACCAGGAACCTCTGAGGAGTTGGTCTCACTATAAATGGGTCTAGCACCATTATGACGCCCAATATTAGGGCCACGTATTCATAGCCTCCCCAAATCCAAGCCAAGGAGCCCCCTACCATCCCGCCTATCAGAGCCATTACTATCGAGTAATACCTAGACGAGGAGCGATAGGCAGATGCCCAGAAGAACGTAGCCAAGGCTATCACTGCCAGCCCGCTGACCTGCTTGCCAGGGTAAGTTGCGAATGACTTATCAAGCACTATTGCCGGGTAAAAGGCAAAGACAGAGGCGGCAGTTATGGCGCCCAGCTTAGAGCCTGTGGCCTTGTACACTGCAAAGAACGTGGCCACAATTCCTAGGCCAGCGAAGAGCACTGGCAGAAGCCCCTCGACCTCGGTTAGGGCCTGCGCGCCTTTGCCTAGCATCTTGGTTAGCGCCGCTGTTAGGAGAGGTAGCCCAAGGTACTCTGTAGTTAAGAAGTCACGGCCCCAGGGGTACCAGAACGTACCTACATGCCTGAGCGCAGCGAGACCGCCCAAGTTATGAATGTAGAAGTAGTACGCAAGCCAGTAGTAGATCCAAGGGTCATTGCCGTTGAGATAATTGAATCCATACCTGATGCCGGGGACCAGCCTAATGTATATGCTGGCACCCGTTATTATAAATAGCAAGGCGATGGAGAAGGGCATTGAGTACTTATCTAGCCACTCCAGGGCTCGGGCGCTGCCTGAAGACCCTTTACCAGCCAACTTAACTTAGCCCCCACAGCGGTACTAAGTAGGAGACCCATATATTTTACGCTGCGAGGACTTTGCGCCAACAAAGGCCCCTAGACATTAAAGCCTGTCATTAGCTCTATTGGTAGAAAGAAGGCCGCGCTAGCATATGCTAAGCAATAGAAGGGGGACTAGCGAAAGGCCTTATAGGCTTCTGTATAACAAAAGCCTGGAAGAACCATGAGCGAGGAGATAGATAAAAAGCTAACGATAGACAAGCGAACACTCAAGGAGGTCATAAAGGAGCTCAAGCAGTGGAGCGCCCCGGCGACGGTACTCCTAAGCCTTTACGTGCCGCCAGGTCGACCCATAAGCGACGTAACTCAGATGCTGAGGGAGGAGCTCTCCTTAGCAGACAACATAAAGCTGAAGCGAACCAGGAACGCAGTAAAGAGGGCCGTGGCCGCGGCTATCGACAGGCTGTCGATGATTCCAAAGGTTCCAAGCAATGGCCTTGTGGCCTTCTGCGGGGAGAACCTAGACACTGGGGACTTCAAGTGTTACATGTTCAGCCCACCCGAGAAGGTACCGGTCTTCTATTATCGAACGGATAAGAGGTTCATAACTGAGATACTTGAAGACATGCTAGAGAACGAGGACTCTGTAGGGGTAATTATAGTTGAGAGGGACCACGCAACAATAGGTCTCATTAAGGGCTCTAGAATCGAGGTCCTGGAAGAGCTAGAGGATTACATACCTGGCAAGCACATGATGGGCGGCCAGAGCCAGAGAAGGTATGACAGAATCATAGAGCAGATGGTTGATGACTTTATGAAGAAAGTCGCCGAGAGGGCCAACGAGTACCTCCTGCCCATCTATGAGACTGGCAAGCTTAAGGCCGTGATAATAGCTGGCCCAGGCTACGCCAAGTCCGATTTCGTGAAGTCTGGGTACTTAGACTACAGGCTTCAGAAGATAGTTGATCCACATCTGATCGACGTTTCATATCAGGGCGAGGAAGGCATAAGGGAGGCCTTGGAGAAGGCCAGCGACGTAGTTCAGCTGTCCGTGTACAGGGACACCATAAACTCGTTTGAGAACTTCAAGTACCACCTAGCGAAGGGGACAGGCCTAGCCATCTATGGACCTGATGATATAGAGAAGGCCATAGAGCTCGGAGCCCTGGGAATGCTCTTGATTCACGAGGATAGGGCAGACCTGGACTCCTGGAAGGAGAAGGCCGAGGCGGCTGGAGCTAAGGTAGTCGTAATACCTGAGTCGCTACCTGAGTCGGAGTGGTTCCTGAAGACGTTTGATGGGCTTGCCGGGATCCTGAGGTTTAAGGTCGACCTAACCCAAGGTCAAGGTTCTTAGTCTTCAGAGGTTATTCTACGTATCCTGTCAACCCCTCCTATACTCTCTATAAATGCCGCCACTGAGGGCGTCACGTACTCCTTCCACCTGGGGTCCCCCCTCGCTATGAGGGACCTTATTACCTCGCCCCTCCACTCGTCTCGGTTAAAAGTGGGCGGGCTTATGACCTCGATCCCAGCGTCTGAGAAGGCCTTCCCTATGACTGGGTTCCTAGTCATTATAGCCTTAACCTTTGGCACGTAGGAGAGCACGTAGTACGCGCAGCCAATGCTTATCTCAAGGGTCTCTATGGTCGCAGTAACTATTTTGTCCAAACTTATGCCCTCGTCCTTTGCAGAAAGCCTAGCCATCTCTATCCTCTCGCCTGCGGTAAAGGGGTTCCTTACCGTGTAGTTCTCAGATGCCATCCCAACCAGCACTACCACTTCATCAAAGCCCTGAGAGAGCGCCCACTTGACAAGGCTTATGTGACCCCTGTGAAATGGCTGAAACCTGCCGTAAAGTAACACCCTCTCAGTCAAGGGCTTCTGCCTAGCTAGCCTTATGTGAGTTAGAGAATAAAATTTGCATCCCCGCGTAGGCTTTGGGTGCCGGCTTGGCTCAGTGGAGAAGGCCGTGGTATTACGCCGAAGTTGATGAGCCGCTGTCATGGATAATAGGCGTGCTAAGCGTGATGATAGCCATGGCCGGAATAAGCGCCTTCAAGTTAAGCACTTACCTAAGCCCTGCGGGAAGTTCACTGATAGTGGGAGTTGTTGTAGGCATGGTAGTCCACGAGACCATGCATAGAAACGTAGCAAGGAGATATGGCATGAGGTCAAGCTATGTGACTAACTGGCTGGGAGTTCTTATAACTTTGATTACATCGGTGCTGCCGATCAAGTTGATAGCGCCTGGGTACACAAAGGTGTACGGATACTATGGCAGTAGGGTTGGCATATTGAGGTCCCTGGAGGCCGGACCTGCAAGCAACATAGTTATGTCAATAGTAACCCTCATAGCTGGCTTAGCGTTAGGCTTGCTGTCTAGTTCCTATATAATTAGGTTCGCGTCAATCTGGCTACTTGGCTTCTCCTACGTCAACTCCTACCTGGCGTTCTTCAACTTAATACCAATACCTCCGCTGGACGGCTCTAAGATCCTGAGGTTAAACCTGACCGAGTGGGGAGTCCTCTTCGGGATCTCTATAGTTCTGCTGGTGTTATCAATAATATTCTAAGCAGCCCGAGGACTTTAAGCTCGCGTTAATAGGGCGCGTTGACAGCGACTGAATAGACGAGCATGTAATGATGAGCTGCTTAAGCGATGCAGTTAACTCCTCTCACGTTACAGCTTAGTAGCCTTGACATAGCTGCCAAGTGCTTTTACTTATTCAAATTAGTATTAGATCCTGATGAAACCCTTTTACTCCTGAGCTCTGGGCTGTGGCTGGGACCATTTATGTCGGCCTCGCCTGACGAAAGGGAACCAGAAAAGGAGGACGGTAAAAGAAGGTGGGTGCTCAAAATGATCAAAAGCGCCAAGGGGCAGCACAAGTTATGTCCATACTATGATAAGAAGACGCAGATATGCTTCCTGTTAGTTACCATGAACAACCAGCAGGGCAAGTGCGACAGGGAGGGTAAGTTTGACGGGTGTCCAATCTTCACGAGCTTCCTTGAGAAAGTCTACGATGACTATATATCGAAGAAGAAGGCGCTACCTAACAGCTTCCAAGACATAATCTGGAGCCTAACATCGTCGTGACCTCTCTTAGCTTTCAGCTGCAGCATTTGAGAGATCTAGATCGCAGGCGCAAGTCTAGGCATCTGGAAGGTTCGTCCACAACAGTTTAGGATAAGGATAAGATAGCTCAGTGACCCCTTAGCAATCCTTAGTACATCGATTGTTTGACCCAACATAGTTGCCGGAAGGCTGCGCCTTGGCTAGTGCCATAAAGCGCTCCCTGTTTAGTTGTTCGGGGCGCGTTCAGTAGGCCTCGCCGTCACCGTCTGAGAACTCATCGGCTTCCATGCTATCGACTTCGGCCTGTTCGTCGGGAATGTCCTGATACTCTTCTTCTACAAGCTCTGTGAGGTAGAAGTAGCCCTGCTTGTCCATAGTGACTAGGTCCTCCTTTAATAGCTCGTTTAGCGCATACCTTATCTTGTCCTCACTGGCAAGTCCTGAAAGGTACTTATGAAAGTCCTTCACAGACATACGGTGGTTACGGCGTAGCAGGTTTAGCAAAATATTCTTAAGCTCATCCTCGTTAGGGGCTGTATACACAATAACTTCCGAGTCCTCATAAACACGCGAAAGAGAGCTGCTAACAGGCTGCTCCTCACCCGAGTCCCGCTCGAGCTCGCTCATGATAAATACACCTATCCAAGTCTAGCTGCGGAACCCTATAAGTTAAAACGCAGTAACTAAGAGAGGGATATCAGTTAAACAGCTTTATTGTTGAATAAATTCAGAATCAAATAATTTAAAAAGAGAGCTTTTAGCAATTACAACAGTAGTAAATCTCAATTCTAAACGGCTTAGTGGTGACAACCTGAGCTGTGGCTTCATTTAACTTCATGATCCTGAAGGCCCTTCGCTATCGCGTATAATTAATAATGAGTAGTTATTGGTTACCTAGGATGAACGCAGGCTTCGCTGATCATCAAAATGTAGACCTTTTGCTGAGCGCCCAAGCTTTGTTTACCGTTGGCTTGTTGTCTAGGTCTGATCATAGGCTGCGCCTTGCAGATCATCACCGATCTTAACCTCTCCCTCTTTATAATATCCTTTTTCAAAAGGCAGGCTAAGGTATACGTCTGCCTTTTACAATTCCATAGCTCATAGCAGGTCTAAGGATTCTAAATAAAGCTAAGAGGCTGCGGCTAAGGCGCCATAAGACCTTATATCCCTGAGACCCTTGAGCGAGCTGTAAGCCGGTTGATGTGGAGACAAAAGCGCAGGCGGCTACGGCCGTTAAGGATAGCTGTCAGCTCTTATTAAGGCTTAATCTCTAGCTTCCTGGCCACGCCATATAACAATATAGAGGCCTCGACCGTGCTGCCCGCCCTAGAGGTGAGGCCCCTTATATATACAGGCTTTCCTAGCGAGAGCTCCTGAGGGCTGAATGGGGTATCAGAGCCGTTAAACACGAACATCACCTGCTGATCTAGCGTAATATCAAGTGGGTCTATGAGCTCATTAGCGTGATCCTTGTCAAGCAGGAGCACCTGCGAAGGCCTAAAGACCTCAACAGCGTCCCTTAGGTCGGGAAGAACTACAAGGCCCTTGCCAGCCTTTAGTAGCATCCTGTACGCCTCTGCTATGCCTGACTGGGCTGCTGCGCCATACACCTTAGTGGCCACCAGCGAGTCCATGTTCATGCTGATAACGATCTTAGCCATATCAACTAGCCTCTGGACGCTCGACACGTTGTGAATTACCGCCAGAGGGCCTGACAACGTGACCACCGCCTGCCTAGAGCTGATAGCTTAGGTCCCCTGGTATCCTAGGCGCGAAGCCTGCCAGCTCCTTAACCGGCTCCTCCAAGTACGAGACCGCGCGCTCCAGGGATTCGGCGCCCTCGACAGGATCCTTGGCAGGGAGCGACAGCTGCTTCCTGGAGCCCTTCTCATAAATGGCTGCTGTCACCACCCCCTTCTCAAGCTCCCTACGGCCTATGTAAACTATTACCGATGGCTTAGGCCCTGACTCGAAGAGCCTGACGTCGCCGGACAGGGAGGTCCTGGTGGTCTCAGCGTACCCTACCCTGAACCCTTTATCTAGGAGCGCTGAGTGTAAGGTCTTGCCGAAGTCTATGACCTTTTGGTCATACTCGTCCCCAGCCTTTATTGCCAATACCGCGAACTGAAGGGGCGAGAGCACGAAGGGCAGCCTTCCCTTGTAGTTCTCTATGTAAGCGCCTAGGAACCTCTCTATGGAGCCTATGAGGGCCCTGTGGATTATGTATACATCGTCCTCGCCATAGACTTCCTTAGCCACCTCGCGTATCTTGAACCTCCTCGGCAGGTTAAAGTCAAACTGTATAGTGCCCAGCTGCCACTCCTTGGAGTCAGGACCCTCTCCAAGCCTCATCAGCACATCTATCTTTGGCCCGTAGAACGCCGCCTCGCCCTCGGCTGCTGAGTAGCTTAGGCCATACTTATTGCTGAGGTTGTCGAGGGCCTCCTTAAGGAAGCCCTCAGCGGAGTCCCACTCCTCCCTGGTCCCCATGAACTCTGTTCCGATTTTGCTCTTATCAGCAAGGCTTAGCCTTAACCTTAAGGTGCTCGGATTTATGTCCACATTAAAGAGCTTGGCGTATATTGATATCATTTCATCGAACACGGAGCCTATCACTTTCACCGCGTCCCTGCCCAAGGTTATTATGTGCGCGTCGTCCTGAGTGAAGCTCCTGGACCTGAGCAGGCCGTAGACGCTGCCGCTGGGCTCCAGTCTGTGAACACGGCCTAGCTCAAACACCTTAAATGGGAGCCTCACGCCGCCGCGGTGCCTGGCTACCTCGCTTAGGAATATCAGTATGTGGAACGGGCAGTTCATCGGCTTCACGGCGTACTCCTTTCCTTCGACCTGGAGTACGAACATGTTCTGCTTATAGTAGCTCATATGGCCAGACACTTCAAAGAGGGACCCTGAGCTCACTATCGGGGTCTCGGCTATGTAGTAGCCCCTCCTTGCGTGGAAGTTGGTCAGTATCTGAGAAAGCGAGGCCCTCAGGTACCCGCCACCTATTGAGAAGAGCGGTATTCCATGCCCTAGGAGACTGCCTAGCTCTACGTTGAGACCAGGGACCACCGACTCAGGCTTAACAGCTACGTCTAACTCTTGGGCGTAATCCATGTGGTCCTTCTGTTGGCTCATGGCTCTTCATCGCTATACACTTATTTTGGGGCCTTATTAAATGTACACTTACTTAAAAGTTGTGGCTGCCTAACACGTGACCTCAACTGCAGGGCCTATCAGCTATTGGCCGCAAATGCCTGAGCATGCCCATTCCAGAACTGAGGTCCTTTTCATTTAGGTGTCCTCTTAGCTGGACGTTTCAGGCCTTACTGGCGCAGCCATGCCAAGGGGTCAAAGGGGCTGTAGCTCGCACTAGAGTCCTCAGTTACTGCCACGGGTTTAGACTGCTGTGGGTCGACCTCCGGTCCCTATGCCTAATCGTAACTAGCGGGGACGCTGGCGTGTTGGACGACAGGCGGCTGCAACTAAGGGCCTAATATGGTAAGCATCGCCGTTACGACAGCTAGTCCGAAAGGACCCAGCGACGACGCTGCACCATAAAGTACCTCCTTTGCCCTCCCGCTATTGACGTATAGAGATGCAACCACGGCTGAGATCAGGCTGGCTGACACGTAGACGATCTCAGCATAGAGGTTGCTGCCAGAGAGCACAACATTCAGCGTTGCCTGTAAGGCTAGTCCCAGCGATGCTGTTGAGAGCGGCAGCGGGGAAGGGTAGGCCCTCCTCTGCATAGATAGGGGCCTCCCTCCCAGCTCCCGCGGAGACCTCCTGAACGTAACTATCAGGTAGATTATCACCACTATTACAGTGCTTGTGATGGACGTAGCGCCAAGAAATAGCAGGCTGTAGCTTGACGAGGCCAGGGTAACTGGTATCAGGGAAGCGGCAACGCCCGCGCATGGGCTTCTTGTAATAAGCGTCAGCGCCGCCGAGATTAAGGCAATAGCCATGGGTGTCACAGAAATTATCAGGGCATAGTTAAAGAACGACGCCAAGCTGAGTGGATATAGCCTCGTCAGCGCAAGCTGCCTAGACATATAGTATATAATGACCAGCATTATGACGACCGCGGCTAACTTTAATGGTGCGACGCGGTTCAAATCGCTTCGCCCGACCGCCGCCTACTTGTCAACTAAGGGATAGGAAAAGAATAAGTTATGTAAGCCTGCCTCCACAGAGGCTGAGGATGAGCCGTTGAGCGCTGGACCAGAGCCTAAGCTGAAGGAGACTAAGTGGGATCCGTCGAAGGAGCTGGAGCTCCTAGAGATCTGGGACAAGGAAAAGGACCTATCCAAGGTGGACTGGCGCGACAGGGAGGTCCTGGTGATAGACACGCCACCCCCCTATGCTAGTGGCAAGTGGCACGTAGGAGGCGCGGCGCACTACGCACAGATAGACATGATAGCCAGGTACTTCAGGCTCAAGGGATACTATGTGCTTGTACCGTTCTACGCTGACAGAAATGGCCTGCCGGTGGAGGTCCAGGTTGAGAAGACCTATAACATAAATGCAAAGGACGTGGCCTCCACGCCTGAGGGCAGGAGGAGGTTTCTCTCCCTGTGCAAGGAGTTCCTAGACCAGGCTGAGAAGGACATAGTGTCCGTCTGGAGGAGGCTTGGCTGCTCGTTTGAGTACTGGAGGGACGGCACCGACAGCCCAAAATATAGGACTTTAACGCAGACCACGTTTATTGAACTCTTTAAGAGAGGCATGATATATGAGGCTGAGAGGCCTGTCAGGTGGTGCCCTCGCTGTGGTACAACCCTTGCTGAGGCCGAGGTTGAATATGACGAGAGGGACGACTACCTCTACTTCATAAAGTATAGGCTAGCTGACACCAATGAGGACCTAGTAGTGGCGACCACGAGACCGGAGCTTCTTCCAGCCTGCGCCGCGCTGACCTACAACCCCCAAGATAACAGGTACAAGGGGCTTGCAGGTAGGGAAGCCGTAGCCCCCCTGTTTGGAAACAGGGTTATAATACTGGAGCACCCAAGCGTTGACATGAACTTCGGCACCGGCCTAGAAATGATTTGCAGCTACGGCGACGAGGATGACGTGAGGCTCTTCAGGGAGCTTAACCTGAAGCCCAAGGTGATAGTAGACCAGCACGGAGTTATGACAAAGGAGGCGGGCTTCCTGGCAGGCCTGTCCGTGGAGGAGGCTAGGAAGAAGGTGGTTGAAGAGCTCGAAAAGAGTGGGCTTCTAGTAAAGAAGGTCAGGATTAAGCACACAGTACCTATATGCTGGAGGTGCAAGACGCCGCTCCAGATAATCAACAGAACTGAGATCTTCCTGAGACAGCTTGACTTAAAAGAGAGGATGAGGGAGCTGATCAACAACTTAGATATAAGGCCGGAGTTCCACAAGAAGAAGCTGCTTGAATGGCTTGACGCGATAAGTATGGACTGGCCCATATCTAGGGACAGGTACTATGGAACTGAGATACCCCTGTGGAGGTGCGCAAAGTGTGGCGCCCTCCTGGTTCCGGAGCCTGGCAGGTACTACAGGCCGTGGGAGGAGGAGCCCCCGTGGGACAAGTGCCCAGTCTGCGGAGCGCCTAAGGAGTACCTAAAGGGCGAGACAAGGGTCTTTGACACGTGGTTCGACTCCAGCATATCGATGCTGTACGTAACCAAGTGGCGGGAGGACGAGGAGTTTTACAGGAAGGCTTCAGGCAGCGTGCTCAGGCCCCAGGGGGAGGACATAATTAGGACCTGGCTCTACTACTCGCTGCTCAGGGTCTACCAGCTCACTGGAAGGCCCGCCTTCAGGTGGGTCAGGATCACTGGCATGGGCCTCGACCCTAAGGGAAGGCCTATGCACAAGAGCCTCGGCAACGTGATAGACCCCGACCCACTGGTAAGCAAGTACGGCGCCGACGCCTTCAGGTTCTGGGCAGCCTCATCCTCTAGGCTTGGATATGACTACAGGTTTGACGAGAAGAAGCTCATAACTGGAAGGAACTTCGCAACAAAGCTGTGGAACCTGGCCAGGTTCATCTCAGCATTCCCCGAGCCCCAGTCGGCTGACCTAATGCCGCTTGACAAGGCCTTCCTTGCGCTCTCGCAGGACTACATAGACAAGGCGGTGGCCGGCTACGAGAGCCTTGACGTTTACGAGCCTGCCACGCAGCTTTACGACCTAGCATGGAACGTGTTCGCCTCTCATTACGTGGAGCTCGTAAAGGACAGGGCGTACTCGGAGTCGCGCCCACGTCCGGAGAGGGAGGCCGCGTGGTTCACGCTTCACAGGATATTCAGGTCAATATTGATACTGACGTCGCCAATAATGCCGTTCGTCACGGACTACATATTTAGACAGCTCTACGGCGCCAGCGTGCACGCCCAGAGGCTCCCAGGCAGGCTAATAGAGGGTGACGTGGCAGGCCTCTCCGACGACGCTAGGATCATAATGAATGTTAACAGCGTAATATGGAGCTACAAGAAGAGCTTAAACCTAAAGCTTTACGAGCCCCTGAGCGGGAAGCTTGTTCTGCTGCCCTCCAGGCTCAGGCCTTACATTAGTGACCTGGAGTCGCTGCACAGGGTTCGCATAGAGCTGTATGAGAGCCCGCCCGCGGGGGCCTCTCACATAGGCAACGGCGTGTACATAAGCTCGTTAAGTAGCTAAGCGATACTTTCATGTATAGCTACTTAAATTAAGCCTTTGCAAATTATTAACATTTAGATGTTTTACGAATATATGCCAGTACCCCAGGACTAAACGTGGGTACCGCGCATGATAACCATAGTTGGCGGTGCTGGAAGGGTTGGCGTGACCACTGGCGCCATGATACTCCTCAGGGACCTCGACGACGTGATGCTGATAGATATAAAGCCCAACGCGCCCCAGGGGGAAGCGCTGGACCTTAACCACATGGTCTCAGTCCTCGGGATCTCCAGGAGGGCCTACGGCTCTAACGATTACAAGGACATGAGCGGGTCTGACATAGTCATAGTTACGGCGGGCTTCCCAAGAAAGGCCGGGCAGACCAGGGAGGACCTGCTCAAGGTTAACGCAGACGTGATGAAGCAGATAGCTGAGAACATTAAGGAGTACGCGCCTAACGCAGCAGTGCTTGTGCTAACGAACCCGTCAGACGCCATGACCTATGTCATGTACAAGAAGCTCGGAGCGCCCAGGGAGAAGGTCATAGGCTTCAGCGGCCTGCTGGACGCGCCTAGGCTTGCATACTACGCGTCGCTGAAGCTTGGCATATCGCCGGCCTCCATACAGCCAGTCGTGCTTGGAATGCACGGAGAGCACATGTTCCCAGCTCCAAGGCTTTCATCGGTAGGAGGCGCGCCCCTGAGCTCACTGATGAACCAGAAGGACATAGATGAGATAGTTAAGCAGACAATAGAGGCTGGCGCTGAGATAATCAAGCTGAGGGGCTACAGCAGCAACTGGGCTCCAGCCGCGGGCCTTGCACTCATGGCCGAGGCCATAAAGAAGGACCAGAAGAAGGTCTACATAGTCAGCGCTTACCTCAAGGGAGAGTATGGGTACAGCGACGTAATAGCTGAGGTACCTGCAGTGCTCGGCCGCAACGGTATTGAGAGAATATTAGAGCTGCCGCTAAGCGACGAGGAGAAGAAGGGTCTTGACGCTAGCGTCAACGCAGTGAGGGAGCTGCTGTCTGCCCTACCTCCAGAGTATAAGTGATTTATCTTCCTCCTTCGCTTTCTTCTCTTTTTCTTGAAAAGAATAATAACGTGTATAGCCTTGAACCGCGTCCAAAACTTTATTGACTCCACTCGGCATTACGAACTGAGCTGGCCCCTTATTAGGATTGGCGGCAAGGCTCCCTAGTGGGTGTGAGTATGCCAGGCGAGCAGCTGCCTAAGAAGATATTCTACCCAAAGATATACCAGCTAAACTATAGGCCGTCCTCGGGCTGCGAGTTCTTCGAAGTCTACACAGTCGAGGGCATGAACGTGGCCTACTGCAAGGTCCTGGAGTCCTACATAGTGAGGTCCAAGGTCCGTAAGTGTGAGACCTCGTTCCAGGACTGTCCCTTTAGAAGGGTAGGCCTTAGGACCCTGTCCCCTGCTCCTAGTGAAAAGGCCTAACAATATGATAGCATTGTAAACTACTTGGATCCCAGTAGTTCTAAATTTAAGTCTCGTAGCGGCGAAGCTAGCTCAGTAGCGGGTGGCAGGGTGTCCACGCTTTACTGCGAGGTCTGCGGTAAGCCCATAGCCGGCAAGGGGCACAGGATCCTTATGGACGGCGCGGAGCTTTTGGTCTGCGACGAGTGCTTTACAAAGCTCACCAAGAGCGGAAGGGCTGTTCCGGTCACGAGCAAGGTTAACCAGGTCAGGCCAAAGCCTAAGGCCAAGGAGAGACCCGAAGAGATGCTAGAAGTAGTAGACGACTACCCTGATATCATAAGGAAGGCTAGGGAGTCTAAGGGTTGGACTCAGGCAGCGTTGGCCCAGAGGCTAAGGGTGAGTGAAGCCCTGGTCAAGAAGATCGAGAGCGGCAAGTACAAGCCAACGGTAGACTTAGCCAGAAGGCTGGAGAGCCTGTTAGGCGTAAGGCTGCTTCAGCCCGTAGAGTCTGAAGGTGAAGAGGAAGAGCCTCCAGCGGATACACTAACGTTCGGCGACGTTGCAGTGGTCAGGAGGGATAAAAACGGTTGACTGAGAGCACTAGGGCCAAGGCTATACTAATATTGTCAGGCGAGTTCGCAGACCACCTAAGCGAAGCCCTGGCCATAGCTGATAGCGCTAACTATGATGTGGTATCTACAATTATAAGGAGGAAGAGCGGCAGGAGGATAAGCTCAGAGTTCGCTGAGAGGATTAAGAAGGAGGCCGAAGCCAAAGGCGCAGACACATTAATATATTACGGCTACCTTGAGCCCTCCTCCGTTTATAAGCTTGAGAAGGTGACCAGGTTAAAGGTCCTTGACAGGGTTATGATAATACTTGAGATCTTCGCCCTCCACGCAGGCTCTAAGGAGGCTAAGCTTCAGATAGAGATGGCAAGGCTAAAGCATGAGCTGCCCCTGATAAGGGAGTACATAAGGAGAACTAAGCTGGGCGAGCAGGTGGACTTCCTGGGCCCAGGAAGGTACGCCTTTGAAGCATATGAGAAGTACATAACTGCGCGGATAGCCAGGATTAGGAGGGAGCTAGAGGAGCTAAAGCAGAGGGTAAAGCAGCAAGAGCTTGCCAGAAAGGGCCTTGGTCTCACGCTGGTGTCCATAGTAGGCTACGCGTCCGCAGGCAAGACATCCATATTTAATGCAATAACTGGGGACTCCCAGCCAACGGGTCCTGAGTACTTCACTACTCTCACAGCCAAGCACAAGCTGGTGAACTTCAAGGGCTCCAGGCTGCTGCTCATAGATACCGTTGGGTTTGTGCGGGATGTCCCACCCGAAATTATAGAGTCCTTCTACTCAACCCTACAGGAAGCGGCCCTGGCTGACGCCCTGATACTGGTGGTTGACTCGTCAGAGCACATAGACACAATTGTGGAGAAGACGAGGGCCGGGCTTGAGATCCTAATGAAGCTTAACGCTGCCATGAAGCCGCTGGTAGTTGCGCTTAACAAGGTGGACCTAGTGGATCCTTCGGAGCTGGCCGCCAAGGAGCTCGCTGTCCAGAAGACACTCTTGTCCCTGGGCATAAAGGCTCCAATAGTCAGGGTCTCAGCCATAAAGAAGGTAAACCTGGACCAGCTCCTCAGGAGAGTGGTGGAACTTGCGGCCCCAAAGCTTGGAGGACCTAGCGAGGCCTTACGGCAAGGTGTACGTGCTGAGGCTAGGTCATAGGCCGGCCAGGGACAAGAGGGTAACAACGCACGTGGCCCTTGTGGCACGGGCCTTCGGCGCCAATGGCTTCGTGTTAGAGGGCGTTTGCGACGAGTCAGTCCACAGCTCGCTGGTTAAGGCCTCAAAGATGTGGGGAGGCTCCCTCCACTACGAGTGTGGGGTTAACGGCCACGAGTACGTCAAGAAGTGGAAGGAGGACGGCGGTGAGGTTGTGCACCTAACCATGTATGGGCTCAGCGTGGATGAGGCTGTTGAGAGGATAGCGTCATCCCCAAAGCCTAAGTTAATAGTTGTCGGCTCAGAAAAGGTTGAATCGTTCTATTACATCAATAGTGACTATAACGTTGCGGTGGGGTGGCAGCCCCACAGCGAGGTGGCAGCCCTAGCGGTGTTTCTAGATAGACTATTTAAAGGCCAGGAGCTCTACCTATATTATTCGGACGCCAAGTTCGCTATAGTTCCGAGCGAGAGAGGGAAAAGGGTTGAGCAACGGAGCCGACAGCGAGGAGGATAAGAGGCTAGAGCACCTGAGGCAGCTGATAAGGCTGCTGGCCGTGAAGTCAGGCGTTGATGAGGCTATGGCTGACGATCTCTTCGACCTCCTGCTGACCGTGGACCCCGAGAAGGGCATCAGCGACGAAGACGTCGAGGCCATGAAGGGCTACAAGCAGGCCGACGTAAGGAAGGTCTTCAGGATATTTTATGACCTGAGGATAGCGT
>CAYFFU010000015.1:0-15846 GCA_964342665.1 uncultured Desulfurococcales archaeon
CTATTATATAGTATACCTCCTTGTAGTTGGCCTTCAACCTCTGAGCCTGGTCAAAGAGCCTGCCGTCAAATAGCGATGAGACGAAGTCGTGGGCGCTCTTCCTCTCAATTATTATATCAGGCGGTATTATGTAATCGCCCTCTGGCAGCTGCCTCCTTATCACAATAACCCCCCTGGCTGCTAACTCCCTTGGCACGCCTGAGCTTTCTTCCCTAACGTCAGCGTAAACTCTAATGACCTTCTGATCCCTCGACGACGCCGCTGCCACCCCCCTTACACATGTTATTCAAATAATTAATAGCAGTGCTCAGCAGCCCTTCAAGCGAGAGGTCCGTGCCGCTGTATCTAAGCGCCGCGGCCCCCCTGTGGCCGCCTCCCTCGCCGCCAAGGTATGAGGCTAACCTTGAGGCCAGCTCTGAGGCGTTAATTCCATAGGACTCAGCGAGCCTTGAGATCCTTATTGACACCCTAGGCTCATTAACTACAATGGCCACGTCGGCGCCTATAGAGAGCAAAGACCTTGCGACCTCAGCCTCGTAGGAGCCTACATTGGTAACTGCTACGAGAAGCGTCCCACAGGCCCTCCCCACCTTAACCCTTGAGACCCCCTTGAGCCTGGCCATCCTCACATCTATGGGGTCTACGGTTCTGGCTCCCTTAACCAGCGACCGCGCAAGATCGTAGTCGCCTCCCCTCTCGATCAGGTCCGCCAGGAGCCTAAGGGTTGAAGGCCTTGCCCTCTCCAGCATGCCGCTCTCCTCTAGTATTGCGGCTATCATCAGTGTTAGCTCACTACCTTTCAGCCTGCCAACGGAGCCTGGCAGGCTGGACAGAACAACTTCAACGCAGGTGGGCGACTGGCTGTCAGCTATGAGTATGTCGGCTCTGTCGTGAAGGGAGCCGCGCTCGTGATGGTCAAACACTATAACTTTAGAGCTGCCAAGCAACTCGGCAGCGCCGCCAAGCTGTGAGACGCTAGAGGCGTCCACTGTGATCACAACGTCGTGCTCTGGCCGCGCCTCGTCGCAGAAGGGGATATCGATAGAGAGAGCCCTCAACACTGACCTCGCAGCGCTGCTTATGCCCTCCGGAGCTATGACACAGCACCGCTTGGAGCTTCCTTCTATGGCCCTGCACACTGCTAGAGCCGAGCCTACTGCGTCAAGGTCAGCATTACCGTGAACTAGAACTATAACCTTAGAGCCCTCCAGGGCGGAAATAACTTCCTCGCGGATGCTGCCCCACAATACGTCTAAGCCCCGCCAGGAGCTCCTCCGCCTACGGCTCCGCTGGCCTGGAGAAGCTTCTGCAGCTCAGCTGCCAGCTTGTCAAGCTCACCCTTGACCAGGTCCTCCTGGTTCTTAAGGGCCTTTATCTTTAGCTCTAGGTTCTCCTTCCTGTCCTGGAGCTCCTTTATCAGGTCCCCCTTGGTTGACTTAACTAGCACGAAGCCTGACATCTTGTAGACCTCCGCGTTGTCCGAGAGGGAGTTGAGCACCTCAAGAACCTTCTCTATCTCGCTCAGTGACGACTCAGCCGCTATCCTCTGCTGCATAATCGCGTTATAGGTGTCCCTAAGCTGCACGTACTTGTTGTACTTAACTTCAGCTTCTGGTGGCACCCTCTCCACCACTTTAGCTCCCTCCTGTTGCTCAAAGTCTCAAAAGGTTATTATACTCTTCTACCGTCAACTTAAGGTTTAGCCTGCTAGAGTGGGCATTCCAGCAAGAGATTTATATTAGCTCTTTACTTAACGTTTTTGGTGAAGTTAGGAATTGTCTATAGCGTATAGCCCCTTAGTGCTAGCAGCCAACTCATTCATAATAGTCCCCGCAATAATATTGGCGGTCCTGGTCGGGGCTATACTGCTGCTCAAAATGATACTGAGACCGCAGGAGTACATAGAGAGACGGGAGCCCTACAAGTACGTGCCGTTTGAGTCCTCAAACCCGCCTAGAGGTGTTGGCAAGGCGAGGGTTTCCTACCAGTACCTGGGCTACCTAATAATGTTCCTAGCGGTGGAGCCCGCCATAGTGTTATTAACTTTCCTAGCGTCAGCACCGCAACAGTATTCCCATGACATGCTCCTGCTATACCTTGTATTAGTAGGAGTATTTGCTCCTCTGTTGGCATACGGCGCTTGGGCTTCAAAGAGAATAAATGAGTGGAGGGATTAGGCATGTCTCAGGCCCAGGAGACCTCAAAGGAGCGGGAGGGTAAGGTTTACATTGGTAACCTTGACGTAGCGGCCCAGCTGGCCAAGGAGAGCCTAATAAAGGGCACCATTGCTAAGATGGTGGACTGGGCGACCGCCTTTAGTCTATGGCCCGTCCACCTAATGACAAGCTGCTGCGGCTGTGAAATAGGCGCTGCGTGGGGCCCACGCTTCGACAACGAGCGCTATGGGTCCTTGCCATGGGTTGGCCCCAGGCAGACCAACCTCATAATTATAGAGGGAACCGTAACTAAGAAGATGGCGTGTACCGTAAGGATCACGTGGGAGCAGATGCCGTTCCCCAAGTTCGTTATAGCCATGGGCGCCTGCTCCCTTGACGGCGGCATATTCTATAACAGCTATAACATAGTGAGGCCGTGGCAGGTCGTGCCGGTAGACCTTTACATACCTGGCTGTCCTCCACGGCCTGAGGCCGTGGCGCGCTCAATAGTTGAGCTTCAAAAGATCATTAGAAATCGTGGGGTGGCCTCAAGCTGGATAATTAAGGGCGTTAGGAAGGACCTGAAGTACATACTTCCCAAGGAGGATCTGTGTGGCTGGAGGGGTGAGAGCGTTGAGCTACGCTGAGGAACTTCAAAAGGTTATCCTTGAAAAGCTCAAGGACCTTAACCCTACCGTGGAGCCCGCGAAGAACTACCTAGACGTGGTAGTCCCTGTACAGAACCTGGTGGAGGCTGCCAAGAGACTGAAGGACATAGGCTTTGACCACGTTATATCGGTAGGAGCGATCGACTATATAGCCAAGAAGCAGTTTAAGGTAATGTACCACCTGACCAGCTACCTAAATGAGTCGCTCTCGAAGTACATGGTGTCCCTGTCAACCTACATAAGCAGGGACAACCCTCACCTGCCCAGCCTCACAAGTATTTGGCTCAGCGCTGAGTTCCAGGAGAGGGAGGAGTTTGAGATGTTCGGGATAATATTTGATGGGCATCCAGACCTGAGACCGCTGCTCCTAACTCCGGTGGTTGCAGCGCTCAAGCCCCTTAGGAAGGACTTCATCGTAAAGGAGGAAAGCGATGACATAGAGGTAGATTACGAGGCGTTTAAGGCGACCAAGTGGTGGTGATGTAGTATGTCAGAGCAGGGCGCCAGCGCTGGGGTGCCTCACCTACCAGGCATGGAGGTGAGGCCCGTAGAGCGTAACGTAGTTGAGGTCCAGATAGGCCCAGCCCACCCAGGCTCGGGCCACATGAGAATTCTTGTAGAGCTTGACGGAGACGTGATGGTTAGGGTCGACCCAGACATAGGCTTCGTGCACAGAACCATGGAGAAGCTAGCAGAAGGAAGGGACTGGATAAAGAACATACCCCTCTTTGAGAGAATGGCGATACTTGACGCCTGTAACATAACGCTCCCGTACGTGGAGGCCGTGGAGAAGATAATGGATATCGAGCCACCGGAGAGGGCCAAGTACCTAAGGACCCTGCTCTGCGAGATCAACAGGATAGCGAGCCACCTCTACGGCATGGGAATATTTGGCGTCTTCCTAGGACACTCGACCCTCTACATGTGGGCCTTCGGGGACAGGGAGGTCTTCGTGCAGCTAGCTGAAGACCTAACGGGCGCAAGGCTAACGCACTCATACCCTGTCTTCGGAGGCGTGAGAAGGGACGTACCAGACGACTTCCCAGAGAACGCCCGGAAGGCCGTGAGGTACATGAGGAATAGGCTAAACGAGTACGCCAAGATATTCCTAAACAACCCAAACATAAGGAAGAGGCTGGAGGGCGTCGGCGTTATATCTAAGACTAAGGCTGCAGAACTTGGCATAGTAGGGCCTAACGCCAGGGCCAGCGGGATAAGGTATGACGTCAGGCTTGTGGAGCCCTACGAGGCCTACCCGGAGCTTGACTTCGAGATACCCATCTATGAGGAGGGGGACTCGCTAGCTAGGGCATGGGTAAGGGTTGAGGAGATTAAGCAGAGCCTCAACATAATAGAGCAGGCCGTGGACTGGCTTGAGAAGCACCCAAGGGAGGGGTTCATGCATGACAAGTTCTGGAAGACCGCCCCAAAGCTATACCATGAGGTCTACAACGGAAACATACCCTACGCTGGCAAGTACCGTGTCAAGCTCATGCCACTGTTTGCAACACTGAAGGTGCCAGCCGGCAAGGCCGCCGCCAGGGTGGAGGCCGGCAGGGGAGAGATGTTCTACTACGTGGAGAGCGACGGCAAGGATGTACCTTACAGGGTGAGGGTGGTGTCTCCGTCGTTTAGGAACGTCATAGCGTTCAAGTACGTAATGCCTGGTCACAGGCTTATGGATCTCCCTGCAATTTATGGTAGCTTTGATTATTTCCCACCTGAGTGGGATAGGTGATAGCCATGGTGACTGTAGCGCAGGTGTTCTACGACATTGGTTGGGGGATCCTTCATTATATAATATTCTACCCCCCAGTGTATCAGTTCGTCATAATTCCTGGCCTGGTGGCAGCGCTAGTAGTAGTTATATTCATAATATGGTTTGAGCGCAAGGCGGCGGCAAGGGTTCAGATGAGGTACGGGCCCCTTGAGATTAGCCCTAGGACTGGCGGCGCGACGCAGCTGATAGCAGATCTGATCAGGTACACCACGCAGGAAATAATAGTACCTGAGGTCGCCGACTTCCTGGCCTTCATACTAGCCCCTAACATATCGATGATACTCTCGCTCTTGCCGCTCGTTGCTGTGCCAATGACTTCAATACCTGAGTACTGGCCCATTCCAATGAGCTACAGCCTCCTGATAGCTGTTGCCATATCGACGCTCTCACCGATATTTGTAGTGATGATGTCGTGGGCCAGCAACAACAAGTTCTCGTTACAGGGAGGCATAAGGGAGTCTTTCGTAGTTGTTGCATACGAGCTGATTGCTGTAATATCAATACTGTCAGTTGTGCCTCTGGTCCACACGTTTAACTTCGTAACCGTTGTCAACGACCAGCTGGGAGGGAGGTGGCTAGGGCTCCTTAACCCGATAGCTCTACTGGACGCGTTCATAGCTGTATTGATGTCTACAAGCGGCTTCCCGTTCGAGATACCTGACTCAGAGAGCGAGCTGGTCGCAGGCCCCTACACCGAGTACAGCGGCCTCATGTATGGCCTTAACATGGGCGGCGCTTACATAAGGCGCTGGACCTTTGCCATAATAATAACGCTCGCGTTCCTAGGCGGCTGGGCGCCCTACAGGCCCTCGCCAGGGCTCGTGCTTGGCTACCTGGTTCCAAGCCTGATCGTTGTGGTAAAGGCAGTGATAATAATGGCTATAATGAGCCTGCTGCGCGCTGTCTACGGAAGGTACAGGCTGGACCAGGCGCTGAGCCTGGCATGGGAGGTGCTGATACCCTTGGCCATAGCTGCCTTCGGCATAAGCATAGCTGAGGCATATTTTGGGGTAGTTCCATGAGGTGGTAGAGATGCCAGCTAGGCCGTCCGAGAGGAAGGTCCCTAGGGCAACGTTCCTAGGGAGGGCCATAGCGGGGAACCTGGGGGCCCTAATAGTTGGCCTCAAGTACTTCATAGACCCCAACAGGATAACACTACTCTACCCGCACGAGTACATAAAGCTGAGACAGGGGTATAGAGGGTACATAGTCCTCATATTTGACAAGTGCATAAGCTGCGCCTCGTGCGCAAGGATATGCCCAGCCAGGGCAATGAAGATGGTTACCATGCAGGTAAAGGATAAGAAGCTTAACAGGGTCCTGAAGAAGAAGTACCCTGTGATAAACTACAACAGGTGCATATTCTGCGGGTACTGCGTCGACGTCTGCCCAACTGAGGCCCTGTACCACGTCCCCTATCATGACCTGGTCTACATGAATATGGAGGACATGATACTTAATGTGGAGCAGTTCCAGGAGGAGCCAGAGTTCATAACAGGCAAGGAGGGGGCTCCCGTGACCTACATTTTTGATGAGAAGAGAGGGCTCGTTAAGGTGAGGGCCGAGGAGGGCAGCCCTCAAGGAGGAGGCAGTGCTGGCGGCGCTGGAGGTGAGGGTAAGTGAGCAGCGTATCCGTAGACCTGCCTTTATATGTTGCGGTCCTTGGGATAGCATCCATCGTGTCAGCCATATATGTAATTAAGATTAAGGACCTAGTGTATGCCAGCATAATGCTAGCTGTACTAGGAGCCTTCACTGCAGGCCTTCTCTCACTAGCCGGGTTCCCTATAATTGGCGCTTATTTGGTATTGGTTTACGTCGGCGCCGCAGTGATGTTCATAATAATATCAATAAGCATGTTAGGCCCACAGAGCGAGGAGGCAAGGGACACGTTCAGAGGCGTCGTGTCGGCGACTGCAGCGGCAATGTTCCTGTTGGTCATAATATTCTACTCAGGCCTCTACAGGCTATACACAACGCCAGAATACGTCTCGGCCTCTGCCGCCGCGGCAGGGGCCCTAAGCAACTACCTGCCGGTGTTAGCCCTTATTTTCATAGGCCAGGCTGCAACCGTGGTAGAGGCAATTAGCATAGCCAGGAGAAGGGGTGAGTCGAAGTGATACTCATAGATGCGCTGGTCGGGCTATTGCTTATGCTGGTGTCCGTCATTGTTATAGCTGTAGGCGTCTACGGCCTGACGGCCTCCCGTAGCCTGCTTAGACAGCTGCTCTCCGTTGAAGTCATATTTAACGGCATACTTCTCCTCGTAATTCCAATGCTTGCAGGCTCCTCGATAATGGCCACCTACTTCGGCATAGTTGTTATTTCTGTAGTTTCCGTGGAGGTGATAGTGGTGGTCTCGATACTCATAGCTTTTCTAAGGAACTACAGGACCCTTTCATCAAGCGACCTAGAGGAGTCGGAGGTGTAAGGCTATGATAATGCAGTATCCGTGGCTATGGATCTCAATAATGCTGCCCTTGGCTATCGGTATAATAGCGTGGCCTATGAGGAGCAGGGGAGGGGTTCACGCCTTAATCTACCTCACCTCCGCCTCCCTCCTCCTGCCCCTCGCAGTCGTCATATATGGGTACGCCTCTGGCGTCCTAGAGTCGGGCAGCCTCATCGACCCACTGTACTTCAACTTGACTAGATACTCAGTAGGGACAATAGCTCTAGGTATAGACGGGTTATCAGCGCCCATAGTAATAGGCCTCTCGGTGGTCACTGCATTCGTCGCAGCCTACAGCATAAAGTACATGGAGACCAGAATTGATGAGATGCAGAAGGAGGGCGAGAGGTCCCCATCGCTTGGAACCTACCTCCTGCTGTACAACATATTTGCAGTTACCATGCTGGGCCTGGCATACTCAACTAACCTGGTGGAGTTCTACGTGTTCCTGGAGGGCAGCCTAATCTCGTCATTCCTGCTGATAGCGTTTTACGGCTACGGCGATAGGCGCAGGATCTCGCTCCTGTACTTCGTCTGGACACACATAGGGGCCGTCGTCTTCCTCACAGGGGTGCTGTACCTAGGCTTCCTGCTCCACTCATTCAACTACATGGTAATAGAGGACGGGCAGCTGACGTCAGTCGGCCCCGTGGAGTACATAGGCGCGTCTGCCGCTACCATAATTGCGGCGCTGTTGCTCTTTGGTCTCTTCGTCAAGATGGCCGTCTTTGGAGTACACATGTGGCTCCCGTACGCCCACGCTGAGGCCCCAACGCCGATCTCCGCGCTGCTCTCGCCTAACCTAATAGGCCTTGCAGGCTATGCCATAGCCAGGTTCGTGATACCGCTGTTCCCAACGCAGATGATGGACTGGAGGGACTTCCTGCTCGGGCTGGCCTTCACTACAATAGTTTACGCGGGCCTGGTCTCGCTAAGGCAGACGGACTTCAAGCGCTTCCTAGCCTACTCGAGCATAAGCCAGATGGGCTACATGCTGCTCGGCCTGGCCACGCTAAACCCATACGGGATCATGGGCTCCATGCTGATATACCTGTCCCACGCCCTGGGAAAGGCCCTGCTCTTCATGACCGCAGGGGTCTTCATAACTGAGGCGCACGGGCTTAGGGACATAACTAAGATGGGCGGCCTGGCCAGGAGGTACCCACTGGTCGCGGCCCTTGCGCTGTTTGGCTTCATGAACCTAGCCGGCCTGCCCCCAAGCGTAGGCATGTGGAGCGAGATATTCATAGTACTGGGTGTCGTGAAGTCCTTCCTGTTCGAGAGCGAGGCCGCAATGTTTGGCCTCTCGCTGCTACTTATATTGGCGCTGACCGTTACAGCTTCTTACTCGTTTATTACAATGAGGAGGGTCTTCTACGGGCAGCCTAGGTCTGAGATTAAGTCCTATGAGCGCGTGGACGGGTTTAAGCTGTCAATGCTGGCAATAGCAATATTTAGCGTGGTGTTTTTCTTGGCAATAGACCCCCTCACGACAGGTCTCAACATTGCCGTGACGCATGTTGTTTTATTTTCAGCCTATAATGGGTGAGATCATGACAGTGGTACACGAGTACTGGCTTGAGTGGTCCTGGACTTGGCTTTCCCCCTTCGTGGGGGCCGCGCTGCTAGCGCTCATGTGGCTCTCTGGAGTCAGGAACGAGAAGGCCTATGGCATAATTAGCGTGCTGAGCGTGTTAGCCAGCGCAGCCGTGTCCACGGCAGCCCTGTACTACGTGCTAGCTGACCATGAAGTAATATATGCCGTGAGCTCCTGGTACTGGGACTCGTTGCTAAAGGTGCACGTTGGAGTCTACCTTGACGGCCTCAGCGCAATAATGGCCACCGTGGTGTCATGGCTTAGCTTCCTCATAGACCTCTACAGCCTAGAGTACATGAAGGGCGACTGGGGAGTACAGAGGTACTTCTTCTTCATATCGTTCTTCGTGGGAAGCATGATGTTAGTGGTCACGGCCAGCAACCTAATACTCATGTTCGTGGGCTGGGAAGGCACCGGGCTCGCAAGCTATGCCCTGATAGGGCACTGGTACACTGACGAGGAGGAGTACTGGGTCGGGGTGCCTGGCAGTAAGGCCATGGGCAAGCCGATGTACTTTGAGCCCAGCACCAGCGGCGTGAGGGCTATACTCTTCACTAGGGTTGGTGACGTAGGCTTCCTAATAGGAATGACTGGCCTGTTCTCGCTGATAGGAAGCATGAGTATACCAGCCATAGCTGCTAGCGCCGGGACTTGGATGTCATACCTTGCAACGAGGGGTCTCCTGGCAACCTTTCTCTTCGTGTTCACGCTAGGAGCGCTGTCAAAGAGCGCCCAGTTCCCGTTCTTCGAGTGGCTGGTCACAGCTATGACAGGCCCGACGCCAGTGTCGGCACTAATACACGCAGCTACTATGGTTAAGGTTGGAGTGTACTACATGCTTAGGTTCGCGCCCATATTCTTCGTCGGCGCGCTAGCCGCGGCAGCCCTAGGAGTGCAGGCAGCCGTTGCGCAGGTGCACGAGTACTTCCTAATAGTGGCGTCGCTGGCCGCCGTGACCCTGTTCATGATGGCAACCATGGCAATAGTGAACCATGAGTTCAAGCTCATACTTGCCTTCTCAACAGCTGAGTACCTAGGGTACATGATACTCGCCGTGGCCGCAGGAGGCTTGGCTGTGGTCACGGGGAACTACGCTGCCATGGCCGACGCTGAGATGGCAGGGCTTGCGATGCTAATAGCGCACGCAGTGTTTAAGGCAGCGCTCTTCCTGGTTGCCGGGTACGCGCTGCATGCCTCCGAGAGCAGGTTCATAGATGACATGGGTAACTTCTGGAAGTACATGAAGGTGACCGGGGTATCAACGTGGCTGGCAGGCCTCAGCCTCGCAGCGGTACCGCCGTTCCTTGGGTTCTTCGCAAAGGAGTTGGTGCTCAGCTCCGTCGAGAGGGCTGCGGTGTACTCACTCTACGCGCTGGCAGTGATAGCAGTTGTGTTTACGGCAGCCTACATAACCAGGCTCATAGTAAGGGTCTTCCACCTGCCGCCGCTCAATGCAAGGGCCGCTGAGGGGCACTACCATGAGGCGCCTATCCTTATGGTGGTACCCTACAGCATACTGGGCCTGGCGTCAATATTGCTAGGCGCCCTCTGGTTCTACGTTGGCTACTGGGTGGCGACAGGTGTGGGCGAGACTCTAGACATAAAGGTCACGCCACCGTTCATGCCTCCAATTGACGTGATGACGATTATCATAACGATCATAGTAATTATCGACATAGTCGCTGTGGCCTTGGTTTACCTGAGGAGGCGCTCGTTAGTATACCTGCTCGACAGGAGCAGCGTCCTGAGAGGTATCCACTCGTTCCTGTTCAACAGATGGTACGTGAACTCAGCAATATACTACCTGTTCCTTGACTCGTTTGCTGGCCTGTCGTGGGTCCTTAACGTGATAAACAGGGCCATAGACCTGTTCTACCACTTCGTACTGCCCAAGGCTGGCGAGCTGGCCTCAAGGGGGCTTAGGGGGCTGCTCCGCGGCAGGACAGACTACATACTAACTTTGTACCTCTTCATGCTGGCCATAGTTGGCATCCTGATATACCTCTCGTGGAGGTGACGCGCTGTGTGGGAGAAGGGCGTTGTTGAGTTCATGCTCTACGTGACCCTTGCAACTTCCCTCATAGCTCCAATAACGTCGCCGTCTGGGAGGAGCGACAACAAGGCGCCTCCGGTGTTGGCGGCTATTGGAGTAGGCACTTTCGCAGTGGCATCTGGCGTCCTACTCTATGCGGCGTCCCTTGGAAGGCCGCTGAGCTTCTTCGACGGGCTGGTGGTCCAGGACTCGTTCACATCGCTCATGCTGCTTGGGAGCTCGGTTGCAGCAATAGTGTTCCTGATATCAGTCGGAGACGACGGGCTTAGGTGGTCTAGCAGTCCGTCTCTCTACAGCCTAGTCCCCATGAGCCTCTTTGGCGCGTTCTTCCTGGCAGGCGCGGCCAACTTCCTGGTGATACTTGCGTCGTGGCTGCTGGTCTCTGTGATCAGCTACGTAGTAATGGCTATGCCTGACGCCAGGGAGGCCAAGGCCGCTGCCGTAAGGTACATATACGTTGGCATAGTCGCGACCTTGGCTTTAGTTGCGTCGCTTGCATTTATGTCGCTGGCCTCTGGGGTGTACAGCTTCTCCCTGAGCTCCCTTTATGTCACCTCTGAAGGCGCCAGGGGTCTCCTGGCGGTCGCAGTGCTCCTGCTAATGGCTGCGCTCGGCTTCAAGGTCGGCATATTCCCGTTCCACTGGTGGTTACCCAGCGTGTACGGTAGAGGCGACGGCAGGGCCGTGTCCTTTGTTGCCGCAGTGGTGAAGCTGGCCTTCCTAGCGGTTATAGCTAGGGTCGTGGTCTCCCTCGCTGCAGGCGGGCAGGTCTATGAAGATATTGCCATTACCCTTGCAGCCATATCTGTGGCTACCATGACGTACGGCAACGTGGCAGCCTTAACCTCGAGAGACCTACAGGTCATACTTGCCTACAGCTCTATGGCGCAGGTAGGCTACATATTCGCGGCTATGGCGGCGGCAGCTTACTTCGCAGGCGTTGGAAACGAGTATATGCTTAGGATCTCCATGTTCTCGGTTGCGCTGCAGTCCATAGCCTACGCAATAGCAAAGGCGCCCCTGTTCAGCTTTACTGGAAGCGTTGGGAAGAGCCTAGAATCCCTGAGGGGGCTCATGAAGTCAAGCCCCGCGACATCAGTTGCGGCGTCAATACTGCTGTACAGCCTGCTCGGGGTGCCGCCGCTGCTCGGCTTCTGGGGCAAGCTGTACATGTTCCTGGCAGCGGTGGGCTTCACTGTCTGGCTCGCGCTGGCGGCGCTGATAAACAGCGGCATCAGCTCGGTCTACTATATCATTGCGTCAAGGGAGCTCCTGAGGAAGGACTACGACGCAACGCCTAAGCCAAGGGCCAGGCTAATAACGGCCCTTGTAGTTGCCTCGCTGCTAATAATAGTGCTTGGAATAGTGGCGCCCCTAATGCTTAGGGGCATAGTCTCAATATACCTCTGACGCAGCCTTTTTCATTACTTTCTAAGCGCAGCGAGGCCGTCAAGTTTTTGCACCTGGAAAAGCCTTACAGAGCAATGCCAGTACTTAAAAGGCAGCGCTCAGGCCCGGGTCAGATCTTAGACCAGCTAAGGCCAGATGCTCAGCGTCGACATCTATTGCTAGGAGATCAGGATAAAATATGTGGCGATGGTCTGTCCCTGATGGAAGGCCCGTAAAGTTCACAGCTGAGGCCTAGCGGGCTGGCTGTACGTGCCTAGCAGCTAAGGCAAGCATAGAATAAAGGTGGTGCCGCCGCCGGGGTTTGAACCCGGGACCTCCGGATTTCCCCAGCCCCAACCTCGGAGTCGCAGGCCGTATGAGTCCGGCGCTCTAACCTGCTGAGCTACGGCGGCACCGCCATACATATACTTTAGGACCTTTTTAAAAGTCTTCTTCTAATGGCCCCAAGTTCCGCACATCCAACACCCTTTCCGCATAGGGGTCTGAGAAAGAATATGACTGCAAGTGATATTACTTATATGGCTCAATAAGGCTCTGCATGAGGGTCTATGCAGGATCGCAGGGAGGTCAGGGTCATATCATTCAAAATAGATACGGAAACCTTGCTCAAGCTTGACATACTTGCAAGGGGTAAAAGGAAGTATAGAAGTGAGGTCATAAGGGAGGCCATAGAGAGGTACCTGGAGGCCAGCTCCTAGGAGACCTATATATTAATACAGAGCCTTCAGCTATGAAGATTTTTAAGTTACTTACTCCCACTGCTACGCCTCGGGAGGGATTTTGAGCGCAAAGGGAGGCTCTGTCTGGACGTACCTGATAGTTGGCCTAGTGGTTGGCCTAGTGGTTGGCGGCGGCGTTGGCTATGTGGCGGCTCCTCACAAGGTCGTTACAACTACCTCGCCATCAAGTGTAACCACTGTGACGACTACCACCACTAGCACCTACACGTACACAACGACCGTGCCCTCGACAAGCGTCAGCTCGGCCCCATTTGCAGTTGGGGCAGCAGGCACCCTTAAGTTCAGCTTCAGCCAGCTGCTCTCCATGCTCCAGCAGT
Organism: uncultured Desulfurococcales archaeon; assembly: GCA_964342665.1. Taxonomy (GTDB): domain Archaea; phylum Thermoproteota; class Thermoprotei_A; order Sulfolobales; family Acidilobaceae; genus Acidilobus. The sequence continues at coordinate 13,174 of CAYFFU010000015.1, forward strand.
ACAACCCCAGCATAGTTGAGGGCCAGCCCCTCTTCGCAGGGAGCGGTGAGGTGGCCCAGAAGGAGGTCACAAGCAAGGAGTTCAGCCTAGTGGCTAGCGCTGACACAACTACAATACCCAGCGTGCTCTTCCCCAACTACGCAAACTACGAGATAGCCTTTGGCGTGACCCAGATGGTCATAATCGTAGACCTTGAGACCCCTGCTGGCAGGGAGGTCTACGCCCTCTGGAAGCAGGCCCAGAGTGAGACGCCCTTAAGCGCGCAGTGGAACGCGACCTGGGAGAAGATATTTGACATAATAGCGCTCAACAGCAGCACGGTAGTGGGCGTCTCAAACCCGTTCACCGACCCCAGCGGCTACCAGGCGCAGTGCGTGCTCAAGCTCGCCGGGCTCGCCTTTGAGCATAACGCGTCGTACTACTGGAGCGCAGTGTACAACAACCCAAGCAAGTACCAGATGAGGAACACTGAGATAGACCTCCTGACGCTCATGTACGCCAACAACTCGGTTCAGTTCGTGCTGTCAGCGTATACTTCCAACGCCATACCGCAGACTGAGGCCTACCAGCAGAAGGGGTTCAACATGACCTACATAACGCTGCCTCCGTTCATAAACCTCGGCAACCTGAGCTACGTTAACTTCTACCACCAGGTCAACGTGACCTGGACCGAGCTTGGCACAACAAAGACGTTTACCTGCGACCCTGTGGTCTACACTGCCACCATACCGTTCCAGGCGCCTAACCAGCAGGCCGCCATTGACTTCCTCCTGCTGCTGTTCAGCCCAGCTGGGCAGAAGGTGCTTGAGAGCTACGGCATACAGCCCATCTACCCAGGCGTTGTCTACGGCAACTACACTGCGGTGCCTGCGCCGCTTAAGCCGTTCACGGTTCCACTGGCAAATGAGTCGTACCTAAGCTCAATATTCCCCTCGGGCTAAGCCCCAAGGGATCAGTTGTGAGGGCTAACGTGAACTACACTGTGCTGGCTTTTTCCCTCGTCGGAGGCCTTCTCCTGCTGTTCTTCTCATACCCTATTGCAGTCCTAACCCTTGTTGGGGCCCGTGGCCTGCTTGAGGCCCTTAGAGTCAAGGAGTTCGAGCTCGCAATAATGGTTACGATAATAACTTCTACCATAGCCGCCCTGGCCTCAGTCGTGTTTGGGGTGCCACTTGCCTACGTGCTCAGCAGGCACGACTTCAAGGGGAAGAGCGTCGTGGAGTCCCTGGTAGACCTGCCAATAGCTATACCACACATAATAGTGGGCGTCATGCTGGTTCTGGCGTTCTCGTGGAACATAGGGCTCGGGCCGCTGTTCCACAGGCTTGGGATAAACGTGGTCGACACGATCATAGGGGCCGCCATGGCCGTGACCTACGTGTCGGCCACCTACACCGTCAGGGTCGTCGAGTCGGCTATAAACATGGTGAGCCCAGACCTGGAGCTGACCGCCATGAGCCTGGGCGCCTCAAGGCTGAGGGCGTTCTTCAGCGTCGTCCTCCCAAGGGTACGCCGCTCCATAATAGGGGGTGCGCTCACCTCCTGGGCTAGGGCAGCGTCGGAGGCTGGCGCCCTCTTCATAATAGCTTACGAGGTAAGGTTCGGCAAGTACCTTGTTTATCCTGCGCCGGTTGCAATATATGAGGCCTACGTGGGCCTCGGCATAATAGCCGCGGCTAAGTTCTCGGCAGCAATGCTTTTAGTAGTGCTTGGAATTTTTGTCGCAGCAAGGATAGCGACAAGCCTAAGGAGGGAGACCAGCGCTGCGGGAGGCGCTAAGAGTAGATAACCTAGTCGTCAAAGTAGGCAGGTTCACCCTAGGCCCTGTCACGTTCTCGGTAGCCGAGAGGTCCGTGGCAATAGTATTTGGCCCCAACGGCGCGGGCAAGAGCACCCTACTCAAGTCAATACTGGGGGCCTACAGGCCCTCGTCGGGCAGGGTCTATATCGGTGAGAGGGAGGTGACCTACCTCCCCCTAAACAAGAGGAACATAGGCTACGTGCCCCAGGACTTCGCGCTCTTCGATAACATGAAGGTTAGGGACAACATAGACTTTGGGCTTAAGGTTAGGGGCATCAGCAGGGAGCTGAGGGAGAGGATAGTTAAGGACGTGGCCGACAGGCTCGGCATAGCAGACCTGCTGGACCTGTACCCGTCCTCCCTCTCCGGGGGCCAGAGGCAGAGGGTAGCCATAGCCAGGGCCCTGGCAATAAGGCCGTCCCTGCTCCTGCTGGATGAGCCCATATCTAACCTGGACCCGGAGGCAACGGAGTACATGCTTGACCTACTTACGGACCTAACTGAGGAGTTCGGAGTTACAACGCTAATTACTACGCAGTACATAAACAGGCTCATCAGGGTGGCGAGCTCCCTCTTCTTTATTGACAACGGCCTCATGACTCCGCTCGGCAGCCCACAGGACGCCATGAGGTCGCCACGCAAGGCCACTGCTGCCAGGTACCTTGGCTTTGATAACGTGATCGAGTGCAGGTCGATAGGAATTCACTGCAGCGACGGCCCGCACCTTGCAATCAGGTCAACATCGGTTCTGGTGTCTGAGAGGTGCAACGACGGCGACGTCGTCTTGAAGGGCAGGGCCATCTCCACGTTTGTAGGCGTCGACGGGCTGACAAGGGTCGTAGTCAGGGTCGGCAATAGCAGAATCATAGGAG
>CAYFFU010000016.1:0-15827 GCA_964342665.1 uncultured Desulfurococcales archaeon
ATATTAACCCCCCTATCCTTTTAAGTTTTACCCCCGACCCCCACCTCTGTAGCAAGGGAGACCCACTTTGGAGGATCTGAACTCAAGGACCCCCAGGGAGCTCATAGACATGGTCTTCGTTAGGCTGGAAATAGTCGAGAAGGAGGCCAGCGAAATGGCCAAGAGCGAGAAGAGCGCAGGCAAGCTGTATGCTATCATAACGCAGACCGAGGACATAAGAAGCATATTAATGGCGCTTAGAAATAAGTGCCAGTAAACGAAGGTACTGAGCTTACTCAGTAGCCTTGCCAGCCATGAAGTCCTCGTAGGTGAAGTTAGGCTCCTGTCCAGGCTGGAGGAGACCCTTGTTCCTCATTATCTCCCTGGTGAGGAGCCAGTAAACCAACGCTAGGCTTCTCCTACCCTTGTTGTTAGCCGGTATTATTAGGTCTACGTCTTCAACCCTGCTGTCCGTGTCAGCGAGCGCGACTACGGGTATCCCTATCTTTGAGGCCTCCACGACCGCCTGGCGGTCTGTCCTCGTATCGGTAACTATCACAACCTCCGGCTCTACGTATATGCTCAGCTTCGGGTTCGTGAATATCCCTGGAGTTATCCTGCCAACTATGGCCTTGCAGCCTAGCTTCTCACACATCGCCGTCACAGGCCTCTGGCCGTATATTCTTGTCGCCACCACTGCGATCTTTGAAGGATCGAACGACGCTAAGAACTTCGCAGCTATCCTTATCCTTTCGTCTATCTTCTTCACGTCGAGCAGGTAGAAGCCGTCCGGAAGTACCTTATACACGAACTGCCTCATATACTTCGTGCATATCTGCGTGCCATATACTACTCCGGCCTTCTTATAGAGGTCTGAGGGCACGAGCAACCCTTGCTCCTCGCTCTCACTGATCTGCTGCTCCTCGACCTTAGTTGGCCTGTTCGCCTGCTCTTGGTCCTCATTATTGCTCAACTGACCTCACCTCTCTCAGGCTTCAACCTGTTCAGCCTTACTGTGCTGTAGGCTGCTATCTGCTCTATATATACTACACTGGTGTAAAGGGTTCTCCTGCAGCAGTACCTGTAAACTCCTAGGTCGTCGAGGGCCTTCTCGGGGTCTTCGCCCGCCTCCACCTTTCTCTTGAAGTCCTCCCAAAGGTGTCCAAGGGGAGCCCCGCAGGTCATACATCTAATAGGGGGGAGCAACCCAGGTCACCTGTATGAAGTCTGCCACCCTCTCCTGGCGCTGTACCTCATGTATTTCTCAGGCTCTGTTCTCCTCTGGTCACCGGCCAGCATGGTCCTGTCGTACTCCTCGAATATGCTCTTCAGCTTCTGCGCTATGGCCTTGCTCTGTTCGCAGGAGCTTTCACCGTAGACACACTTATCGAAGAAGTCCACTAGGCCCCTTGCAATAGCCATCCTAACGGCGTCAGCCTGACCCATGAAGCCCCCTCCCTTCACGTTAACGTCTATGTCAACCAGGTTCCTTATTGATTCCCCTGCTATTATTAAAGGCTCCATCATCTTCAACCTTGCTGTCTCAATCGGCACCAATTCTATAGGAACGCCGTTGACCCTTACAAGCCCTCGGCCTGGCCTTATGTACGCCCTCGCAATCGCAGTCTTCCTCTTGCCAGTTGATATCACGCCCTGTAGCTCCTTACTAGGGCCTGTCGCGCTGCCTGCGCTCTCCATCAATCATCACCTGCTCCAGCCTAGCTGTCTTGATACCTCAGCCAGAGTAATATACTTAGACCTCGTTAGCTTCTCGACGGTCATGTTGCTCGGCAGCTTAACCAGGTTGGATCCCTTAAAGTCCCTGGGCACTCCTATGAAAACTCTAAGCCTTGACAGCGCCTCCCTGCCCTTCGAGTTCTTGGGTAACATGCCCCTTACGGCCTTTCTGACTATGTTGACTGGGCTCCTCGACCTCTTAGGTCTCCACTTCTCCGAGAAGTGGACCTTTACGCCTAGCACGGTTCTCCTGTAGGCGCTGATCACCATTGTTGGCTCCCCGCTCACAGCTATCTTGTCAGCGTTGACGATCACCACCTTTTTCCCGCTGAGGAGGAGCTTAGCCACATATGTCGATAGCCTTCCCAGTATCGCGCCTTCGCCGTCTATTATTACTTCTTGCGGCGCGTTCTGCTGCAGCATGCCTATCCCCTCACACTATTATCTTAACCTTGCTATAGTCCTTCACGTCAGTAATTGCGTCCCTCAGGGTTAAAATCCTTCCTCCGGCATCGCTGAGCTTCCTTGCAGCAGCCTCCGAGAACGAGAAGGCCGCCACAGTTACCTTCTTGTTTATGTTGCCGGTGCCCAGTACCTTGCCTGGCACTATTACTATATCGCCGTCTGAGGCGTACCTGTTTATCTTGCTCAAGTTAACGGCGGGGCGCCTCCTAGCAGGGCGGGAGAGTAGCTCTGCTACCCTCCCCCATATAGGCTTTTCACGGGCCTTAGCCCTGAGCTCCCTTATAGTCTCCAGCAGCAGCTCGTTAGTAGTTATTACTCTTCTCACTTCTGTCCAGCCTCCTCAACCACCTGCACGCTCTCCAACTCCTTTAATAGTTTATCTACCTTCCTCTCCAGGCACTTGGTGGCCTCATATATTATCCTGGCAGGCTCCAGGGCCCCTGTTGACTCAACTATCAGGTAAAGCTTGGATGGATCATACTCTACCGCTATAGAGCCCTTGCACGAGGTGCTCTCGCAGTACCTTAGGGCGCTGGAGTTGACGTTATAGTTCAGCTCAATCCTGCCGCTCTCACCTCTCGAAAGGACCTCTGCTAGGTCCTTGTAGCTTGAGACGCACTCCCTGCACTCCTCGCTAGCCTTTGAACCGTCATAATCTACGTACGTGGCGTACCTCAATATTGATACTGACGCAGGGCTCCACTTGCCATGTTCATAGCCCCTTCCTAGCCGCGCATACGCCACAGCGTGGACGCTCTGGCCAGGCGCAAGGTATAGTATTGGCGTCTCAGGATATACAGGCTTCACGTCAGGGTCTGATACCTTAAGGTCAGAGGCCCTGACGTAAACGCCCTCCGCTGCGTCCTGAGGCACCTCGTAGTCAAGATAAATAGGCACGTAGCAGTGGGTGTCGCTCTCCGGCGCGTCCTTGCACTCCTCGGGGGAGCCGTACTTGTTTATCGCCTCATCCGACCTTAGCACCACCAGGCCGAGCCTGTGCGCTATTATTTCATCATAGACGCTGCTCTCGTTAGAGTAGAAATAAGCAAAGTCTATTGCCATGGTAGGTACATCCGAGAGGGCCAGCCTCCTGAGGGCGTTGCCATAGGCCAGCGGGTAGCCTTCTAAGGATAGGACTATCCTGTTTTCCTTCAGCTCGAGTATGTTAACTTCGGGCATTAAGCTCTACCCCCTGCAAGTCGAAGCTCACGTTCCATAAAAGCTATCTTGAACTAAGCCAACACGGAGGCGCAAGAAAGGGCTCAGACTCTGCGACCTCTCCTGCCGCCTGGCCTCCTTGTAGTGTCGTGCGGCAGCGGCGTGACATCCTCTATCCTCCCTACTACGAAGCCTGCCCTGGCCAGCGCCCTTATAGCAGCCTGCGCTCCAGGCCCTGGAGTCTTAGGGCCATGGCCTCCTGGCGCCCTAACCTTTATGTGAATGGCCGTGATTCCACGGTCCATTGCTACCTGGGCTGCCCTTGCGGCGCCTAGCATGGCAGCGTATGGCGACGGCTTCTCACGGTCAGCCTTTACAACCATGCCTCCTGAAACCCTAGCTGCCGTCTCAGCCCCGCTCATGTCCGTGATGTGAATTATCGTGTTGTTAAAGCTGCTGTATATGTGGGCTACCCCCCACTTAAGCTCCCTGAGCGACACCTGCGCCACCTCCCTGCTGGCCGACCTCCGCTGCTCTCAGCGGGCTTCCCGGCGCTATTTCAATCTTGTCCTCCTCATCGCGAGGCACTATATACCCTGGGCTCGTCACTCTCCTTCCATTAATGGCTATGTGGCCATGAGTAACCAGCTGCCTTGCGTGGTATATTGACTTAGCCAGGCCCTTGCGGTATACCAGGGTCTGAAGCCTCCTCTCTAGCACGTTCTCAGCCGTTAGGCCAAGTATGTCATCAAGCACGGCGTCCTTGCCCACGAGGCCCATCCTGTAGAGCCTGTCTATCAGGCTCTTTGCTGCGGCTTCGCGCTCGCCCTCAGGCAGGGCCAGGAGCGACCTTGCCCTCAGCCTGAAGTTCCTTATTATTGCCTCGGCTATCCAGAGCTCGCGCTTGTTCCTGAGACCATACTTGCCTATAAGCTCTAGCTCGTGCTGGAGCCTGTCCTTTATCCAGGGGTGGCCTGGCGAGACCCACTTATGCCTACTTTTCCTTGGATCCCCCACCGCCGCTCACCTTCTCCTCTCCACCACCAGCAGCTCCTGCGGCTCCAGGCGCGGCCGCAGCCTTCCTGACTCCGACCGTCATGCCCGTTCTTCCAGTTGTGTGGGTTCTCTGCCCCCTGACCTTGTAGCCTAGCTTGTGCCTTACGCCGCGCCAAGAGCCTATCTTTATTTCGCGCTCTATGTCCCTCCTAGCTGCAAATATAAGCTCTGCCCCTACCAAGTGCTTGTCCTCTCCAGTTTCATAGTCCTTACGCCTATTGTAAAGCCACACGGGCAGGTTAAGCTTTGTGAGGTCATTAACGGCGTCCTCAAGCTTCTTCAGGATGTCCGCAGAGAGGTACCCTATCCTAAGCTTAGGATCAAGGCCTAGCCTGCGTATTATGGCCAAGGCGGTCGTGTAACCTATCCCCTTAATTCGTGAGAGCCCATAGATCAGCGTGTCCTCTCCTGGGACGTCAGTGTTGGCGATCCTTACTACCTGAGTAAAGGACTTTGACTCGTCAGCCGGCATACCTTAATTACCTCACTTGCCTGCCTTAGCTCTGAGGTCCTTAACCTTTTCTATTATGTTCTTTAGGTCCTCAGCAGCCTCGCCGGGATCAACAATAGCCACACTCGCAGCTGAGACATCTATCTTTGCAGCCTCGCCAAGCCTCTTCTTGCTGGGCACATAGACGAACGGTATCTTCTTGCTGTCGCAGAGGAGCGGGAGGTGCTCCACTATCTCAGGCGGGTCGACGTCGGTAGCTATTACTACCAGCTTTGCTAGGCCGCGCTCGACAGCCTTAGTAGTTTCATTGGTGCCCTTCTTTATCTTGCCTGTCTCCTTAGCCTTGGCGACTAGCTTATACACTTCCTCCGCTAGGTCGTCCGGAACATCAAACAGCACGTAACTGGGCTTTGACAAGGCCCTCATCCTCCTCCTAGCGTCATAAGATACTCTATGCAAGGGGTTTAAAAGCAGATCGTAACCTTAAAGAAAGAGAGTAGAAGCCCTGGTCTCCAATTTAGATTGCGAGAAGTCCATGAATAAGCATCCAAACCCCTAGGCTCGCGTTGGCGGCCACTATCATGGGTGCGAAGACCACTGACAACGTATTGAGCACCTTTATAAGCGGGTTCATTGAGGGGCCTGTCGTGTCCTTGAACGGATCACCTACGGTGTCTCCAACTACGGCCGCCTTGTGCGCCTCGCTTCCCTTGCCGCCAAGCTTTGGATCAAGCCCTGCCTCTATGTACTTCTTAGCGTTATCCCATGCGCCGCCAGCGTTGGCCATCAGCAGCGCCCTGGGGACGCCCACCAATATCGCGCCCATTATGAGACCTGCTATGGCCTGCCACCCCAGCAGCAGGCCAGTAACTATGGGGGCCACTATTGCGACCAGGACTGGAAGCATGAACTCCTGAAGAGCCCTCCTGGTAGCTATATCTACGACTCTCTCGTAGTCCGGCTTCTCCTTCCACTCCATTATGCCCGGCCTCTCCCTGAACTGCCTTCTTATTTCCTCTACTATCTCCATGGCGGTCCTACCCACGGCACCCAAGGTCCTGCTAGCCAGAACATATACCACTACTGCGCCTACGAATGCGCCTATGAGGACGTTAGGATTTATCACTGATATGCTGCCTATGAGCTCGCTTGGGTCAACCCCCTTGGCGTAGCTGTTAGCTACATCGATGACCTCAAATATGAAGCCTATGAAAAGCACAAGGGCTGCCAGCGCCGCGCTGCCAATAGCGTAGCCTTTGGTTGTGGCCTTAGTCGTGTTCCCTACGGCGTCCAGAACGTCCAACCTGTCCCTAACCTCCTCTGGCAGGTTTGCCATTTCCGCTACGCCGGCCGCGTTGTCGCTTACCGGGCCAAACGAGTCCGCAGTTATTATTATTCCAGCTACCGAGAGCAGGCCCACCGACGCCAGGGCCGTTCCATATATGCCCGCTAAGAACTTAGAGTAGCCTGAGAGGGCCGCGGGCGCGGCCAGGCTTCCAAATGACACGTAGCCTATGTAGTACGTAATTCCCAGGATGGCGGCTATGAGGAGTATTACAGGTATTGCGCTGAGTAGACCGTAGGAGTACCCAGTCACTATTACAGTTGCTGGGCTTATGAGGGCCTGGTTAGCTATCTGCTTGACCGGCTTGTACGTGTAGTGGGTGAAGTATCCAGTTAAGGCGAGAACTACTGGAGCTACTACAGCGCCCAAAGCGGCTGCGAGCGGGGCCAGTACTGCTACCTGAAGGCTTACCTTGCTCAGAAGGACGTAGCTAGCTATGAAGAACAGCACTATTGATATAGCTATGGTCTCATAGATGTCAATTGATATTGCTGTTAACGGGTGCTGGCTTCCGCGTAACCTAAGTATGGCAACGCCTATGAAGGTGGCCAGCAGCGCCATAGCCCCATATAGTAGAGGCAGAACCACGAGCTGCGGGTAGGTGGAGTACCAGCCCATTATCCATGAGAGGAATATGGCTCCTGTGACTATAACTATGTATGACTCGAACACGTCAGCAGCCATTCCGGCCACGTCGCCAACGTTATCACCGACGTTATCGGCGATAACTCCAGGATTCCTAGGGTCGTCCTCAGGTATTCCCTTCTCTACCTTGCCCACGAGGTCAGCGCCTAGGTCGGCAGCCTTAGTGTAGATGCCCCCTCCAACCCTCATGAAGAGGGTTACCAGGCTTGACCCAAAGGCCATCGATATCAGCGCTAGGGCCCACTGGCTCGGCAGAAGCCTGGTGAAGCCTATATAGAGCACGCTTATTAGAAACAGCGCTACTCCCGCCAACGACAGCCCCATGACGGCCCCGGCGCGCCATGCGACCCTCAGCGAGCTGAAGACGTCCTTTCTGGCTGCCATGGCAGCCCTTGAGGCTGACCTAGTGGTGACGTACATTCCAAGGTAGCCGGCTACCATGGAGCCTACCGCCCCTACTACAAAGGCCAAGGCCGATGAGCCTCCTAGGGTGGCGCTGTGATCGACGTAAGCTATACCGACGCCTATTATTATTGCGAGCACGGCGAGGACGGCAGCCAGAGTCTTGTACTGCCTAAACAGGTAGGCCTTAGCTCCGCTGGCTATGGCCTCTGAAATGAACCTCACGTTCTCTGGGCCTGGGTCTTGGGACAGAACCCACCTAGCAAGACCCACAGCTATAGCTATGCTCACAAAGCCAATTATCGCGCTCAACAACCCTATTAATAAGTCGATTGACATGGAGTTGAACACCAGTCATATTTAAAGAACTGAAAGGAGGCATTTAAAAATCTTCCTTAGCTCACCGTAAGTGCACATAACTATCTTTGGGGTCCTTTACTGACATTTTTAAATGTGCAATCACAGCCCCATACATGCAGGCTTAGGGCCTTAGTATTGTTTCCGCTGGCCTATTTAAACTATTGCCCTGGCAGCTACCCTGTTAAATTATCATCACCACAAAGTAAGGAACTTTTAAAGGTCTCCCTCCTCATTAGGCCTGGTGCTAAGCCTTGCTACAGCTAGTAAAGAGATCCTTAGCATTATCGTTGTCAATACCGGTGAAGCCTGGGGCTATACACCGTTACTCCAACGACCTTGACTTCGAGCGCAGACTCTACGAAATGATAGAGGTTCTCCCCATGCTCGAGGAGGCCTATCGAAGGGGGCAGATGCTGGCTGATGGCAGGATCGCAGCGTCTGAGATGGACCTAGGCAATATAATAGGGAAGGCCCTCAGGGCTGCCATGGAGGCCAGCGGTGAAAGGCCCCTTGTAGGCCTATGGAGCGCTGGGGTTGTCTCTGCTGCAATAGAGGGCTACGCAGACGAGGCCGGCATTAAGGCTGGGGGCAGCTTGAGGAGCCTCGTAACAAGAATATTGTATAGTACCACGTTAAGAGATTCGGAGAGCTTTCTAGAGGCGCTCTCTGGCGTGGGTGACTCTGACTTAATTAATGCGATAGAAAGCAAAGGGTTCAGCGCGTCATCCCTCCAGCTAAGCTCTCCTTCTCTTGGAGACCTGTTTGAGGCTGCCAGTAGCGTCGACAAGGGATTTATGATCAACAGCAAGGAGTATGGCGAGCTGGTGGAGCTGTCAAAGGTTATCTCGAGCTCAAAAAACATAGCCGTAGGCGTTGTAAAGGCGTACCTTCAACTTGCAGGAAGCGCGCTTAAACTGAAGGATCTCTACGACTTATCGCAGCATGCAGAGCTTGACGCCTCGACCCTAGTTAAGCTCGACCGCAAGTATGCACCTCAAAGGGATTTACTCAACAGGCTGCTTGGAGGGGTATTCTTGGCCACCTACGTGGCTGTTATAGAGAAAGGCTCGCTGTGGTGACAGGCTTCAGTGCGCTACAGTACAGGTCCTGACCTCCCAATTTTAGCCCTAGCAGGCTCCTACGATATGGCCTTTGGCCTTGAGGTACAGGAGGCTTTACGGCACAGGGCAAGAGGTCTCAGAGATAGGCGTTGGGCTGTGGTCGCTGGTCACTGACGAGTGGGGCGCCAGGTCGCACCTAGCAGAGGACCTGCTTAGAATGGCCTACAACATGGGCATAAACTTCTTCGACACCGCTGACGTCTATGGCAAAGGGGCTGGAGAGGAGGCCATAGCTAGGGCCCTAGGCTCCAAGAGGGATGACATTATAGTCTTAACTAAGATAGGCCTAGACTTTTACGGGTGCAACGGCATAAGGCCTCACTACGATATAGATTACCTGGAGCTTGCGCTAGACAGGTCGCTAGAGAGGCTGGGGATGGGGTATGTTGATATACTGCTGCTTCACAACCCGCCCATGCATGTCATAGTTAGCAGCGACGTTAGGGAATTCATGAGCGACGTCAAAAGGAGTGGGAAGGCTAAGCTGGTCGGGGTTGCCCTAGGCCCTACGTTGGGCTGGGGCGCTGAAGGCGAGGCCGCTCTCAGGCTAGGCTATCAGGCAATCGAGCACATATTTAACGTGATAGAGCGCCTTCCCGGAGCCGAGCTACTTAACTTTGAAGCCGCTCATATAATTAGGGTTCCCCACGCCTCAGACGTCCTAGACGAGGAGAGGTGGCCTCTGGAGCCGCAGACAAATCTCCATAGAAACCTGAAGGACAGCTCGTGGATAGCTGATGCTATGGAGGCCATGAAGCCACTGCTTGACCTGGCCAGACTTAATGGCATGAAGCTGTACGAGCTTGCCATAAAATACGTGCTCTCATACAGGAGGGTCGGCTCAGTTGTCCCTAATATAACGTCCAGACATGACCTAGAAAGGTTTGTCAGAAGCGTCGAGCTGCAGGACCTTAACAACGACGTATTGGAGATCATTAACAAATACTGGGAGGACAGGTTAAAGGAGCTTAACTTAAGGAGCTTAAAGGAGACGGAGCTGTTAAAGTATAGGCGTTCTATAGAGCGGCAAGTAGCCTATTTCGGCAAAGGGAATATGGACCGGCCGGGATTTGAACCCGGGGCCTCCGCCGTGCGAGGGCGGCGCTCTTCCAGCTGAGCTACCGGCCCACCCAACCGGTCCTAATAACATTACAGCGTCTGCCTCTTTAAGTGTTTTCTGGCCGTTCGAAGCCTTACCTCAGGCATAGGTTATATAAGCAACTGCATTACGTGCTCTCGCAAGTCTTAAACGAACCGCGTTAACGACGTCCTGCAAGTCAGTAGTCTTTGGCCATATTACACCTTAGAGCAGATCCATGTTATCTTAGCCGTTAATGTTCAAGAAGTATTCAACAAAGGGCAGCACTATAAGCGGGAGCACTATCAGAACTATAAAGGCCTCTAAGAGAGGTCTTAAACTTATTGAGATTACTGCTACACTCTGGCCCTCCATCACTTTAACCGTTAGAAGACCGCCAGGCATTGTAGTGTTTACAATGTATAGGGTCACCAACAGGCCTAGCGATGACGCGACTGCTGCCAGCGTTGGGCTGAGGACATTGCCCTTAAGCAACCTACTAGATATGGATAAAGCCTCAAAGAGCATTACAAATTCTATAACAAGGGCCTGAGGGTACGCCGAGCTGACCTCTGACAGCATGTAATAAGACGTTGATGGCGCGCCTGCAGACACCATGGTCAACAAAAGCGGCAATAAATACATGTAGATCAGTATATAGATTAGGCCGTCCAAGACGCCTCTTAAGACCTCACTAATCACTAGTGACCACTTAACCATGGTTACCTGACCTCGCTGGTAACATTAACAGACACCAGGTAGACACCATATACGTACCCGCTAAGATAAAGCGTTACACTTGTAATACTGTTGCTATACCCTGCGCTAACGCAGAAGTTTATTACCTCACCACGATGTAGCACCCTTTGACTACTGGTGAAGGTTGCCGTAGAGCCATTGTATGTCCTCAGCAACAGGGTAACATTCGCATTATATAGAGGCGCCAAATCCCGGTATAGGAAAGCTATATCTAAGTTATTCCTTCCGCATTTGGATCCCTGTGCACCATACGTCAGGTTAAGTGTAAACATGCCAGTGGTGGTAGTTGAGTACATGAAGTATGCTAACATGTAGCTCAGAAGCGAAATCATTATGAGACCGGCAACTATTATAAGCGTCCTTAGACTTATCGCGGCCAAGCTTATCTACCCTTGATCGCCTCCACGCCCTTCGAGAGCGCTACGCTTCCAGCCGCTAACGCTATGCCCAAGAATACTGCCATAATTAGGAGTACTATTATTAAATTGGCATAGCTACCCAACGCCCCAAAGGCGTTAGTTGAGTTGACATAACTCCTCAGATATTGGAGGGCGCCACCGAAGTAGCTGTTAAACGAGCTAACGCTTCTGACGGCCTCAAACGAGCTTATGGCCAGGTAGAAGGTTATCAGAAGGAGCGCCGCCCCTATTATTATAAGCGCTAAGCCTACGAAGAACGATGCTGATCCCTTACTTTGTGACATACTTAACACGCCCGAGTTTTAGTTTAAGTATAGTTAATTAAAAAGTTAGCGCGGCGGTCCCTTGGTGTAGGCAATATCTCAGCCTAGAGCAGATCGAATTAAAACGCAGCGCGCTTTTGGCCATTACTTCTACAATTCAATTATAGAATTTAATTTCATAAATAAATGTAAATACAAATAAATACCTGCATTAATAGTAAGTACCTTGACAGCATATGTCAGGAGCCTAAGTATGATGGAGAAAATTAAGTATGTGTTAGAGATGACGAAGCCTCCACAGCTAGCCTTGCTAGCGTTTACCTCGTATGCTGCTTACTTTGCAGCAGGCGGACCCTTAAGTCCCCTTCGCCTAGGGCTTCTTGCAGTAGTTGCAGTAGGCGCCATAGGGGGGATTACAGCCCTCAACATGGTGCTCGAGGCCGACATTGATTCCATGATGGATAGAACTAAGACAAGGCCGCTGCCAGCCCATAAGCTCAGCCTTAAGGAGGCCCTGGCTGGGTCGCTGGCCCTCACCGCAATAGGCATGTACGCCGCCGCGCTGCTGAACTTCTACGTGCTTCTCTCCACGATATTAGCGTTCATATTTGACATACCCGTCTACACGGTCCTCTTAAAGCGTCGCAGCCCTCTCAACATAATATTTGGCGGCGTCGCTGGAGTAATGCAAGTGCTTGGCGGGTGGGCCGCGGCAGCTGGAAGCTATTCCGTAGCGTCACTGCTCCTGGCGATAGCCGTGCTCTCATGGATACCGATGCACATATGGTTCATAGTCTACTACTACCTAGACGACTACGTTAAGGCCAAGGTGCCCATGTACCCAGTGGTGGCCAGCCCTGAGAAGGTCTCAAGGGCCGTGATAGGGTTCCTCTTGGCAATGCTGGCCAGCATGTGGCTTTACTGGGCCTTTACGGCCAAGGGCTTCGTGGGGGACCTGCTGCTGACGGCCCTTGTTGCGGTGGCCATCTCTAAGGTGGCTAAGTTCCCCAGGTCGCCTACGCGCGAGGCGGCAAGATCGATATTTATATTCGCAAACCCAACGCTGGTGGTCGCGTTCCTACTGGCGCCTATAGCGTTCCCACACGTGTACACTCCGATGGCATGGCTAGGCTACGTCTCGCTCTCACGCCTCCTCACTTTCAGCTGACCTTACTGGCCCTCTTAGGTATCACTAGCCTTGTATCTTCATTGTGATCTAGCCTGACGCTGCCAGTCATATCAATTCTCCACATATAGTAGGGCCTGCGATGCGTGTTGACTTTGATTATAGCCTCCATAACGCCCTTAACTGCTGCCTCCTCGTCCCTCTGCCTTATTGCACTTACTATGCTAACGCCGGGCCCCACGTAGTTTATGCAAGGGGTTAGCCTTCCGTCGGACAGCAGCCTAACCCTCATGCACCCTGCGCAGAAGAGCGGGTTATCAAATGGCTTAACCACCTCAACCGTGGTTCCGTCAGGCAACTTATAGATGGGCCTGTTGTGAAGTTCCCTGTACATAACTTTGGCGCCCATGTTAAGGAGCTCACGCTCTATCCGCGCTAGGCTCACGTGCATGTTGGAGAAGCTAACCTTACCCTCATTGACAGGCTGAAGCTCTATAAGCTGCACGCTCAGTCCCTTTGAGGAGGCGTAGGATATCACGTCCCAGACGTCGTTCGCGTTTATCGAGGTTACCGTCATGTTAACTTTAATCCTGAGGCCGCTCCGCAGGGCTTCGTCAATTCCATAAAGTACATGGTCAAGGCCGTCAACACCAGTTATAGCCTTATAGTGTTCCCTGTTCATTGAGTGTAACGACACATTAACTCTGTTAAGGCCCGCCTCGGCCAGCTTCTCGGCATACCTACCGAGCAGGTAGCCATTTGTAGTCATAGAGATATCAGCCGAGGCCTCAGCAAGCCTTAGCGATGACACTATGTCTACTATGTCCTGTCTAACCAGGGGCTCGCCTCCAGTTATTTTAAAGGCATCTATGCCTAGCCTGGCAGCCGCCAAACCCACTATATAGTAATCCCTGGGCTTAAGCAACGGCGGGCTGAGACCCACCTTAGCAGGCCGTCCGGCGGGATCGCCCTCTATGTGGCAGAAGAAGCAGTTGTAGTTGCACTCCCTGGTTACAGCTATTCTTAAGTTAGTAAGCGGCCTTCCATAGGCGTCCTTTAGCGTCACTAAACGCCTCCAGGAGACGTTAAAACGTTAAGAAGGTTATAAAGATGGAGTTAAAAGACCCCAAACTATCAGTCTGTCGTTAACGAAGGGCCTACTTTAGGAAACTTGATTGCCAGATACTACAGCAGCTTAGAACTGCTGAGGACCACAACGCATATAAGGCGGTTATAAGTCATCAGTGCTAAAAACCTCGGCCCCGTTCTGGCCCTACAAGGGACCCTAGCCATGCTAAGCGGCACTGTCATGTCAATAATATCCCCTGATGAGAGTAAGGCTCAGAGCGCGGCCAGCCTGATAGCTAAGCTAAACGACAGAGGACCTCTCTTGATGTATTATAAGAAGCTTGAAGAGTCATTACTTCTCTCAGTCATAGTTCCGACCGAGTACCCAGCTAGCATAATTAATTCTGCAGCGGCCGTCTCTTTATCCGACGTGGTGGTTGTTCTAACGGGCTATGAAATAGATTGGCGCGACGGTGAGTTGCTAACATTAGCTGACGCCTCTGGGGCTCAGAAGACAGATGTGTACTCAGAGAGCGGCAACCTGGTAAAGGAGCTGATATCGAAGAGTGGCATCAAGGCCTCTGTAGCTGAGACCCTGGACGCGCAGA
This sequence comes from uncultured Desulfurococcales archaeon, assembly GCA_964342665.1. GTDB lineage: Archaea > Thermoproteota > Thermoprotei_A > Sulfolobales > Acidilobaceae > Acidilobus. Next base: position 14,041 of record CAYFFU010000016.1, read on the forward strand.
GCCTCTTAGACCTAGCTAAAGACCACCGCTCCGATGATGAGGGCTACGTTTTTGTCGACAGAGCGTTCACCGTAAAGGGAGTAGGCCCCGTGGTCCTAGGCTACACTAAGACTAAGGTCTACGTACATGACAAGCTCCTGGCAGTGCCAATAATGAAGTGGGTTGAGGTAAAAAGCATTGAGGTGCTTGACGAGGAGCAAGACTCCGTTGGACCAGGTGTTAGAATAGGCTTCGCTCTAAAGGGGGCTGAGGCCGAAGAGCTAAAGGACGTATACGCGCTCGTCAAGGATCAGAGCAGTGTAGTGACGCAGCTGTCAGGCACCGCTACAATATATCCGTGGGCTGACATGCAGACGCAACAGGTCCACATAATTGGTGGCGGCTCCGCCGTTGTGTCGCAGATCAGCAGAAGTAATGAGAAGGTTGAGGTAAAGCTGTCAAAGCCCATGCCAAAGCTTAAGAGATACCTCATACTTAACGTGAACGCGAGACCTAAGAGGTCTAGGGTGGCTGGATACCTAGTGAGCGAGGACTAGGTGAGTTAATGGCTAAGGTGTCAATTCGCGAGCTAGTTAATGGAATAATAAGGTCCGCGTCGCTAAAGGAAAGGACACGAATAGCTGCAGAAAAGCTAAGAGATCAGATAAATGATGACTACATGGTAATCTCTGTTGGCAAAGCGTCGCAGGAGATGCTGGCAGGCCTCATAGAAGGCCTGGGGAGCAGGCCCTCGCGCGGCCTAGTAATATTGCCCAAGGGGTATAGGCTCTACATAAATGCCATGTACAGCAACTTGTCCGTTATTCAGTCAGGACACCCTATTCCTGACCAAGAGAGCCTGGACGCAGGAGAGGCGGCGCTTAACATAGCTAAGTCTGCTGGAGGCCTTCACAAGGCCCTCGTAGTCCTGGTCTCTGGAGGGGGGTCTGCACTGATGGAAAAGCCGCTGCCCGGGGTAAGTCTTCAGGATATCGCTACGGTGAATAGCCTTCTACTTAGATCCGGCGCCTCAATATCAGAGATTAATACTGTACGGAGACACCTCTCGCAGGTCAAGGGCGGGGGCCTAGTTAAGGTCTCGCGGGGAGCCGAAGTCTACGGCATATATGCAAGTGACGTCCCTGGCGACAAACTCGAAGACATAGCTTCTGGCCCCACGGCGCCAGATCCTACGACTTTCTCTGACGCGTTAGAAGTGCTAAGGACATACGATATAATTGACAAAGTCCCCACATCTGTTATAAACGCGCTGCAAGACGGCCTTCGTGGAAGGCTACCAGAGACTTTAAAGCCTGGATCGCCCGAGCTTGACCACGTAAATAACTTCATTATAGCCAAGAACTTGGACGTACTATTATATGTTAAGGAAGCCTTGGAAAAGGCAGGATTTAATGTAATGGTGCTTACATCAGCTATGCTAGGTGAGTCTAGGGAGGTAGGGAAGCTGCTGGCGTCGATAGCTTACGAGTCCGTTCATAGCGGGCTTCCCCTGAGACCCCCTGCAGCCATAATAATGGGTGGCGAGACCAACGTTACTGTTAAGGGCCGCGGCTTGGGTGGGAGAAACCAGGAGCTGGCGCTGTCGTGGGTTATAGAGGCCCACAGGCTTGGCCTCGGCGACGAGGTTCACCTTCTAGCACTAGCCACCGATGGCGTTGATGGCCCCACCAACGCGGCAGGGGCTTTCGTGACGCCAAGGCACTATGATGCCATATTGAAGAGAAGTATATATCCTATTTCTGCACTTAACGACACCAACAGCTATGCAGCCTTAAACGCCTCAGGAG
>CAYFFU010000017.1:0-15679 GCA_964342665.1 uncultured Desulfurococcales archaeon
GTGTTAGGCTGACCGTGGAGGTTATTACGCATTTTAAAGGAGGGCGACAGTAAGTCAGCAATACCTAATGAACTTGTAAGGCGTATACCATATTATTTCTGAGTTATGCTGCTTTAGTGGCGCATCTTAAGCATTAGCCTCCAGCTACTTCTTAAAGCAGGGTTACTGTCCCTAATTTCATAAATAGGTCCTTGGAACCAGTATTTCCGTGGAGCTAAGGGGGTTTCCGGCGCTCCGGGTGGCTAATAATGATGAACATAGTAGTCAATGAGAGCATTAATGACGATAACGAGCTAGTTAGGGCTGCATTTGAGGCTGCAGAGATACTCAGGAGGCAGTACTCTATAATGGTCTTTGTTGAGATCAACACCGTTGACCTTGGCTATAATATCTTCCACGAGCCTTATATATCGGTTGGAAGTAAGCACATAGTACCCGGCGCCTTGACAGATCATAATTATCTTGTCACCACTATAGTGCGTGCGGTCATAGAAAATGTGGCCGATGGCAGTGTAGAGGAAGGGGGATTGCCAGCTGCAGAGCTTGAATATCCCATAATTGCTGCCTGATCATGAATTCAAACCAAGGAGCTTCTGCGATCAAGAACTCGAGGAGGCGCTTTCCTGCTGAACCTGCGTGGCGCTGGAGGCCTTGAGTTCCTTAACTACTATCCTTGCCCTGTGGGGGAGCTTAGAAGCGGCCCTCCTTAACGCCTCCTTTATCTTATCCAAGTCTGAAGCCCTGCCATAAACGTCAATTATCACGTCGCCTATGTCAACTACGGCCGTGACGCCCACAGGTGTTCCAAAGGATAATCTCATGCCATCCTGAAGCCTGTCCGCTCCCGCGAACGCCATCATCTTGTTCTCTCTTATGACCTGGTGGGGGTACTTCCTAACCACCATGAAGTAGTTGGGGTCGCCAACTGTTGTTGAGAGGTACTTTGAGGCCATCACTCTAGCCGCCTCAAGGGCGTTAGACCTTATCTGACCCCTCTCCAGTGATACAAGCTGTACCCTGATCTCATAGGACTGCTGAACGCTTGGCGTTCCAGCCACGAACTTAGTTATCTTGGGCTGAGGCGCGCCGTGTATGTACTCCTTCCTGGTATATGGCTGGCTAGTCACATGCGAGTAGCAACGCCCTGGGCGCATGGGCATTGTTCGCACCCATAGCTACTGGCTTTGAGACGTTTAAATACTTAGCTTGCGATCGCTCTCGCTGGTGAAACAGATGGGCCTAAAGGAGAACATAATTAAGTATATCGACGACGTCCTGCCAAAGGTGTCGAGGAACATAGATGAGAGCAACGTCACCCCGACTGAGGTAATAAATGAGCTCAAGAGACTAGGGGCCTTTGACGCCACGTCCCTAGGGCTGGGCGCTGTCTATGAGATGGTAAGGGAGGCCTCTAAGTGGAGCCCTGCAGTGGCCCACATTATAATGTCGTCTGCCTCCGTCTCGCACAGGTTCAAGCTTAAGGAGGACGGCGTGATGTCTATATGTATAACTGAGCCCGGCGGCGGAACCGACATAAAGGCCAACCTTAAGACCCAGGCTGAGGAGAGAGGCGACGAGGCGACTATAAGCGGCGTTAAGGTGTTCGCCAGCAACGCGCTTTACGCAGACAAGTTCCTAGTTCTGGCCAACGGACCCCAGGGCCCCACGCTGTACCTAGTAGAGAGAGGCCCCGAAGTCACTGTAGAACCACAGGACCTATTCACTTTCAGAGGGGCAGGGGTATCTAAGGTTACGTTTAACAAGGCCAAAGGTATCAGGATAGGCACGCCAGGCAAGGGCATACGCGAGGCTTTGGAGACCGTAAACTATGAAAGGCTTGGATACGGGATGATAGGCCTAGGAATAAAGGAAGGAGCCCTCGAAGAGGCAGGGCCTAAGGCCCTTAGGAAGGTTATCTTCGGCAAGGAGCTTGGAGAGTTTCAGGGCATAAGGTGGATGCTGGCTGACTTAGAGATAAGGTCCCGCGCGCTAGACGCGCTCATTAAGGACGCGATAAATAAGGCCGAGAACGGCCACATGGACCCCTACGATGCGGCAATGGCAAAGGTTCTGGGCGCCGAGGTAGCTCAGAAGGCTACGTGGGTCGCCGTGCAAATAATGGGTGGGTCTGGCTTCTCGAAGGGTTCTAGATTGGAGTGGCTGAGCAGGGACGCCAGGATGCTTGACATAGGTGCAGGGGCTAAAGAAGTGATATATGACTTCATAGGCGATTTTGCCGTAAAGAAGTACAGGGGCTCTTAGTAATATTTGTTACAAGTATATCAATAAATATTAGAGAAAAATTAATAAGTTCTCTCTGAATAGTGAGCGACGGGCCTGCAAGGTGGAGGAGAGCAAGAGTCTTAAGTACTTGAAGGCCTTAGTTCAGTGCGCCTCGGTTCCTGATCCTGAGGTCTCAGCAGAGATAATAGAGGTCCTGCTGGATAAGAAAGAGATAAGCGTGAGGGACATAACCAAGGAGCTCAACGTGAGCTACCCCCTAGTCCTTAGGGTCGTGAACGACCTAACGGGTCTCGGCATTGCAAGCACAAGCAAGATAAAGGTTGAGGGAAGGGGAAGGCCAAGGAAGCTTGTAAGGCTTAACGTTAACAAGCTGCTCTCGCTCCTGGGCGACTGCCGCAAGAGCCTTGACGAGGTGGAGAAGCTAATAAGGGCCAAGGCCGGTGAGGGGGAGGTCAGCGCCAGCGTTGCCACTACCCAGCAGAGCTGAGGGCGTCTGAGAACTCATCAATAACCTTTTCTGGTTCCTTGCTTTTCATTACAGCGCTAGCCAGTAGTATGCCACTCGCGCCGAGCTCGACGGCCTTTATTACGTCATCCCTGTAGGTTATGCCTGCGCCGGCTAGCACGGGCACCTCAGCTACAGCTCTAACGGCCCTAACTCCCTCTGTTATGACCTCTGGCCTTGCCTTAGAGACGGAGACCCCAGTTCCTATCAGCTCCGGCGGCTCTATCGCTATGTACGTCGGCCGCAGGTAGGCCAGCCCTGCGGCCTCCCCTGGAGTGTCAGCGCATACCATGATTTCAACGCCGCTGGAAGAGGCCTCTCTAACAACTGACGCTATATCCCTGTACACCATCTTATGCTCGCTGTGGTTAACTAGAACCCCCTTTGCACCGACATATCTTAGTGCGGCGGCAGGCAGGTACCCTGTGTGGGCACCAAGCTCAACAGCGTCGGCGTGCTCTATATAGATATCATCATACTCTTGCCTTAGCTTGAAGAACATCACCTGTGGAACTATTAATATTATCCTCACGTTAGAGTACCTTGAGGCAGCTTGGGAGGCAGCCCTCGCTATGCGTACCGCCGCGTCATTAAAGGCTGTGTCGTAGGCTTTGTAGTTTATGGCAAACACGAGCTTAGCCATACTGTTCACCTTCGATAGCAAGGGTCGCTAGCAATATAAATGTTGAAGCGATCCTGGCCGTGATTAAATCCTGCGGCCAGCTAAAGTCGGACAGCCTTTAAGGCGCCGCCAACTAGGCCTGGCCGCAAGCTATGGTCTTGCCGAGCTTAGGGTAGGCTATAATTCCTCGTGCTTTATCACTGGCCTATAGCCTAAGTCGAACGTCTTGAACCTGCTCTCTAGCTTCTTAAGCACGTCTGGTAAAGTTGTGTACTCCATCTCATCAGGTCCCAGCCTATGTGGCATGAAGGGCCCGTGCCTTCTCATGTAGTCTGCTATCTCCATCGCAAGTCTTCTCGTCTCATCGAATGCAACGTCGTCGAACAGGTCCGCGGGGCCTATCAGTTTTCCGTCCTTTATGTTAAATCCAAGTCCAAGAACCCTTGGCGGCCCATCGAACCTGGTCATCTTTGCATCCTTCATCCCTACTGGCATCAGCGGACCCGTGTGACTCCCCCTCATCCATCCTGACACTAAATGAGGGAACGCAAAGGCCTCCAGCGCTTCCCCAAGTGCTGGGAAGCCGGACTGAAGCCTGACTATCATGACTGGGTCGTCCTTGCCAATGTACTTTCCAGATATCAGGTTTAGCCTCTCTGAGCTGACAGCAGCCGCGGGTTCGCCGTCCTTCCTGAACACGTACTTTATTACATACCTAGAGGTCGTACCTATCAGTGCCAGTAAGTCGTAGACCTCTTCCGGGGTCCTGAGGTCTATGGCCCTTCCCTCATATAGGTCTAAGACCGTGAATATGAAGCCGTCATGCATCCTTGGGTCAATGACTAGGCCTGAGTTAGTGAAGGGGTCAGCGAATATCTTATATAGGGGTAAGTTGAAGGCGCTGGGCTCGGTCTTGTCCGCCATGAATATGGCCACAGGCTCTGACGTCCTCTCCACGAACTCTAGCTCTGCGACGCCGGGCCCTAACCCCCTTACGTTGCCGCTGAACGAGTCGCTAAGGAGGTCCTGGCCGGCTGCGTAGAGGCCTAGCTCCTTGGCAACGTTTGCAGCCTCCTTGAAGGCCTGCCAAGCCAGTCCATGTATGTCCGAGCTGTTGGCACCTTTCCTGTGAGTCATTATCAGCTGTATATCATCTCCTATAGCGGTGACGTAGTAGTCTATGATAAGTCCATTTTTCTTGCCCTCAGCTAGAACTCTAGAAGCCGCCAGGAGGGTGTCTGGATGAGCCCTGTGATGCCCTGCAAGGCTTCCTATATCGGCCTTAATGACGCTTAAGGTCACCTTCTTGGTCTCTGACAGGTCAGACACCCAGTAGCTGCCTTACCTAGGGGGTTTTTAACTTTCTGTTTCTGAAACTTGAGCCTTGGCGGCTATCTACAGTAGTATTATTTGTGCCAGCGTTATGATATCATTCAGCTACCAGGGCACTGACTTCAACTTCAGCTTGTACGCGATAAAGTTAGTTCCCCTGTGTAAGGCATATATTATGACGGCCCACGCAAGCTCCGCATATAGAGAAAACGTGACCCCCGTAGCGTACAGAACTATCAGCGAGAACACATAAAATCCCAGCTGATCTAAAAGCGGGGCCTCTGCGCCTCGTTCAAGGCCAACTCTACGCTTCACAAAGGAGCCAAAGAGGTCACCTATCAGGGCCCCAAACGATGCTGCCGCCGCATAGAATATGTGAGAGGCGCCGAACAGGGGCCACTCCAGCACGCCTATGAAGGTTCCAGCTGTTATACCTGCCAGGAACCCACCCCACGTCTTCCCATCACCAAGTATTCTCCTGCCGTCATAGAACTTCCTGCCTAAGTCGATTGGAGGAGGGCCATGAAGTATTACTGGGGTTCCGTTCGCCACCATTGCAGGAAGTATGAATATGAACAGCCTTACCATGTCATCTAGCCAATCCATTCAACACCCTCTCTCCTTATACCAAATATGAGGGTCCTCGTGTAGGGCTTGATAAACGTTAAAGTGCTACATGGACCTCGCTTACAAGTGATCCTCTCAGTCCTGGCTATTACATCAGCCCAGGGAAGCACCCACCTCCCCATGGCCATCTCAAAGTTGCCGCTGTCAACGTCTGTGACTTGCCCTGTCGCAAGGCCGCCTACCTGCCTCATGACTGAGGCAATAAATGAGAGCTCCTTGCCACCTAAGCTATCGGGCTCAGACCTGAAGAGCCAGTTTATTGAGTCCACTATAATATAACTGCCCTCAGCTGCAAGCTTAACTACATATCTTACCAGCTCGTCTGAGGTTAAAACTACCTTCGTTGGAACGCAAGTAGCGACGCTCCGCGCGTAAGTTGCCGTGCCAACTTCGGTCGCAAGCACTACGACGCTAGCCTTCTCGCTAAGCAGGTACCTAGCGGCCTCGTACGCTAAATGAGTCTTTCCGGTGCCATAAGGGCCGTACACTACTATAAATTTGCCTTCATCAATCGGAGCCCTAAGCTCGTCAGGTATCCGTGCTGGGCTGGCGTTGCAATCCAACAGCTAACTACCCTGCTGCTCCTTTTCTTCCTCCTGCTCCTCAGTAACCACCTGACCTCCTGCGGCCTTTATTTTCTCAATGGCCTTTTCACTTGCAGATGGAACTATTACCTTGACTTTACTAGTTATTCTACCACTGCCGAGGAGCCTGTCGTAGCCCATCTCGGACAAGTTTACTACAACTAGGTCGCCTTCCTTCTTCACCTGGCCGCTTGCAGCTAGCTTAACTACAATAGCGTCCAGCTCCTCTAGGTCGATGGTCTTCAGCTCCCCTCTGCCAGTTGGGTTCTTGAAACCCCTCTTGCCGAGCCAGTGGGGCGCGTACTTGAACATCCAGCTCTTCTTGTGCTTCCCCATGCCAGCGGCTCCTCTGCCGCCCTTCTTTCCTGTCTTGCGGTGCTGCCCTATTCGTCCCCATCCCATGGACCTAGTCCTTCCCCTGAGCTTCCTTACCTTCTTCCTTGCCCTAGGTATCGTCCAGGTCATACTTTACTGGCCTCCTCCTACTGACTCCTCAAAGGGGTTAATAAAACGTTAAGTGACCGATGGCGATGTCTGCTGATGAAACGGACTCTAATCTACCGTACACCGAGGGACGCTATCCACATAGAGCCTTGCCATCATGATACAATAAGGATGACATAGATATGCCGCACAGACCAAGTAGAGCCCGTTAAAACATCTTAAGTACGAGTGAGTTTATGTCCTTGCCCCTGTAGCCCAGCTCTCCGGCTGGGTAGAGCTTCTTGACAGACCTCTTGAAGCCGCCGCTTGGAGGGTGAAGCCTAAAGAACGGCTTCACGCCAAGCCTGTCAAGTTCATAGTACTTCAGCTGATCCGAGGCCACCTTCTCGGCGAGCTCCTTAATTCCAAACAGGTTAAGCTTCTGCTTAACCCATTCGTCCGTTATGGGCCTCTCGCCGACCAGCCTTCCTCTCCTAGCTATGAGCTTCTCTAACACGTCTGCTGAGACCTCGCCCCACGTTATCGCGTGCTGCGCCTTCCTGAGCATACCATCTATGCCAGGCATATTAGAGGGGTATATCACGGCTGTGAATATTCTCCTTAGCCTCAGCTCGTTCAGTGTCGTCCTTACGTCTGGACTCTGGTCAGGCTCCCCCCTTATCCTTATTATAAGGTATGCCATTAGGCATCACCTGCTCCAGTCCCTATAGGTGACTACCTTATAGGTGTTGCGAAGCGCCATGTAAACAGCCCTTGCGAAGTTATAAGTGGTCCTCGTCTCGCCAAACGTCTGCGACCACACATCCCTTATGCCTGCGAGCGAGAGCACAACCTTGGCCACGTTGCCAGCTACAAGCCCAGTCCCCTTGGGAGCTGGCTTGAGGACTACCCTGACGCTGCCGCTCTTGCCCTCAACTGTGAAGGGGACGCTGTGCGGCTCGCCGCATGTGCACTCCCAGCTGCCGCACCCCCTCCTCACAGGCGTTATGTTCAGCTTCGCGTTCCTCACAGCCTTATCAAGCGCCTCCCTCAGCTGCCTTGCCTTTCCCTTGCCTAGCCCTACGTATCCGTCCCTGTTGCCAACCACCACAACAACCCTGAACCTGGTTATCCTACCCGCGTCAGTCATCTTTTGGACGTGCGATATGTCGAGGACCTCCATTTGTAGGTTAGGTAGGAGGACATCTACTATCTCAGGCTCCAGAATTGGTAGGTTTCTCCTGAAGATCTCGTCTATTGATGCTATCCTGCCCTCCTTGACTAGCTGGCCTATCTTAGTCTTCGGGATCCACTCCTCGACCTGCGGCTGAGGGGCTGCTTGGGCCTTAGCGCTGGTCTCGCTACTCATTTCTCAACCACCGCCTCCCCGGCCTTGTTTACCTGCTCCAGAACTGACTTGTAGGCGTTCTTTATATTTGTTAAGACCTCATCGAAGTTCTTAGGTATTTCCTCAGGGGGTAGGCGGGACAGCTGGAGCGAGAACAGCCTCTTATATCTATCAGGGTCGTTCTTAGCTAGGTCCGCAGCGTACTTAGCTATGTGCTCACACCTGACCCTCTCCTCAGGCGGGAGAACTTCATCGCTGTGCGGTATCTGAACTCCAGCATCTAAGGCCCCCTTAAGCGCAGCGAACATCCTTCCACCTGGCGTAGGCTTGTTCAGTCCAAGGTCTAGCACCGCTTCCCTTACGCCCTTGCTCAGGGCCCTCACTGCGGCTAGGAAGCCTGTTAGATAGGCGGCGCACTCACTCTTGCCTCCTCCCTTCCATCCATAAAGCTTGTAGAGCTCCTTTGAGTGGGCCGCGGCGATCACCTTGTCACCTTTAAGGTCAAACTCTATGAACTGAACCCATATGTACTTGTTCGACCTCCTTACTACCATCCTAGGCTTTCTCGAGCTCAGAAGCGCTATCCTCTTATAGTAGTTAGTCTTGCCTTCTCTCCTGCGGCGCAGCGGGACCTTATACTTTGGACCTCCCTTCACCTTGCTCCACCCTCCTTTATCATCTTGTTGGCCTCTATGAACCTCCTCAGGTCTGCCAGGTTTGCAAACCTGTTACCCTTGATCAGCGTGTAGAGCTGCCTGTAGTCCTTCCTCGAGATCAGGCCGTGATCCTTAAGCCACTTTATGTACCTTCTCATCTTTCTTACCTTGCTAACCCAGTAGCTCTCGGGGTCCACACGGGCAAAGGAGGTCCCCTTCCTCTTCCCGGGGCCCCTCCTGTGGCCATTCACCCTCTTTACCTTCCTTAGCAGCCACCTGTGGGAGTTGCCCTTCTTTGGCCTTACTGTTATCAGGCCCCTGTTAATCAGCGCCCTTACGTCCTCCTTCGTGACCGCGCCCTCTATGTCTTCCCTGTCCTCAGAGTTGGGGCTTATCCAGATCCTGCTCTCGCCAACGCCAAGTATCTCAGCCGCAAGCTTCCTCTGCAAACTGTAGTCCATCACTCACCACCATTTGCTACCCTAAAGCCTCTCTTCCTTAGCTCCTCCAGCAGCTGGAGCCTCTTCCTTAAGCCCACGCTGCCAGATATATAAACGATGTGCGTGCTTGGGCTGAGACCTTCCAGGTCCTTCAGGGACGAAACGAGTGCTGGAACCAGGCCTGAGGGGTGCCTACCCCTTACTGTGGAGTCAGTCCCATAGCCTACCTTCACCAGCTTTGGGAAGCCCTTGAGCTGAAGCCTAACCTTGTTGTCTATTCCCTTGGGCTTCCTCCAGGAGTCGTCGAGTCTCTTCAGACTCCAGGACAGGTACCTTATGAAGTGTAGCCTCAGCTTCCTCTGTATGAGCAGTTGAAGCCTCCTCCTCTCCTTCAAGTCCGCTGGCGGCCTGTAGCCCGAGGCCTGTTGATTTGACATTAGCCTGCCACCTCCCTTGAATATATGAATATACCATCCATGAACTTCCTCCTATCGAAGTCAGATATATGTGTTGCCCTCTCTATGTTGGCCGCGGTCTGCCCAACGGCCTCAATGTCATTACCTTCAACTATTATATCCTGCCCCTGCACCTTGACCGTAACGCCTGGCATTATAGTTGCATAACGTGGCGCCTTCTCGCCTAAGAAGTTAGATATCACCACCCTGCTCTTCTCAACCTTGACCGTTACTGGAAAATGGGTGTATATTATCTTCAGCTTGTATCTAAATCCCTTGGTGACCCCTGTTATCATATTTCCTATGTGGGCTGCTATGGTTCCTACCAGCGCCTTGGTCCTTGACGTGGCTGAGTAGGACTCCACGACGACTCTGTCTCCGTCAACCCTGATAGTTATGTTCTTAGCATGGGAGAAGTCCTTCTGAACCTCTCCCTTCGGGCCTTTAACTGTTACCTTAGCTCCCTCTACGTTTACAGAGACTCCTGGCGGGACCTCAACTACTCTCTCAACGTGTATGCTCTTTGGCAACCCTCAGCACCTTCCTATTTTCTCCTCTCCTTCTCGCTGGGATCTGCCTTTTAAGTGTTCTAAGCCTTTTCAAGCTTCTCCCTAACTGCGGCCTCCAGGCTGTCCACGTTTATGACTGAGTAGCCTGGGAGAGGCTTATCGTATCTGCCAAGTACTATTACTCTATCGGGGTCCTCCTCCTTCCTCTTCCTAAAGAGCCTTACCTTAAGGTAGCCCCTGCCCTTTCCCATGAATATGAAGACCACCTTTGACCTCTTGTCTCCCAAGCCAGTCACCATAGGGCGTGAGGCAGCTACCTCTTTAAAAATGGCTAGCCCGTTAATCGCTCATAGCTAATAACAGGGCCCCCTTGACGGCCTCCTCTAGGCTCCTCGCAGTAACGACCTTACCGCCGCTGGCTGAGGCCAGCTTAGATGCTTCGTTAACTCTAGTCTTTTGGCCTCCATTGATTATTAAAAAGTCGACCCGCATGGAGCTTGACCTTACTAGCAGCTCTAACTCCTCTGGCCCAGGTCCCTCATTAAAGTCACCATCAGAAATCACTATCAGCCTTCTCTGGTAGCCAGGAGGTGAGTCCTTGAATATGTAAAAGGCCTCCTTTATGGCCATGCTTAGGTCTGTGGTCTTGCCACTTGCGTGGATGCTGTTTATCGCCTTCTCGACGTCCTCCCAGTTGTCGGTTAGATCCAATATGGGAAATGAGTTCCGATAAAAAGAGATAACGCTTATCAGGGTCGGAATTCCTGCGCTGCTCACAGTCCTAAGTATCACGGTGGCACTCCTCTTTGCAACTTCAAGCCTGTTAGGCCTTACGTCCCTGACTAGCATGCTAATGCTGCTGTCTATAGCGATTACCATTGAGACACCTATGCTCTTCTTTGACAACGTCAAAGGCCCGACCTCTACTTTCGTTGTCTGCCGTCCTAATAAGAGTGTTCCCCTTAGGACTAATGCAGGCACTAAAGTCAAATCGGCCTGACTTAATATGGACTGTGACTTCTTGCAGGCAGCCCCTGGCAGCTCGCAAAGGCTCTCAATGTGGGCGTGCCCTACTGTAGGACGGGACGCTGTGGCAGCCTTGACGTGGCGACACAGCAAGGCTACGCTATGAAGTCCTTGGGCACCATGTATGGTAGCGTCCCCATCTTTGATATAAGTTCCTTAAACTCCTTGTCGCTAATTATGCTGTTGTTCAGCATAAACAACAGCAGAGACACCGAAGGGCAGGCTGCTACTCCATGAGTCCTTGCAACCTGGCGTGTAACTACGTCGTCTGAGAGCAGCACAGCCTTGCTCTTCTTTGCTATATAGATAGCGTGAGCCTCCTGCAGGGAGATCCCGTTCCTGCGGGCGAACTCCTGCAGGGCCTTGTTAACGCTTAGCACCTCTATCCCCGTAAAGAGCATTGGGGCGCCCTTCATCTTAGAGATCCTCATTATAAAGGCCTTAGCCCTCTCCATAGTCTTTGCTGATACCGTTAACCTCTTATTTACCTTCTGTACTAGCGCGAGCAGACCAAGCTCCACTATAGCGTACAGTGAGGACAGGTCGAAAACGACAGCGTTGTGCTCATTAATGAAGTCCCTTCCCTGGTTAACCTCAGCGAGATCCTCGGAGCCGAGCCGAGGCACCGTGTCCCTGGAGAGGAAGTACCACATTAACCCATCCATGCTCAGGCCACTTATCTCGGCCGCTAGCTGAAAGCTGACAGAGCCGTTCCTGTAGGCCCTTAACGATATGTCCTTCATGTCATAGCTCTCTAGCAGCTTCCTTACAGCATCCCTGATGGCCTCTGTCTTGCTTCCATATATGCCAGCCTTTACGAGGGCGTCCAGCAGCTCCTCTGTGAAGCCTGAGATCTCTATGTTTGTAACCAACTGGCCTCCTAACTACGTCTAGTGACGCGAGAAATAACGTTTGTGCAGTCGCCGTATATCCTATGCAAGCGGGGATATTAGGAGTACTTCCACCTCATCGCCCTCGTCATAGCCCTCCACGTCCTCAGGAATTATAAGTATGGCGTTAGCGTCAGTCAACGTTGAAAGAACGCCAGAGGCCGTAATTGCCAACGGCTCTACCATCAGGCCAGAGTTGCCCCTGTAAACTCTTACCCTCAAGTAGGTTCGTACACCAGCTATGTTAGCTACCCGTCTCGTAATCCTGCCTTTAACTGTGGGTAGCGGGTCCTCTGGCGTGCCTGTCATCCACCTTAATATTGGCTTTACGAATGCCATATAGCCGGCCAACGACGCCACGGGGAACCCTGACAGCATAAACACTGGCTTGCCGTCAACGACGCCGCCTCCCGTAGGCTTCCCTGGTCTCATCCTTACCCCGTTAAATAATAGCTTGCCCGCCCTGCCTACTGCCGCTGGAACTAAATCATACCCTCCCAGGCTGGTACCCCCTGTAGTTATGACAGCATCAGCGTCCTTAACGCCCTCCTTTACCTTCTCCTCTATTGATGCTATATCATCAGGTACTGTGCCTAGGTCAACTGGCTCGAAGCCGTCCTGCCTGAGGAGCGATATCAGGAGGGGCTTAGTACTATTAATTATCGTGCCTGGCTTCCCTACAAGCGGGCTGTCTAGCTCCATGACTTCAGATCCAGTTGAGAGCACAGCTACCTTCAGTCTGCGATAAACCTTCACGCTCCTTATCCCCAATGATGCCATGGCGCCTATGTGCCAGGGCATAATTCTTGAGCCCCTAGATATAACTACCTTGCCCTTGGTGAAGTCCTCCCCTCTCCTCGACACGTTCATGAATGGAGACACCTGCCTCTTTATGAGCACGAAGTCCCCCTGCCTCTCCGCATCCTCAACCATAACTACAGCATCGGCGCCAGGAGGCAGGGGCGCCCCTGTGTAAATAGTGTAGGCCTCGCCTGGCTCGAGCGCCTTGAGGGAGGCGACGTCCTCCCCTGCCTGGATCTCACCTATAACCTTAAGCCTTATTGGGTTCAGTATCCCAGCGCCTAGCGTATCGGAGGACCTTACAGCATACCCGTCTACAGCGCTCCTGTCAAATGGTGGGACATCCATAGGCGCTAGGACGTCCTCAGCAGCCGCTAGGCCCAGCGAGTCATATATGTGGACGGTCACAACGTCTGGCCTATGGGTCACGTTCTCCTTGAAGAGCTGTAGCGCGTCGTCAACCCTTATTAATGACTTGAAGCCCTTCATAGTCTCCTTTATTGACATTGCTTTTGCCCCTAGCCCGAATCTCTGCCCGTGGAGTTTTAAGTTGCTGTACTATCTATAGCCTTCTCTAGCCTGAGACTCCAAGGCCTGACGACCAAAGCCCTACCGATCAGCACTCTTATGCTTTCGAATCAAAGCGGCCTTCAGCAACACGGCACGTCTTGCTGACATCCGCTAAGCGTAAGCCGAAGAGGGCAACGCTCACGATAAAGGGGCGGCCCCATTCTCTTAGCTTGACGCCTGTACCCTGACGTTAAGCGCTACGGCGCCCAATAAGAAGGTCCTGGCCATCATGAGACACCGCGTAACCCAGCTCGCTCGCGAGCAGATCTATCACAGCCTTAGCAACCCTTAACTTCGTCAGCTTGGGCTGGGGCCGTTGATCGCAGAGGTCTTTGTGAAGACATGAAACCCTGTCGAAGTCAAACCCTATAACTCTCACAGACTCGGCGCCCAGCTCTAGCGCTAGGGCTACGGCCCTATCGCCGTCCGTGAAGGCTCCTACTGGGAGTATACAGAGAGGCGTTAGAACCTGGGACGTCGGTATCAGCTTGTCCCTATCTATGGAGTTTATCGCTAGCGCTACCTGGGTCATGTTATCGCCATGAACGTGAAGGGCTATGTAGCGGGACAGCTGAAACGCCATGCTCATTATCTTGCTTGAGGAGTCGGCGTCCGTAGTTATCACGAGGGGCCTAACCTTAGCCATTATGAGGGGGACTAGGCCTCCGTCAGGGGCCAATACTATATCGCACCGTTTGACGTCAATAGGCTCCGCAAGGGGTCCTACTATACACACGCTACGACCCTTAACCGAGTCCAGCAGCTCGCCGACCTTCAGACAGAGGTCGCTGCACTCCACGATGTTACCTACTCTAAGGGCTGCCTCAAGCTCTCTATGCCTTGGGAAACCCATGTTCTTCTCAACTAAGTTGTAGTACACGTTAAGGCTTGCCCTGGCCCTGTCTAATAATGCCCTCAAGCTCTTGCAGCGCAGAGTCAGCTGCGGCGACATATCTAGGGGCTCCTCTTGAAGAGCGCTCAATGCAATCCCTGAGCCCTCTTGCATACTCAAGGTACCAGTCCTTTATAACTCCAGCCCTGGCCTTTGTAAGGATTACTAGAAGCTCAACCAGACAGCCGTATAGTCTCGTGTATGGCACGGAGGCGAGCCTCACCGGGATAAACGACCTGCAGACCCCACCAACCTTTTCGTTATCGTTATAGTTTATCACGTAGTCACACCTGTACCAGCTGCCCAGCTCGCTAGGCCTTGGACAACCGTTATCGTCAAAAGCCACCTTAAGCTCCAACGTGTGATTTATGCTCTCCAGGAACAGCAGCGGGTCTGATGGAGACAGGAGGAATAGCGTGCCGCTGCTGTCAATTAACCTTGACAGGCCTGCCGTCTTATAGATGTAGAACGCTGGCTGGGGGGCCCAAATTATTCCAAGCGGCATTGAGTACCTTCGCTTACCGCATGGAAATGAAATGAACTCATAGTAGATGCCGCTGATCACTTAGTTGCCCTAGCCCTGCGTGCAGCAGGAACGCTTTAATTCTGCAGCTACAGCGTTCAGCTGGGACTTAGCTATGGTCACGGCGAGGGACGTGCCAGCTGATATGCTGATAGCTAGGCTTGCTGACAGGCTCAAGAACATAGAGCAGATAAAGCCGCCCGAGTGGGCCCTGTTTGCTAAGACTGGCGTGTCCAGAGAGAGGCCTCCAGACAGCCCTGACTGGTGGTATACCAGGGCCGCGTCAATCCTTCGCAAGCTTTACCTCTCAGAGGAGCCTGTAGGCGTCGGGGCCCTCAGGGTTGTCTATGGGGGTAGGAAGCGCAATGGCGTGAGGCCTGCGCACTTCAGGGAAGGAGGGGGAAGTAACATAAGGAGAATACTGCAGCAGCTTGAACAGTCAGGCCTAGTCAAGAGCACAGGCAAGGGAAGGGTGATCAGCCCTAGGGGCAGGTCGCTCGTAGACGAGGTCTCTAAGGAGATAGCCAACGAGCTTGCGAAGGAGAGACCCGAGCTCGCCAAGTACTTCTAAGGCATTAAGGCGAGGCCTGAACTAAGGCAGGGCGCCAGGCCTTGTTATTATCCTATTTATCCTTAGTCTCTGCTGCGGGCCCTAGCTAGGGCCATCTCAGCGTAAGTCTGAGCTATGGGACCCTTAGAAAGCCCTAGCTTAGAGGCGTACCTTTGAAGGTCTGACGCGTCTGAGCCCTCACGCAGCTCTATCTCAGCGAAGCAGCCTATGTTCTTTACTACGTCTATTGTAACCTCGACGCTGTCCATTGCTATGTACGTCCTCCTTTTAAGCACCTCGACGGCTGGCCTGAACCCAAGGCTCTCGAGCAGCTGCGTTGGATCGTCTAAGATAGCAACTATTATCTCCTTTCGTGACTTCACGGGTCCTGGAGCCCTGGGTCCCTTATAAGTTAAGGACTCGGGCCTCCCGTTGACATACCTTACCCTAATAGCCTCGTCTGAGGCCAGCAGGTCCCTACACGGATGCTGATAATATATGTCCCTCTCCTCTACCTCCTTCTCTATGGTGCCGCCTAGCCTTATCGCGGTCTCCTTAAGCCTGTCCACGTAGCTGCAATCTATTTCATACTTTACCTCTGTCTCGTTATGGCTCAACGGCTTCGCCTCACATGCTCATTACCATCTTCTTAAGGCGATCGCTCATCTGCTCGTAGCGAATT
>CAYFFU010000018.1:0-5525 GCA_964342665.1 uncultured Desulfurococcales archaeon
CCCCCGCACCAAGCTGATCCCGAGCGAAAAAGTCAAAAGTGACAAGAGAGCAAGTTAAAGCGTGAGCAAAGGCGCCTGTTTACCGCAGTCACCAAGAGGCTAAGTCCTACTCTTTGACTTAATTAGAGACTCTGCCTTTGCTGCTACATCTGCGTCGTGCTTCTCGTACTCATAGTACCCTATTAGCTCGTAGAACTCCTGCCTAGTCATTAAGCGATCCAATATGTACTTCTGCGTCCCCTTTTCCTTGAGCTCCAAGAGCACGTCTTTCATAGCCTTCATAGCGGCCCTGAATGTTGTCACCGGAAATATCACAATCTTATACCCAGCGTCCATGAACTCCTTGGCCGTTATATAAGGCGTTTTACCGAACTCGGTCATATTAGCCAGGAGGGGCGCCTTCACCTTTCTAGCAAACTCCTTAAATTCCTCTATATCATGCAAAGCCTCAGGGAATATCACATCGGCGCCGGCCTCAACATACATCTGGGCCCTCTCTATGGCCGCGTCCAAGCCCTCTACCTCACGAGCGTCAGTTCTCGCAACTATAACAAGGTCGTGCCTCCTGGCCTCAGTGGCGGTAATTATCTTCTTCACCATCTCGTCCGGTGGTACCACGTGTTTGCCTGAGAGGTGGCCGCACTTCTTAGGAAGCACCTGATCTTCTATTTGTATGGCTGCGGCGCCGGCCTCCTCGAGCTCCTTAGCGGTCCTATAGACGTTTATAGCCTCACCAAAGCCTGTATCTGTATCTACTATAAGCGGTATGTCTGTCACCTCTGTGATCCTCCTCGTTGCGTCAAGCACCTCTGAGAACGTTATAATGCTCAGGTCTGGCATAGCGAGGCTTCCGGTTAGCGCCGCGCCTGAGAGATATATTGCCTTGAAGCCGACGCTCTCGGCCAAAAGAGCTGAGGCTGGGTCAAACACGCCAGGCGCTATTATTATGCCATCCTCCTTTAGCAGCTGCCTTAGCCTAACTGCCGGATGAACGTCACTTTTCCTCCTGTAGTAGTAGGCCAAGCCTAAGTCACCAGGTGAGACAAGTCAAAGTTGAAGATAATAATCCTTCTATCATTGCCGATTATTGCTAGGCCTACCAGGACTCCGCGCTTAGACTTTTAAAGCTCACAGAAACCTTGGAGTCCAAGGTGAAGCCTATGGGTGGAAGGCAGAGAACCACGTTATTCATGACTAAAGAGAGGGAGCAGAAGGGCAGGGAGCAGAAGTCCACGAAGGCCAAGGAAGGGTAAAGAGGTTTGTCCTTAGCTCCATGGCCCTCGACTAAAAGAAGCCACAAACTATTAGTCCTATTGCCTGCCAGCGTCCTTTCAGTAGAGCAGGACCTCAGGGATAAGACCTACAAGGCTGGCATAATATCAAGGGCCTTAGCCATATTTAGAGTTGATGAGGTTAACATATACCTCGACGAAGACTCCACAGCATCTGACCAGGAGCTTCTCGTTAAGCTGTTGAGGTATCAGACCATTCCATCCCACCTGAAGAAAAAGGCTGTGCCTGTGGACAGCGACCTAAAGTACAGTGGCATCCTACCGCCGCTGAACCTGCCAAACCATCTTCCGCCAAGAAAACTTAAGCAGGGGGATGTGCTTGACGTGTTGGTCGAGTCCAAGGCTAAGGATGAGTGCAAGGTCTACCTAGGTGAAGAAGGGTACGGCAGGCTAAGACCCTGTACGTACAACAGCGGTGACATAGTTACAGCTCGAGTGGCAGGCGTTAGCGGCGGCTCTATAGAGCTAGAGCCCACGTCTTGGGGTAACGTATACACCGGCTACTCAGTGACCAAGGGAGGGCCCCTGTTAGAGGAGCTGCTCAAAGCAAAGTCCCACGGCTACGCTGTGGTGGGAACTAGCAAATATGGCGTTGTTGAGTACTCCCAGCTAAGAGCGTTAAGCGGTAGGCCGACCACGTTGGTGCTCGGAGGCCCAAAGAGTGGACTAATTCAGTTCACAGGTCATAGGCTTTACGATGTTTTGATTAACGCAGCGCCTCACCAAGGTACTGAGACTCTCAGGACTGAGGAGGCGCTGCTCGCATCCCTTGCAATCCTTAACGCGTTTCTACAGGACTAGTAGAAGGGCTTAGCTTGCAAGAACCTTGTTACAGCAACCGAGATCTGTAGACATAATAGTTTTGCCAAACCCTTATATGCTGGTCGACCGGCGACAAGCTCCGGCGCAGATTTATTACTCGAACCGCACACATACCTTGGCTGGGATGACTGGGAATCCGGGATCAGACCCGTAGAGGGGATGGAGAGCAAATGACTTCTGACCAGCCCTTCTCCCTGGTAGGAAAGAGGGCGCTTGTAACAGGCGGTGACAGGGGTATCGGGAGGGCCGTAGCATTAACTTTGGCCCGCCTAGGCTCTGACGTTGCTATAACCTATAGGAAAAGGGAAGAACTTGCAAAACAGGTAGTAGACGAGATCAATAGTATGGGCAGGAGAGCCACGGCAATAAGAATGGACCTAGGCTCTTCGGAGAGCGCCGCTGCAGCAGTAGAGGAGGCTAGGAAAGCCCTT
Organism: uncultured Desulfurococcales archaeon; assembly: GCA_964342665.1. GTDB lineage: Archaea > Thermoproteota > Thermoprotei_A > Sulfolobales > Acidilobaceae > Acidilobus. The sequence goes on from CAYFFU010000018.1 coordinate 2,546, forward strand.
GGACATATAGACATTCTGGTAAGTAACGCTGGCGTTGGCTACGCCTCGCCCTTTGAAGAGGTAACATTAGACTCCTGGAGGAAGCAGCTTGAGGTTGACTTAGTCTCGCAGTTCCCGTTGCTTAGAGGGGTAATACCGGGAATGAGAGCTCAAAGGTGGGGGAGAATAATCCTCGTCTCGAGCCTTGCGGGCGTTGTAGGCCTCGAATACTTAGCTGCGTACTCAGCCGCTAAGGCAGGTCTCATAGGCTTGGCAAAGTCCCTCGCCACCGAACTTGCTCAGTATGGCATTACTATAAATGTCGTAGCGCCAGCCTTTGTTGAAACAGACCTAGGCCTAAGCTTCTTCAAGTGGCTAGATGAGAAAAATGGCCATGGCGGCTCCCTAGAGGGATACCTTAGAAACGTTCCGTCTCATAGGCTTGTAAGACCTGACGAGGTGGCCGCTGTAGTGGCCTTCCTGGCGACACCAGAAGCCAGCGGCATTAACGGGCAGGTTATAGTCGTTGACGGAGGGGCCTCGCTCGGATTTAAGGTAGGCATTACATGAACCATGGGTTTAAATGCCAGCAGGCTAAGCCACATTGCGCAGACCTGCTGCTCCTAAAGGTGTGGAGTAGAAGCTTTATGCGAAGGGGGCTGCCCTTTCGAGCTGAGGTGACAGCTCATTAAATATATTCTATGTATATAGCCGCACACCAGGCACCTTCTAACTATATAGGTTTGACTGCCAGCGGACCGCAGCCTAACAGACAGCGTCACGCCAGGTATAAGCGATACCCTACAATTCTTACACATTGAGAGCTTTACCTCACGTGGAAGCCTAACCCTTGTGCTCTGCGAGATCTCTATTATCGTAGCGTTAACGTAGGAGGAGAGAGCAAAGTCTCCTGCCTTAGCTGCCTCAGCGGCTACCTTCGAAAGCCTTGAAACGTCCTCAAGCACTAGGTCTGTCAGCCTGTTAGGTCTCCTCTTGGCCTGTTGGCTTCTCCTCAATTTTCTTCAGCTGCCCCCTATACATCTCTAGCAGCTCCTTCTCGGTAGTTGCGTCCTCGGGTCCTTTGTCGTCCCTCCACCTTATAAATCTTGGGAACCTTATAGATATGCCTGCGCCCTTCCTAACAGCGTCCATACAGCAGGTGTGGGCCGGCGAAAGCGTAAGCTCTGCGCCTATCACCTCTGCCACCTTTGCTGGAGTAAACCAGACGTCGGCCTCTAGGTTAGATATAACCCTGGGGTGCTTATGGTCTATTATGTATGGCTTAAACATGTCGTACATGTTATTTATGTCCTCATCGGTGAAGCCTGTGCCTACTTTACAGACTGTCTTGAATGTATCGCTATCAGGGTCATATGCGGCCAGCAGCAGCGTGCCCAGCTTGCCTCCGCGCTTACCCTTACCGTAGAACGCGCCTACAGCGACTAGGTCGACAGTATCCGTCATCTCGCTTCTGTAGTCGCGCTTAAGCTTTACCCATAGCCACCCCCTCACTCCAGCCCTATAGATGCTCTCATCATGAATGGCCTTTATCATCACCCCCTCTGCGCCATCGGCTATGGCCTGTAGGAAGAAGTTCATTATCTCGTCTGGGTTCGAGCTCTCTATGTAGTTACTCATGACCACCCTATCGTTGGGCTCCAATATGGACTCTAGGACCTTTCTCCTGTAGGGCAGAGGCTTTGTAGTCAGGTCCTCACCGTCCTTATACATGATGTCAAACAGGAATAGCCTAGTCGGTATCTCCTTCATCATCTTCTCTATGTCGTATTTTCTTCTCCTCTGCATCAGCTCTTGGAAGGGCCTAAGCTCTCCAGTGTCTGGGTCTATGGCAACTATCTCCCCCTCAACAATAGCCTGCTTGGCCTTTATGGCCTGCTTGACCCCTTCAACCACGTCTGGATACATTGAGGTTATGTCTTCAAGCCTGCGCGAGAATATCTTTATGTTATCACCGTCCTTGTGTATCTGACCTCTCTCGCCATCGTATTTATATTCTACGTAGGCTCTTCCGCCGACCTTCTGCAAGATCTCATTTACATCCTTAGCCCTCTCTGCAAGCATAGGCCTTATAGGGGTTCCAACCTCAGGCTTGAGGCTCCTTAAAGACTCTACGCCCTGCGACGCCACGAGCTTCGCTATCTCTCCGAGGTCTGCCCTAAGGTTGTATGCCCTCTCTATTAGGTCCCTCACAGCAGTAGTGCCGCCGTAGGCTACGGCAAGTGCGTCCAATATTGTGGCGTCGCCTACTCCAAGCCTAAGCCTACCCTCGACAAACCTAACTATATACCTTGCCTCTATGGGCTTGGCGTCCTTAAGGAGACCTGCCAGTATCTTAAGCTTAAGGTCCCTGCTGCTCTCACCAGTTGCATACGCAATCTTCATGAAGGAGTCGAATACCCTGGACACCGTAAGCTGCTGGGTCGCCCCGCCCATGAACGTCAGCAGGCTACTCTTGGTGTGGCTGCCTGTCTGGGCTAGCTGCTCGGCCACCTTTCCTGGGTCGCCAAGCTTATCGACTAGCTTCTGGACCTCGGACTCAGACCTCCCGTACGCTAAAGATATGGCCTGCACGAGCAGCTTCTCGCCAACTCCAAGCTCAGGTATGCCCTTCCAGTCTGGGCCAAGCTTGCTCTGTATCATATAGACAACTTTATCTATAACGTCGGCAGGGGTTCTCTTCAAGAGGTTGGAGAGGAGCTGGGTCAGCTGAATCCTTGACGTAATTCCCTCCATTGAGCTGAACGTCTTAGCGATCTCTTCGAAGTGCATGTCTGCTGACAACGCCCTCCGCCTTTATTTAAGATTCGTACTTCAGAGTTAAAACGGATAGAGGTCTACTCCTTGACGAGGCGCGGCGTCAGCGAACGATATGATGCTTCCAATTACGTCTTAACGTATCAACGTGGCCAGTAAACGTTATCAATAGTCCTCGACGATAACCTCCTTAAGCGTCGATCGTCTTAAGCCCAAAGTAGAGCGC
>CAYFFU010000018.1:5535-14357 GCA_964342665.1 uncultured Desulfurococcales archaeon
ATTCGAACCCACGCGCCCCTTGTGGAGCAACGGGTCTCAAGCCCGTCCCCTTGGGCCGCTCGGGCACCCCGGCGTACTGATAGATAGATTACCCGTGAGGTTCTTAAGTATGTCTCCGCTTAGGGCTGATAGAGCTCTAGGCAATACCAAAATGCTAAAGAGCAGCTCAACAACATTTAACCAAATTAAAATCTCTATTTTTATTTACTATTCTGATATCTTAACTCTATCCGGTTACCTGCCAGACTTTATCTCTATGTACACATCGCTAGGTACCTGTATTCTCATTAGCCTCTTTAAGACCCTCTCGTCAGCCTCTATGTCTATCAGCCTCTTGTGAATTCTCATCTCCCAGTGCTCCCAGTGCTTGCTTCCCTCTCCATGAGGCAGCCTAAATATGGGAACCTCAAGCCTCTTCGTGGGAAGTGGTATTGGACCCCTCATGGGTACTCCTGTTTTCTGAGCTATGTCACGTATCTGGGCTACCACCTGCTCTAGGCTCTTTGCATTAGTGCTCCACAGCCATATCCTCACGTTGAATGCCATGTTCTGGCACCGGCCTTATTCACTTCTTTAGCTCTACCTTTGCAGGCTTTATATCCGTTACTATGCCTATGCCTACGGTCCTACCCATGTCCCTCATTGCGAAGCGGCCAAGCTGCGGGAAGTCGCTGAACTTCTCTACTACCAGCGGCTTTATTGGCTTGAACTTAACTATCGCGGTGTCGCCAGCCTTCAGGAACTGCGGGTTCTGCTCGACAACGTTTCCGGTCCTGGGATCTAGCTTCGCCACTAGCTCTGTTATCCTGCAAGCAATCGAGGCCGTGTGTATGTGTATCACTGGAGTGTAGCCCACTGCTATAGCGCTTGGGTGCCACACTACGACCACCCTAGCAGTAAACTCCTCAGCAACGGTAGGCGGGTTGTCCACCTTCCCTATCACATCGCCTCTCTTCACCTGGTTCTTCTCTACGCCCCTTATTGCAACGCCGACGTTGTCTCCGGGCTCTGCCTGGGGCAGGTCCTGGTAGTGCATCTGTATGCTCTTTACGTCACCCACTATTCCAGCTGGCATTATTACTACCCTATCGCCGGGCTTGAGAACGCCGGTCTCAACCCTTCCTGTGACCACGGTTCCCGCTCCAGGTATGCTTAAGACGCTCTGGACTGGCAGCCTAAGCGGCTTGTCAGTAGGCTTAGGCGGCACCTTCAGGCTATCTAGGGCCTCTACGAGCGTAGGCCCGTTGTACCACGCCATGTTGGGGCTCCTCTCTATGAGGTTCTCGCCAGTCCAAGCGCTTACTGGTATGAACGGTATGGCGTCAACGTTGTAGCCTAGGCCCTTCAGGAACTTCTTCATAGTCGTTACAATCTCGTTGTACCTCTGCTGGCTGTAGTTGACGTCTGGCGCGTCCATCTTATTTACTGCAACTATGAGCTGCTCGATGCCCAGGGTCCTGGCCAGCAGGGCGTGTTCCCTGGTCTGGCCCTCGGCGCTCATGCCAGCCTCAAACTCTCCCTTCCTGGCTGATATAACTAGCAGGGCAGCGTCTGCCTGGCTAGCGCCGGTTATCATGTTCTTTACGAAGTCCCTGTGGCCAGGCGCATCTATGATAGTGAAGTAGTACTTCTTGGTCTCGAACTTCATGAATGACAGGTCTATTGTTATACCTCTCTCCCTCTCCTCCTTCATCTTATCAAGCAGCCATGCGAACTTGAAAGACTCCTTACCGGCAGCCTTAGCCTGCTCCTCCAGCTGCTGCATTACCTTGGGGTCAATAACTCCAAGCCTGTAAAGCAGGCTGCCAGTAAGGGTGCTCTTACCGTGGTCTATATGTCCTATCACCACTAGGTTCAGGTGTGGCTTCTCGGGCACAGGGCTTCACCTCTTCATTCCTACCTGCAATAGGGAAAGTTCCAGAGATTTAAAAATGCAGCGGAGCGCATGAAGTTCCAGGAAGTGGATGATAATGGCGGGTCTCCACTTCACCTGGAGCTCAACGCTATCCTCTCTATCTCCTCCTTCTGCTTAATTGCATAGCTGTTGGGGTCGTTTCTGGCAGCCAAGATTATCTCGTTTGCCAGGCACTCCTCTATGGTCTTACTTGTACCAAAGGAACACATCCTAGCTCCGTCGGTTAAGAACCTTAGTGCAAGGTCGACCCTGCGCTGCGCGGACACGTCAACTGAGACCCTGTAAACTATGCCGCCATACATTATCCTTGTGGTGTCTTCCCTTGGCGCCGAGTTCTCTATGGCCCTCACTAGGACTTGGAGCGGGTTCTCGCCGGTCTCTAGGTTTATTATTTCAAAGGCAGCCTTGACTATGTTGTATGCCAGCGCCTTCTTGCCGCCGTTCTTACCGGGCCTCATTAGCCTATTGATTAACCTCTCCACTATGGGTACCTCTGCCTTGCCGAACCTTCTGTGCTCATGCCTTCCACCTGTGTGGGGGAGGATCACAGGCCTCAGGCTTATGTACTTCTTTAGGCTAGGGTCGGTGACCTCCACTCCCTTGAAGTCCCACTTGCCAAACAGCTTTATGTCGTCCAAGTTACCCACAGTTGACGGGTCTGGGAGCTTTGTCTGCTCGGCCAACCGCTACACCTACCTGGTGGCTCCGCTTATGGGTTTAAAAAGCGATGGTTCGTAGCTGCCCTTCAGCCCCCTTCTCTTATATACACTTAAGAATCTTAGAGAATAGAACAAACTAAAAGGGCGGAGCAATTGTCTGAAGGGGAGCTGATCAGAGTCAAGCAAGTACAGCCGTTCTATAAGCTAATTCAAGATCCCAACAGCAATGTGAGCGGTTACGTCGTGGGTCTCTCCTTGTCGCTTGAGAACGATGAGGAGTTCTCAATGGTAAACATACCTGTTGACGTTGCTGAGGCCATTAAGATGATAAATAATGGGGAGCTGCCTCCTCAGAGGCAGAGCATATATACGTTCCTCTCCTCGCACGAGGACTTCAAGGAGCTCATGAGGAGAACTCTTAAAAGAGTTATAATAGATGAGTTTGAGCCCGACACCGGGGTTTATACTGCTACCGTTGAGTTTGAGGATGGTAGTATATCAATAAAGGTAAAGATGATTCCAAGTCACGCAATCTACTTAGCTTTAATAACTGATAAGCCTATATACGTCAGCAAGAAGCTCTTGGACATGGAGAAAAAGTGGGAAGAGGGCGAGGGCGGCGAGGAGCCTTAAAAAACTTAGCACCCCCTATGGTTCACATGAGACCAAGGTTATCCTTGACTGCAATGACCTGCCTTAAAGCGTGCCGGAGAGGCTAACTTGATGAACCTACGGAAGAAGTGCCAGCCTACTTAACCTATGTCAACTAAGCAAAAGTCATCTCTTCACCTTCTGCTTTTTGCCCTTCCACAGCGCGTCCAGTGAAACTCCATTGACTGCAATGACCTTGTACTTAACGCCTGGTATGTCACCCATAGCCCTTCCCTTGGGGCCTCCTATGCCTTCTATGATCACCTCGTCGTGCTCATCAATATAAAGTATGCCGCCGTCCTTTGGGACGAACGCCGTCACAACCTTCTTGTTCTTAACCAGCTGTACCCTCACGCACTTCCTGAGCGCAGCGTTGGGCTGCCTTGATGGTATACCTACCTTCTCTAGTACTATACCGCGAGCCATAGGAGCGCCTTCAAGCGGGTCGTACTTCTCCTTGAGCTTAAGCATCCTGATCTTGAACTCGCTCTTGGCCCACCTGAACTTAAGCCTGCTCTTTCTCAGCTTTCTCGCCGCGAAGAGCCCATTAGGTCCCTCTGGCAACTTCCTTTCCCTTGTCCAATTAGCTCTAAGGTCGGGTTTATAAAAACTGATGCTACAACCTAGTAGAAGATAGTCAACAGCAAAACATGCTCGCACCTAAGTTATACGGTACATTGTGCGCTAATGTTACAGGCTGAGAGATCAAAGCCTTGTGACTACCTTATTATTACCTTGTCCACGTTGAAGAGCTTAGAAAGCACTATCTTTGCTCTCTTGACGTTCCTGCCGTCTTTGCCTATGGCCTTGCCCTTCTCGTCATCCTTTACCCTCACATAGACTACCTTGCTTCCGTCCCTGTTCACGACGTCGACCTTTAATATTGTGATCCCCGGGAATAGGTTCCTAACCATTGACTCCAGGTCTGTGGCATACTCTACTATTTCAACGTTCTTATTGAGTATCTTTGACAGCATCTTGACGTTCCTGCCGTCTTTGCCTATGGCCTTGCCAACGTCATTCTTATCGACTAAGTAAAAGAGCCTGTTATCCTCCTCATCCTCTATGGCGCGATATACCATGGCACCGGTTATGTCCTGGAAAAGCGACATGAACCTTAGCTCCTCTAAGCTTATTCTATCGCTCTTGTTAGAGTCCATGTCAGTCACTTTTACACCCCTTTCAGGACTAAGCCTGCTGGGAGATTACATCAAGTATCTTCGAGTCTCCTGGGTCTATAATAGCTATCACAGACACCCTAAAGGGTTTTCCTATTACCGACCCTAGCTCTACGGAAGTACCTTTGTACGTGTGTACTGGCACCTTGTTTAGCGCAGCTAAGTTCTCCACAGTCTTTCTAACATCAGCTGGAGCGTTGTCAGAAATTACAACTCCCTTGACTGCGTTCCTTAGCAGGAGCTTAATAGACCTGCGAGCGCCTAGCACTATCTTGCCACTCTTCGCAGCAGCCTTAAGCTCCCTTTCAAATGCTGCTTCAGACATAGTACTTCACCTCAGGCCTGCTCCGCTCTTGCTTCTTCCTGTTGGCTCTCCTTAGGTTGCAGAGATTTAAGAGCGTTGATGCCTACTGATAACATTATTATGCCTGTGCCGACCTTCGGAGGCAGACCGGCCACTATGCTCTCTGTGACTCCGCTAAAGGTCTCCTCCTCGCCCTTAATTGCAGCATTATAAAGCTGGTTCACCGTAACCTCGAAGGCTGCGCGCGCTATCACGCTTGGCTTCTCGCCAACGATGCCCAGCCTGCCTATCTGCCTTATCCTGCCAGTCCATGTCATCATGTCGGCCACCAGCATTACGTGCCTTATATCAACGTCTAGCCCAGAGTTCTGGAGCACGTCCATAATCTCCTTTATTATCGCGTTCCTGGCGGCTTCTATTCCAAGCACCTCAGCAATCTCATATATGTTATTTGTCTCGACCCTTGTAGGATCTATACCGTCTACCTTTAGCACCTCAGCCAAGTTACTTCCCTCGGCTATTATTACGTACTCACGTTTGCCCGTGCTCTCGTCTACGTGCTCTTGAATTACAGTACGGCGTATCCCCTTGATACCCCTTACGTACCCCTTCTTTATCTTTGACAGTATTTCCTGGTAGCTCCTTAGGTCATATAGGGCCTCGTCGGGCAGGACGCTCTCGCTTAAGGCTAAAACTATTGTGTCCTCGCCTTCCTTAGTTACGTCGCCGAGCTTTAGCTTCTCCAGCGCATCTATAACTTCATCAAGGCTCAGACCCCTATCCTGCATTAGATCCATGTCTAGCTTAAGCGTTATGTTCCTGTCTCCTAGCGTGTAACTTATCTCGTCAACTATGTTGCCGATTGTAGTGTACTCTATTTCCCTTGCTATCTTGCGGGCCATTTCAAGATCTCCAGCATACTTCGGATCCAGATATATCCTCATCATGGGGGTTGACGGTTCGTGCCTTGCGTCAACAATCTCTATGAGCCTGGGAAGGCCTAACGTGACGTCAAACTCCATTAGACCTGCGTAGTGGAACGTTCTGAGGGTCATCTGCGTTCCTGGCTCACCTATAGACTGCGCAGTTACTACGCCCACGGCCTCGCCTGGCTGTATCTTGGCAGCGATGTACTTTCTTACCACCTCCTCTATGGCGTTGATCTTCTCGTTTACTGTTAGGTCTTGATTCTCAGCGACCTTTTTGTAAAGCTCGTCATAAAGGCTGGGGGGTAGTATGCTCTTAGCGGCCTCCAACTTTCTCTTGAGAAGCTCCCCTTCCTCTTCGGCCTTAGGCTTCTCCTCAACCTCAGGCTGCGCTGTTGATTTCTTACCTGCGGCTGGGCTCTTGTTCTCTGTGCGCCTTCTTGGCATTCCAATCACCTCTGCGCCTTTACCTTCTCTACGATTCTATCTATGTTAACGGCCTTGCCGTGATAAGTCTTCTGCGGGTCGACGCCATCCTCGCCATACATAAACTGTACTATGTTGTCCTGGGAGTCCCTTACTGTTCCATCGTATGCTACGTAGAGGTCCTGCAGGGCATTTATCAGCCTCCTCTGCATGTACCCGCTCTGTGAAGTCTTTACTGCAGTGTCAACTAGACCCTCTCTTCCACCTGCGGCATGGAAGAAGACCTCGTGCGGCTTAAGCCCGTCTCTAAAGTTGTCAACCACGAAGCCTCTGGCCTCAGGCGACAGGTCTCCTGGCTTAAAGTGAGCCAGAGTGCGCGTCCTGAAGCCCCTTACTATTCTCCTACCCCTAACGGTCTGCTGGCCAAGCATGGCGGCCATCTGAGTTATGTTGATGTCGCTGCCTCTCGCTCCAGTCCTCGCCATTATGAACGCGTTGTTGAATGGGTTCATATAACTAATAGCCGTCTTGCCTGCATCGTCCCTGAGCTTCTGGAGCCTCTGAATTATCTTAAGCTCGAGACTTTCCTCCATGGTTCTCCCTGGTATTATTTCAAGGGTTCCATTGTAGTACTGCTCGATGAGCTTCATTACGTCCTTCTTGGCCTCCTCTGTCATCTGCCTTATCTTATCCATGGCCTCAGAAGGTATATCTATGTCACTTAACGATATGCTGAAGCCCCTGATCTCCAGCATTCTAATAAACATCCTGAACACGCTATCCAGCAGCCTTCTCGCCTCGGCGTTGCCGTACTCCAGCGCTATGTAGTGGAGCACGCTGTCAGGCTGCTCCGCGCCTATCGTGTTCTTGTCCATAACGCCCTCAAGGAGCCTTCCCTTAGTAATTACTACGTATGAGTCGAAGAAGCAGTTCTCGTCGTCGCACTTAAGGTCGCCCGCATTTATCTTTGCCCTGCCCCTGAAGTTGAAGTCACTGGGAAGGAACACGCTGACAAGCTGTTTACCGGTCCACAGCTGCTTAGGTTTAATTATAGCCGGTTCTGGCAGCTCGCCGCCGGAGTAGCCAGCGGCCGCCAGGAGCCTTCCAGCAGCCTCCTTGTCTAAGAGTGTAGTCTTTACCGTGAGCAGGTAGGCCCCGCTTATATAGTCCTGTCTCCCTCCAATTATCGGCCCACCATATCTTGGTGTAAGTATGTGATTCTCCACTAGCAACAGAGTGGAGGCCTCCGCGCGGGCCTCCTCAAGCCTCGGCACGTGTAAGTTCATCTCGTCACCGTCAAAGTCGGCGTTATAAGGAGCGCATACCAATAGGTTCAGCCTAAATGTCCTGCCAGGCATCACCCTTACCCTGTGGCCCATTATAGACATACGGTGCAGGCTGGGCTGCCTGTTGAACAGGACTATATCTCCATCCACTAAATGCCTCTCAACGACGTCGCCTGGCTCAAGGCTCTCAGCCAGCTGCCTCAGGTTCCTCTGATACCTGAGGTCTAGCTTGACGTGCTCGCTCTTCTTATAAACTATTGTTGCCCCAGGCCACTTATACGGTCCATTAAGAACGTACTTCCTGGCCTCCTCTATGTTAAACTTCGTGACTACCATAGGGACTGTGAGTATCTTTGCAACGTCTATTGGAACTCCAACTTCGTCAATGCTGATCAGGGGGTCGGGTGATATAACAGTTCTTGACGAGAAGTTAACTCTCTTTCCGTTTAAGTTACCCCTTAGCCTTCCCTCCTTGCCTTTCAGCCTCTGCGCTAGCGTCTTAAGCGGCTTCCTACCTCTGTGGGAGAGCTGCCACGTGTTTGGCAGCTCGTTATCAATATATGCGGCTATCACGTTCTGAAGGGTCTGCCAGGCCTCCTCTATCATGGATTCCGGCGCGCTAGACGAGATGAAGTTCTTGAGCCTCTCGTTCTGTCTAACTATTTCAACTAAAGCGTGAGTTAAGTCGTCCTCAGCCCTGGCGCCGTTTTCCATAGTTATTGATGGCCTCACGGCAAGCGGCGGCACCGGCAGCACAGTTATGACAGCCCACTCAGGCCTGGCGGCCTTAGGATCCCATCCCAGCAGCTCTGCGTCTTCATCAGGTATCTTCTCCAGTCTCTCCCTTATGTCGTTAGGAGTTAGCCTTACCTCGCCCTCAGGCCTGACCTCATAGAAGTTGTAGGGCTTCACGAACTTTACCTTATACTGCTTGGCTCCGCAATACGGGCACTCCGTTACTGATGAGGCCTCCTTAACTACTTCCTCAACGAATATGTTGGCTAGAACAGGCCACCTCTCCTTAAGGCGCCTATAGACGTTCAGCATGTACGCTGCCTTCTGCGGCGGTATCAGGGCATGGCCGCAGCTCCTGCAGGTCGCCTGTAGGAGCTCATGTATCTTGTCGCCCAGGTGGGGGAGCACTACAGGCCTTGCCAAATCTATCTTGCCAAAGTGACCTGGGCAGTTCTCCCTAGTGTTTCCGCAGACCGGGCATCTCTCGCCAGGCTCTATAGCACCAAAGTGAGGATCCCTGAGCCCTCCCATCACGGGAGAGCCATCAGCGTCATAGACCTCTGGCCTTATTACTGTGACCTTAGCCATTTCCCTTATTTCGCGCGGATTTAACAGGCTAAACCTTATTCCGCTTATAATATATCTCTCCTGTTCTTCACCGCTATACGACATTTCGTCTCACCACCTCACTGCTGGCTTCCCTCTCCCGAGGTCCCTCCACTGCCCTTGCCCTGGCCTTTAC
>CAYFFU010000018.1:14367-15462 GCA_964342665.1 uncultured Desulfurococcales archaeon
CACCCCTCTCATGCCTCCCCCCGCCCGCGGCCCCTCCTTTCCCATCCCCCTCGCAATTACCGCCGTTAGCCTCGCCCCCTGAGGGGGCCAGCTTCAAAATGCCTACGGGTGAAATCCTATTAAGTAATGATATCCTATCAGACACCTCTATCCTGGGCTTAATTCCCATGCTCATGATCTCCTGTAGGAACAGCTTAAAGGCGTATGGAACCCTGACTGGCTTTATGTCGCCATTCTCGCCGTGTATTGGGCACTCATAGGTGTTCTTCCTGCTGTTATACCAAGCTATGTGCCCGCACAGGGTGCACACATACATTGTATAGGCGTCGCTCCCATCGAGCATCCTGTCCCTTAATAGCATCGTCGCCCCGTGACCTACTAGGCAGTCCCTCTCCATCTCGCCGAACCTTAAACCTCCCTGCCTAGCCTTGCCCTCCGTGGGCTGCCTTGTTAGAAGCTGAACCTTGCCTGTTGCCCTTGCGTGCATCTTATCAGCGACCATATGGTACAGCCTCTGGTAGAATATGATACCTATTGTTATGGGCGTCTCAAGCAGCTGCCCCGTACGGCCGTCGTACATAACCTCCGTCCCATCTGGGCTATAGCCGTGCTTTAGCAGGACTAACTTGTACTGGTTAACATCATCCTTGTAGAACGGCGTTCCATCAACGTACTTGGCCTCCAGGGCACCCGCCTTGCCTGTTATCAGCTCCAGCAGCTGGCCTACCGTCATACGTGATGGTATTCCGTGAGGGTTAACTATGGCGTCAGGCACTATCCCGTCCTCTGTATAGGGCATGTCGTACTTGGGATACATCATACCTATGACTCCCTTCTGCCCATGCCTGCTCGCAAACTTGTCTCCAAGCTCAGGTATTCTGAGATCCCTTACCTTGACCTTAACCATGAGGTTGCCGTCGCCGTTCTGTGTTATTAGAACTGTGTCGACTATACCCTTCTCACCATACCTTAGCTGTACGCTGGTATCCCTCTTGGTTAGGCTCCCAGGGCTCATGACGCGCTCCTCGCCGAGGAACCTTGGCGGGCTCTCCCTTCCTACTAGGACGACGCCGCCTTCGACTTCAACCTGCGGCT
>CAYFFU010000019.1:0-10913 GCA_964342665.1 uncultured Desulfurococcales archaeon
CCTGCACTGAAGGCCTTACACCTTTTTTGAGATAGATTAAATAGGGCTTGTTCTTTCGTTAGAGTGGGCTAAGGAATATGGAGTACACGGAGTTTGGCGGCACCAAGGAGAAGGTCTCCAGGGTAGGGCTCGGAGCCTGGCAGTTCAGCGACGCGTGGGGCGTCACGGACTACCAGAGGGCTAAGGCTACTATCCAGAAGGCCCTAGAGCTTGGGGTCAGCCTGATAGACACGGCCATGGTCTACGGCAACGGCATGAGCGAGAAGTTCATAGGGGACGCCCTAAGGGAGCTCAACGTTCAGAGGAGCGAGGTGTTCATAGTAACTAAGATCCCTGGGCATTTTCTAAGCTACGACGACGTCTTCAGGGCTGTCGACGGAAGCCTGAGAAGGCTTCAGGTCAGCAGCATAGACGCGCTGTTGGCGCACTGGCCCCCGGCGTGGCATAACATACCTACGTGCGAGTACGCCAGGGCCTTTGAGAGGCTCGTCGAGATGGGCAAGGTAAGGTACATAGGGCTAAGCAACTTTCCAGTGGCGCTAATAGAGGAGTTCAGGTACTGCCTCGGAAGGCATGACGTCGAGGCCCTGGAGCTTCGCTACAACATAGTTGAGAGGAAGGCTGAGGAGCAGCACATACCCTACGCCGAGGCTAACAACATGACCGTCTTGGCCTGGAGCCCCCTGGCCCAGGCCGCTGTACTTGGCAAGTACACGTTGGACGAGGTCTCAAAGTTCGCTGACGTCAGGAGGAACAACGTGCTCTTCAGGCCCGAGAACTACTCCCAGATACTGAACTTGGTGGAGGAGCTTAAAGAGGTTGCCAAGAAGTATGATAAGACGGTCTCGCAGGTGGCCCTTAACTTCCTATTGAGGGCCAGCGAGGTGGTTCTGCCAATACCAGGCGCTAAGTCGCCCGAGCAGGTGGAGGAGAACGTTGGGGCCACGGGGTGGTCCCTCTCCTACGAGGACTGGAGAAGGCTTGACGAGGCTAGCAAGAGGCTTAGGATAACCTACGTTGACATACCTTAAGGGTCAAAGTTTCACGCATTTATTCCTCCTTTTTGAGAGGCTTGCGCGGTGCGCAGGATTTGGCCCCAAGGCAGGTTCAGCTGGCAGACCTCCACGCAGAGCTGGGGGCCACCTTTGGCGAGTTTGCCGGCTGGTCAGTGCCCATGTCATACGCTTCAACTCTGGAGGAGCACATGAGCGTCAGGACCTCCGTGGGGATATTTGACATAAGCCACATGGGCAGACTGAGGGTGAGGGGGGCCGACGCGCCCGAGCTCCTTGATATAGTCTTCACCAAGACCGTCTCAAGGACAAAGCAGGGCTTCATGAGCGGCCCCACCCTAGCCCTTAACGAGCTGGCGAGGGTCATAGATGACGAGATGTGGTACAGGGTCTCTGACGAGGAGTGGCTGGCGGTTCCTAACGCTGCTGCAACAGAGAGGGTGAAGGGACACCTTGTGTCCACAGCTGCAGCCCGTGGCCTTAAGGTAACTGTCGAGGACCTTACAGGTACATATGCCATGCTAGCCATACAGGGGCCCAGGAGCCCTGAGGTAATGGGCAAGCTCGGCTTCAGCGAGGCGGAGTCCCTGAAGCCCCTCGAGTTCAGGCTTAACGTGCAGCTCGCGGGCGCAAGGGCCTTCCTGGTGAGCAGGAGCGGCTGGACGGGCGAGGACGGCTTTGAGATATGGGCTGAGCCCTCTGAGGCCAAGCTAATCTACAGGAAGGCGCTGGAGGCCGGCGCCAGGCCCGTGGGGATAGCCGCCAGGGACACCCTCAGGATTGAAATGGGCTTCGTGCTCGGGGGTAACGAGTACGGCGAGGACCCGCTCAAGTACCCCTGCGCCCTAAGCCTAAGGTACGGCATGGGGGCTATAGACTGGAGCAAGAAGGGGTTCATAGGTGAGGGCGCACTAAGGTCGTGTAGGAGGGAGGGGCTGAGGTGGATAAGAGTTGGGCTGGAGATGAAGAAGTCCTCAGCTAAGTTCATACCTAGGAACGGCTACAAGATCTTCGTTGACGACGTAGAGGTGGGGTGGGTTACAAGCGGAACCTACAGCCCTGTGCTCCAGAGGGGCATAGGCCAGGGGTACATAGACGTCAGGTACGCAATCTTCGGCGAGAGCGTCACAGTTGTTGATGAGAGGGGAAGGTCAGGCGAAGCCAAGATAGAGGACTTCCCCCTAATTAAGAGGTCCTAGGCAGAGGCTGCCAGCGCCATTATTTGGGGAACCATTGTTCTCCGCCATTTAAGCCATTTAACGCCGTCGTCCTGCACACGGCCGTGAGAGCATATGATTACAGCGTTCTTCGGCAAGATATATACGTCCTTCAGCCCCGTCAGGTCCGTAGAGTCGGTAATAGTTATAGGCGATAGCGTCGTATACGCGGGCAGGTCAGACGCGGCTGAGAAGCTGTGCAAAAGCCTTCCGTGCGACGAGGTAGATATAAGTAAAGGCGTTGGGATGCCAGGCTTCATCGACTCCCACATGCACCTAAGCGGGCTCGCCCTCCAGGAGCACGAGCTTGACCTGAGGGGTGTGAGGAGCATAAGGGAGCTCAGGCAGAGGCTGAGCGAGTTCATAGCAGCACGTCCTGACAGCAGCTCTATCATAGGGAGAGGGTGGGATGAGGGCCTGTTTGAGGAGAGGAGGCCCCCCACTAGGCTAGACATAGACGACATAACTGGGACCAGGCCAACGCTGCTCATAAGGGTCTGCGGTCACGTGGGCCTTCTCAACACGTCTGCCATGAGGCTGCTCGGCGTGGGCCCAGGGCAGCCAAACGTGGACGTCAAGGACGGCGAGCCGAGCGGGCTAGTGCGCGAAGAACTCGTACTTAAGGCGCTGAGGGAGCTTGAGCCTCCCCATGACATATATATGAGCTACATAAGGGACACGGTCAAGAGCCTGCTGCGACAGGGCATAACTACGATAGGGTTCATGAACACTCCCATGAAGCTGCTCCCATCGCTGCTCTCCGAGGGCCTCTCTGGGTCGCTCAAGATCAGGCTGAGGCTCTACCTCGACCTTGAGGGGCTTAGCTGGCTTGAGCAGGTGGCGGACGTTGTACAGCATGGCATAGGCAACCAGTGGGTCAAAGTAAATGGTGTGAAGGTCTTTGCGGATGGATCCCTAGGCGCCAGGACCGCGTTCCTAAGCGCCCCATATAATGACGACGCCGATAACTATGGTCAGGCCCTGCTGGCTGAGCCTGAGCTTAGGGACATAATTGAGAGGGCTTCCAGGCTGTCGCTTCAGACGGCTGTCCACGCAATAGGCGACGCGGCGGTTGACCTAGTGCTCAGGGCCTCCAGCGGCCTCAGGGAACATGTAAGGATAGAGCACGCCTCCCTGGTGCGCGATGACCAGCTGCCAAGCCTTCGCGGCTACAGGGTGTCCGTGCAGCCCATGTTTGTGGTCGACGACGCCCCATGGATAGCCTCAAGGATAGGGAAGGAGAGGCTCTGCATGGCCTACAGGTTCAGGAGCCTGCTCTCCGCAGGAGCAATAGTAGGTCTCTCGACTGACTCCCCGGTGGAGCCTACGGACCCGTGGCTTACCGTTTCGGCCGCAGTAAACGGCGCCTCAGCTGACGGAGTGCCTTACGGGGAGAGGTTAACAGTTTCTGAGGCGCTACACCTGTACACAAGGGGGTCCGCCGACGTACTCAGGGACCCATTAATAGGCAGCCTCGAGCCCGGCAGCCTCGGTGACCTCATAGTGGCCTCCAGGGACCCCCTGGAGGTAGACCCATCGGAGCTGAGGAGCATATCAACCGTTGGAACCTACGTCGGCGGCGTTAAGGTCGCCTAGGGGTCGTAGCCACGCCTATGCCGAGCAGCGTGACTGCCATGAACGCGGCCTCCTCGGGCCTTATGACCTGTCCAAATATTACGTACGCCAGCGCTGCTGACCCAACGGGCTCAGCCATCATAGCAATAGTAGACGCTATCAGGTTCCTCCTGCCTATCAGGTAGTTCATTACCGTGTGGCCGCCCATCATAGGTATGACCGCCAGCGCCAACAGGTAGGCCCAGCTGGCAGGCCCATACCTTACCATGTTAAAGCCTCCCACGAGCGACACGAGGCCGCTGACCGCTGCTGCTGAGGAGTAAACTACCAAGGTATATGATGTCGTGCTGATCATCCTCCTCATAGCTTTGCCTAGCGACAGGTAGGCCACCATAGATATCATGCCGCCGATGCTGAGGATCACCCCGTAGAGGAACCTGGCTGACGGGTCCAGGAGGGAAAGCATCGCCACCCCAGCCATCGCCACCAGGGAGCCTAAGAGCTCCCTTGCGGAGTAACTCTCCTTGAACAGGAGCCGCCCCACCACGACCAGCACGGCCGGGTAGGAGTCCACAAGGGTCACGCTGACGGCGACGCTTATGAAGTAAAGGCTTGTCATCCAGAGGTCAAAGTGCGCCGCCAGGAATACACCACTTAAGAGCAGGAGCGCTAAGTCCCGCTTCCTGAGGGCTGAGAGCTCCCTGAGGCGGCCGGTCGCGGCGGAGAACGCCATAAGTATAGCAGATGAGAAGACCAGCCTCCACGTCGCTGCCACCGGACCTGGCGCCCTGCTGAGCAGGACCAGCACTGACGCCGACGAGAAGCTTAAAGCCATTACTGTAATTAGCAGGTAGTCTGAAGTCCTCACAGGTAGCTTAGCCAACCTCGAACTTAAAAAGGAGAGGCAGCTGTTACGCCCTCTAGGTCACACTTAAAAATGTTATAGCAGAACGGATAGGTGTGAACGTCTATGGCTGTGGAGGTAAAGGTCGTTGACGTAAGTCCTGACGGCCTCAGCGGCTACATATCTGCCTTCGTGCTAATAGGCGAGAAGGTCGCCGTCGTGGACCCTGGCCCCGAGAGCTCGTATAACAGGCTCCTTGAGGGGCTG
Organism: uncultured Desulfurococcales archaeon; assembly: GCA_964342665.1. Lineage (GTDB taxonomy): Archaea > Thermoproteota > Thermoprotei_A > Sulfolobales > Acidilobaceae > Acidilobus. The sequence continues at coordinate 4,917 of CAYFFU010000019.1, forward strand.
AGAAGCCTAGGCGTCACGCCTGACCTCGTTGTGGCAACTCACGTTCATCTGGACCACTCAGGGTCAGCAGCGCACCTGATGAAGGACTTTCAGAACGTGGTTACATATGCGCACCCCAGAGGGGTTCCCCACATTATAGACCCCACCAAGCTCTACCAGGCCTCATTCCAGGTCGCCCCCATACTTCCCCAGACCTACGGGAAGCCCCTGCCCGGTGACCCTTCAAGGGTCAGGCCGATAGGCGACGGCGAGACAATAAGCCTGGGCGACGGGTACCTTAAGGTGATACACACTCCCGGCCACGCGAGCCATCACATGAGCCTGCTGCTCGAGCCAAACAAAATAATCTTTACCGGGGACTCCGCCGGCGTCATATTTACCGTTGCAGGGAGGGAGGTCATGATACCGACCACCCCGCCCCCGTTCAAGCCTAAGATGTACAGGGACAGCATAAACAAGATGAAGTCCTACAGTCCAAAGCTAATAGCGCCCACCCACTTTGGGTTGCACGACAACGCTATGGTATGGCTTGACAGGGCTGAGCAGCAGGTGGTCGAGTGGATCAAAGCGTTAAACAAGGCGGCCTCCAACGGCGCTTTCACATACGACGAGGCGCTGCTGGCCCTCAGCGGGGACCCTGACGTATTGTGGCTGAAGGCCAAGGGGGAGGAGTTCATGATCAAGGGCTTCCTTGAGAACACCATCGATGGCCTTGTAGACGCCATAAGGCGCGGGGAGCCCCTTAACTGAGGCCCGCCAGGCTTGCCAGCCTTGAGTAAAGCGCTGTAGCAAACTCCTCGTCATTTATGACCACAGCAACTGCGTCGCCCTGCCACGGAACGCCTATTATAACCGCGTTGCACGATACCATCAAGTCTATGAAGGCCGCGTCAGACTCCACGAACTTTAAGTTGTACTGGGAGAACTCGGCTACGCTGTCCCTGTACTTGTCTATAAAGCCCCTCGGCACTATCACCACGGCGCCGTGGGGCAACGACCTCACCAAGTCCTTGAGGTGACCCGCCACCTGGGAGAGCCTATCAAACACCTTGAACGCCATAAATATAGGCCTTGACTCACAGCCATTGCTATAGCTCATGGCGGCCCCAAGCACCGTCTCAAGCCCCTTCACAAGCCTCAGCTGAGGCCTCGCGGCGGCAGCCCTGTAAAGCCTTGAGAGCTCGTTGCCGAGCTCCCTTATTGCAGACGCCCTGCTGAGCGTCTTAACCACCTCGCTCTCAGCTATTACAGAGGCTGCCTGCCTTGGGTCTACGGCGCTGTAAATGCCTTCTGACTCGTCCAGCAGGCCCATTGATTGGAGGCTCTTAAGCACGTCATATATTCTCTGAGGAGGTATCCCTGCCTCCTTAGCTACGTCCTGGGGCCTGGCGCTTCCAAGCTTAAGAACTGCCAGGTACGCGAGGGACTCGTACTTGTTAAGCCCCAGCAGGTCCCTTAACTTCCTTGCGATGTCCTCTCCAGGCAATGTGCCTTCGGCCGACATCACACGTCACCTTTAAGTAGCGTAATGCAAGGATTATAACCGTTAAGAGCACTGCTGCGCGAAGGCTAAGGGCCTTGAGGAGGGAGGAGCTGCTCGCCATTAGCTTCGTAATTATGTCGTTCAACTCGCTGTACCAGTACTCCTGGAACGTGCTGAGCCCCCTCATCTCTGAAGGCCTCCACGCTACTGACGTAGAGGTTGGCGTTGCGTTCACAATCTTTGCCATTGTGTCTACGGTCTCTCAGCTGGTAGTCAGCCCGATCGTTGACTCCAGAGGCCCCAGGCTTATCGGCACTTTAGCGTCGGTAGCCTCGGCGGCCGGCTTCCTAGGTGGTTTTGCGTCAAGGAGCATAGAGGAGTTCTACGCCTGGTGGGCCATAGGCAGCGCGGGCGAGGGCATACTTTATGGCATAGCGTCTAACGTGGCTGTAAAGTGGTTCCCTGACAGGAGAGGCCTGGCCACAGGGCTTGTCAGCCTTGGCTTTGGCTTCGGCGCGTCCGTGGCCAACCCATTTATAGAGGCCGCTAGGAGCTTCAGGGACGTCAGCCTAGGCATAGGCCTAGGCGAGCTGGTGGTGCTAACTGCGCTTTCAAGCCAGCTCAGGTACCCAGGCAACCTGAAGGGGGTTAGCGTCTCTAAGGCCGCTAGGACCGGCTCCTGGTGGCTGCTCTACGCGTCCTTCGTGCTGGCACTAGTGCCGCTGGTCTCCTTCTCGAGCTTTATGAGGGGGCTCTCAGGCCTTGAGGGGTACCTCTTCCTTATAGCGGCTTCGGCCTTTCCGTTGGCGAGCGGTCTGGGGAGACCAGTGCTCGGCGCCGTGTCTGACAGCATAGGCAGGCCCCTAACTATACTTGCGTCGCTGGCCACCTCTATTGCGGCCTCTGCCATGGCCTTCTATGGCCCGGGACTAGTCAAGATAGTTGGTGTCATCTTGGTAGGCTTCTCGGGCGGAGCCCTCATACCCTTATTTTTCAGCGTCGTGGGCGACCTTTACGGTGAGGCCTACTCGACCTCTAATAACGCAGCGATATACACTGGCAAGGCAATAAGCGGGGTCCTAGGAGGCGCCGTGCTTGCTGTGCTCCTCAGCAATAACGCCTCTCAGGCCCACGCACTTCTGCTGGCCTCGCCAGCGGCAGCCGCCATATTAGTGGCGGCGGCCACGGGACCTAGGATAAGGCCTCCTAAACGTCGCTAGAAGTCACGCGTGCTACGACGTCCTTGAAGCGGCTTGCGAACTCTTTGTTGACTGCTGAATGGACTTTATTGTCCTCATGACAGCCAACAGTATGTCGTTCCTGGCCTCCTCCTCGTAAATGGTCTTGCAGTTAGCGTCTATTGCTATCACATATGTGTCCCTACTAGTCTCGATAACCCTTACTGTAGGGTCATCGGCAACTATCGGGAGCTTCCTCACCTCATCCTTGACTTTAGCTATCACAAGCTCTGGGTCTAAGTCCTTTGGAACCTCGTACCTTGTCCTGACCCTCCTAGTCTCTGATGAGGAGTGCACGAATATGGCGGCCTGCGCCATTATGCTGTTAGGCACCTTTATGGGTACGTTGTTATCGTCAACTATTATGGTGTACATTAGGTTTACCTCAGTCACAGTTCCCGTGTAGCCGGGCACCAGGTAGTCCTGTGAGAAGAACTTTGGAGGGTACGTCGGCACCATGAGCCCGTACTGCCACGTTGTGAACGTTATCCTGTCGCCGACCTTAAAGGGCCTTGTGAGAATTAGCACTATGCCGCCAAATATGTTAGACAGCACGAACTGCGACGCCAGTCCTACCACTATCCCAGCGAAGCCCCCAGCTGCCAGGGCCTCGGACACGGTAACCCTTATAATTGCAAGAAAGCCAATGAATGCTATGACGTAGCCTGTTAGCCTTGCAACAAAAGACACAGAGGACGCGTTGGCGGGGCCCAGCTGAGGCAAGAGCCTTCTCCTTATGAAGCTTGATATCAGGTTGGTTATTACTACTGACGCGAGGAGCCACAGGGCGCCATAAACGTAGTTTTCGTATCCCGTAGGTATTATATGAAAAGTGACTAGGACAAAGCCTAACAGGAGCACTGAAGCCACTACAATGACCGACACAACTAAGGCATAAGCTAGCGAGGGTCTGGCTGAGACGTTCATGGATAACGCCTCCTCACTTGAAGGCCCAAGAGCGCAATTTAAAGTTAGAGCTGTTGTCAGGCGAGAGTAAGGTCGTGGGGCAGCCTTGACTGTTTAGCTCTTACCCTTAAGCTGCTTGTAAATGCTTGAGGCCACCCTCCTGCCCTCCTTAGTTAAATCATAGTAAACCCCTGACGGCTTGTGGCCCATTTCCCTTGACTTAAACTTAAGCCAAGGTTTAACTGATGACGTCAGCTCCCGCTTAAGTTGCCCCTTAAACCTAGTGAGGAGGCCGAGCCTCTCAAGCCTGTCACACTCAGCCTCTATCTGATCCTGGTCAAAGTGGGGCGACCACCCGCTGAGCCCCATAAGCCTCCTGGCCATATACCATGGGTTGTCAGGGCCGAACCTGTAGATGTGAACAAGTATCATCTTGTCAAGCTCGTTAAGCTCGCTCTCACTTGAAGGCCTGTTCAAGCCGACCCGCCCTTAAGCCCCTTCTCTATCCACTCTTCGAACGACCTTCTGAGAACCCCTAGCTGCGCAGGAGTATTATCATTAAGGCCCTTGACGCTGAGCACGGCGTCTACCAGGTCCCTTGTCAACTCATCAAATACCTTGTAGCTGACCTCACCCCATGGATCGGCCTGGTAGCTCCTCTCCAGCAGCTTAACGGAGCCGCAGCGTGACTCCTGGGTTATCTTATATGGCTCGAAGGCCGCTATGACGGGCTTACCAAAGTACCCCGCAATTATAGCCAGGCTCTTAGAGCCCAGCTTATTGTAGATGCAGCCGTCGGTTGTAGCGTTGTCTGCGCCTATCAGAGCTATGTCAACAGATCCTATGTAAGAGCTGGCGGCTGCGTCTGGGATGAGCTCCACGTTTACCTTCCTAGACCTGAGCTCAGCGGCTGCGTTCCTCCCCTCGCCGCCTGGCACGCTCTCAAGCACGTAGACCTTCTTAACCATGGACTCTGACGACAGCGCTGAAATAACGTCGATCACGTTAGAGCTGTAACTTATTGTAATAATGCTAATTGGTGTGTCCTTAGCCAGCTCCACGGACCTCTTGACGAGCTCGCTGTGGGACCATCGAAGGTACTCAAGGAATATCGAGGCGCCGTCCTTGAGCTCCCTTCCCTCATAGCATGCAGTCCTCAACGACCACAACAGGTTGTCTATGCTACCCATGGTGGGGTTTGCAGATATCAGCAGCCTCCCTATGTCATCCAGGTTGTCGCAGGAGGCCTTTCCTGATGAGGCGTCCTCAAGGACCGCGCTTGCAAGGGTCTCAGCGGACCAAGAGGCACCCCTTACCTGCTCTGCCGATACCTGAGCCACTGCTCTCCTTATGCTTTCTAACAAAACGGCCCCCAATAGCTGAGGGGGTTCTGAGCTCTAAATTGCTTGATGTCGGGCCTGCTAGCGCTTCGGACATATTGGTTAAACCTTTTATATGCCTGGATACCCTATCCAAGCATGGTGCCTGATTTGTCGCATAACAATGCCTCACTTAATAAGTACGTGATGGCAACCATGGTAGTCGTTATTGTCGCGGTAGCGATCATGGGAGCGTACGTCAGCTATGAGATTAGCAACATCAACCGCAACATCAACTCTATCAGAGACAGCCTCGCCAAGGTAAACCAATCACTCTCGGCGCAGGTGACAGCAAGGCTGACCAACCTCAGCGAGAGGCTTGGCCTAGCCATCTATAATTTGAACAGCTCACTCAGCAACGAGGTGAGCTCTATCAAGAGCGAGTTCTCAGAGCTTGAGTCCAGCGTCAGGTACCCCCTCATGCTTGTCGACGCGCTGAACCAAACGGTCTACATACCGTCGAGGCCTGTCCGCATAGTCACGCTTGACCCGGCCGCAACTGAAATAGTGATAGCCCTCAACGCCACCAGCCAGCTCGTCGGAGTAGACAATAACAGCGTCACATACCTGCCTCCACCGTTTAACTACACTGTGGCGAAGCTCGTCAGCTCCGGGAAACTCAGCGTTATAGGAAGCACCTACAGCTCGCCTGACATAGAGCAGATACTTTCGCTTAACCCAGATCTAGTAATAGGCACTGCGGGCTGGGGCTATAACAATTACATAGCCTCCGTGCTTCAGCAGTACGGCATACCAGTCCTTCTGCTGCCCTCGTACCAGTCCCTAAGCGACGTCTACAAGTCCATAATAATGGTCGGGGAGGCGACAGGCCATGTAAACGCCTCGGTCAGCCTTGTGGAGTCCATGGCGTCTGAGATCGACCACGTGAGGGAGCTAGTGTCAGGCCTCGCCCCAGTAAACGTAAGCATAGTCCTGTGGATCAACCCAACATATGTGACGGGAGGGGGAACGTTCCAGAACAACATGATAG